>NZ_JQZY01000031.1:0-19840 GCF_000765965.1 Porphyromonas sp. COT-052 OH4946
ACTGCAGACTTTCGCAACGGCATGTGTCTCGAAATAGAGGGACAGTACTACTTCATCGTCGAATTCCTTCACGTCAAGCCCGGCAAAGGCCCGGCTTTCGTCCGTACCAAACTCAAGAACGTCGCTACAGGACGTATCCTCGATAAGACCTGGAACAGTGGCGTCAAGGTCGAAGAAGTCAGAATAGAACGACGTCCCTATCAGTACCTCTATCAGGATGAGATGGGATACAACTTCATGCACCCCGAGACGTTCGAGCAAATCACCATACCCGGTGCAAGCATCGACGGCGTTCAGTTCCTCAAAGACGGCGATATGGTAGAAGCCATGGTACATGCCGCCAGCGAAACGGTACTCACCTGCGAACTGCCTCCGCACGTTAAGCTGCGCGTGACCTACACCGAGCCGGGACTCAAGGGCGACACCGCCACCAACACGTTGAAGCCTGCGACCGTGGAGACGGGAGCAGAAGTACGCGTACCCCTCTTCATTCAGGAGGGAGAAATCATCGAAGTGGATACCCGCGACGGCTCCTACATCGGTAGAGTAAAAGAATAAAGCTGACAAGGGAACCTCTCCCACACGACAAAAAGCAAAGCACCCGCTCGGAGTTCGACAGGAACTTCGGCGGGTGCTTTGCTTTTTTATGCTTTCAAGAAAAGTTTCCTCGCTTTCTTTTCCCCATCGAACGACTGACGATCTATATATAAAACGTTTTCGATTTATATATAAAATGAAAACGATTAATATATAAATAGAAATCGATTTATATACAAATCGAAAACGCTTTATATATAAATCATTCCGAGAACTCCGAATAATCGGATTTCAGCCTTGCTTTTGCGCGAAACTAAAGTGCTACAAAGCCTTTATCGAAGAAACACAGAATCCGTTTTATATATAAATCGCAAAATGTCCTTCGTTGTTGAAAACTTTTTCCTTGACTGAATCCATCGAAATTCAACCCGTATAACTATTTTTGCGTTAAAATCATTACAAATAGAATAAAACTCCGTACTGAAATAACAGACATCGAACAATGGAAGTATATAAGAACAATGACAAAATAGAAATAATCCTTACTGAAGATGAGGCGACAACTATGTTTCATTTTGTGGATAAACAGGAAGGAAGCATATGTGATAGAATCTTTTTGGATTCGGATGAAGAACAACTCTTATCTGACCTTGGGTTGGAATTAGGACAAATTCTTTACGGGTAATACTTTTTCCAAAGGCATAGACATAAGCTGATACGACAGCAATGGGGCATAATATCTGCTCAATATAAGGAAGCAAGAAATCATACCTGCATACGCTTCGGCTTCAATCACAAGCGAGCCTACGCAAAGATGAGGATCATGATTTGTGCGAAGATGATGCGGACAAACATCGAAAGCGGATACACGGTGGCGTATGCCACAGAAGCTCCGTCACCTTTGAGCTGACTATTCACATAGTCGAGAGCCATCGGATTGGCTGTACTACCGCATATCATACCGGCTGTACCATCGTACCTGTTGCGGAGCAACTTGATAGAAGCCCAGCCAACCAATAGCGTTGGAAACATCGTGATCAAAAAGCCGACTCCGACCCAAAGCAAACCATCCCCGTGGACAATGGTATCGAAGAAATTGGCTCCACTGGCCAATCCAAGTCCTCCGAGGTAGAGGATGATACCGAATTGGCGCAGGAGGAGATTGGCGCTGTTGGTTACATATGTGGTCAGGTGGAAGCGTGGCCCGAATGCTCCCATCAGAATACCGATAATGATAGGGCCACCGGCTAATCCCAACTTGATAGGCATGCTGACACCGGGCAGATAGAAGGGAATCATGCCGAAAACACATCCGAGGACAAGGCCTCCGAACAGAGTAGTCAAATGGGGATTGTCCAACTGTTTGACTTCATCACCCAAAATCTCGGCCACGCGCTCTACCGCCTTACCTTCGCCAACGACAGTCAGGCGGTCGCCCAACTGCAGATGAAGATCTCTATCCGGCAGCAATTCGACTCCGGCTCTGTCTACACGGCTGATATTGACGCCATACAGATTACGGATTTTCAGTGTACCGAGGCGTACGCCGTTGAGCTTAGGGCGGGTTATGACCAACCGGCGCGATACAAGCTGTTTGTCTACACTGTTCCAATCGATATCGGGACGGTTCCAGTCCTTCATTTCCCTTTTGCCGAAGAGAATTTCGAGCTGCGAAGTATCCTGCTCGCCCGAAACAGCCAAGATATGATCGCCCAGATAGAGGATCATATCGGAGGTAGGGATCTCGACTTTACCGTTGTGCCAGACCCGTGTAATGACGAAAGGACGCTTGAGCAGCAAGGCTACTTCGCGAACGCTTTTGCCATCCAAAGCAGGATTGCAGATTTCATACTCGGAGAAGAAAGCTTTGGGAGCCTCCGAATCGTCTCGTTCCTCGACCTTCGGCATCATAACTTTCAGCATGGCCAAAGCAATAATAACACCCACAACGCCCAAAGGATAGGTAACGGCACAAGCCAGAGCCATTTCGGTCATCTCGGCCATGGCATCGGGATTGATCTGATGGAGGGTCGTTTGGGCTGCACCCAAAGCAGGAGTATTGGTAGTGGCACCGGCCACGATACCCATCAGATTGGGCATGGAAATGCCAAGGATATAATAAAGGAGGATGCACAGGAGGAATGTGACCAGGACTAATCCCAAGGAGATAAGATTTTGGGCAATCCCCCCCTTCTTGAGCGAAGGGAAAAAAGACGGGCCTACCTGCAAACCCAGCGCATAGACAAAGATTACAAGGCCGAAGTTCTGCGCAAAAGTGAGCATCACGGGATCGGTAGTAACGCCGAAATGAGAAGCCAAAATCCCGACAAAAAAGACGAAAGTGATGCCAAGCGAGATAGTACCGATACGAAGCTTGCCCAACTGCAAGCCCAAAGCGCATACGAGACTGAGGATAATGATCGTCTGCGTAACCGACGGCTCGAGGAAAACTTCGCGGAGCCAAAGAACTATTGTGTCCATAATCCTACGTGAAGAGAGACTTTCTATGCTATGAGTCGGCTGTACACACTACCCTCTTCATAATTAGAAAATGACTACCGATGAGGCAAAATCCTAAAATCTTTGGCCATTAATAATCCCGAATCGGATAGGGTTATAAACCGGCTATTAATTAGTTTGTGCAAATGTATATGAAAAGTTCCTATCTTTGACGGGAACGAAAAATCAATCATAATCATGAATATCAGAGACTATATCCGCGAAAATGAGGCACGCTTTCTGGAAGATCTTTTTGCCCTGATTCGCATCCCCTCGGTGAGTGCAAAAAGCGAACATAAACCCGATATGCAGCGTTGTGCCGAACACTGGCGCGACCATCTCCTACAGGTAGGGGCACAGAAAGCAGAAGTATTCCAGACACCGGGCAATCCGGTCGTCTATGCGGAACGAATAATAGATCCGAAAGCCAAAACCATACTCGTCTATGCACATTACGATGTGATGCCTCCCGAGCCTTTGGAGCTTTGGAAGAGCGAACCGTTCGAGCCGGTAATTCGTGACGGCCATATCTGGGCGCGCGGAGCCGACGATGACAAAGGGCAGGGCATGATCCAGGTGAAAGGATTCGAGACGGCTTTGACTCTGGGTTTGGTACAGTGCAATGTGAAGTTCCTCTTCGAAGGTGAGGAGGAGATAGGCTCTACCAATCTGGAAGCATTCTGCCTCGCACACAAGGAGATGCTATCGGCGGATGTGATCATCGTATCCGATACGAGTATGGTAAGTGCCGAGACCCCATCACTGACGACCGGTCTGCGCGGACTGGCATATTGGGAAATGGAGGTGACCGGCCCCAACAGGGATTTGCACTCCGGACACTTCGGAGGTGCCGTGGCCAATCCGATAAACGAGCTATGCAAACTCATTGCAGGCATCGTGGACGAGAACGGCCGTATCACGATCCCCCATTTCTACGATGATGTAGTACCGCTATCGGATGAAGAGCGTCGAATGATCGCACAGGTACCTTTCTCCGAAGAAAAATACTGCCAGGCACTGGACATAGACGCCGTATTTGGGGAAGTCGGATACAGCACACTCGAGCGGAACAGCTGTCGCCCGTCATTCGACGTTTGCGGCATCTGGGGTGGCTATACGGGAGAAGGTGCCAAAACGGTATTGCCTTCGAAGGCTTACGCCAAAGTATCGTCACGATTGGTGGCCAATCAGGATCACGAGAAAATATCCCAAATGTTCATCGACTACATCCGGTCGGTGGCACCTAAGCATATCAAAGTGAAAGTGACTCCCCTACATGGCGGGGAAGCATACCTCTGCCCCATCGATCTGCCTGCCTATAAAGCTGCCGAGGAGGCTTGTGCCATCGCATTCGGCAAAAGACCGCTCGCCGTTCGTCGGGGTGGCAGCATTCCTATCATTGCTACATTCGAGAAAGTATTGGGACTGAAGACCGTGCTGATGGGATTCGGATTGGAAAGCAACGCCATTCACTCGCCGAACGAGAATATGCCGCTGGACATCTTCCGTAAGGGAATCGAATCGGTAGCCGAGTTTTACCGCATATACAAGTAAGAAAAAACCGTAGAGGGTGCATACAGGGCGAAAGGAAATCCTGTTGCACCCTCTTTCATTAAAAGAATACTGCATTGGGCATATTGATAAAACAGGCAGTGCTGGAAGGTATCCGTCAGGATATTAGGATCGAGGGCAACCGCATTGCGGAGGTCGCTCCTACGATTGACGGCCATGCCGACGAAATTATTGATGCCTCTTCCATGGCCGTTATACCCGGATTGCAAAACTGTCATACCCATTCGGCCATGACTATCTTCCGGGGCTACGGCGATGACCTGAGACTGATGGATTGGCTTGAGAACTGGATATGGCCGGTGGAAGCACAGATGACAGAGGAAGATGTCTACTGGGGTTCGAAGTTGGCCTGTCTGGAGATGATCAAGAGCGGCACGACAGCTTTCCTCGACATGTACGCTCATACCCTTGCCACAGCGCGAGCCGTGGAGGAGATGGGATTACGTGCCGTACTGTCGTCCACGCTCTTCGACAGAGGAGATCAGGAACGTGCCCGTATTGACCGAGAGCGTTGCTACAGTCTGCACGAAGAATTCCGCTCCTATAGCGACAGGATCCAATTTTCCGTAGGGCCTCATGCCATTTATACCGTAAGCGGAGAGCAATTACAATTCTGCCATTGCTTTGCGAATGAGAAAAATGTGCTGATACACCTACACCTGTCCGAGACAGAAGGAGAAGTCCAAGACTGCATCGCCAAGTTCGGTACCACTCCTGTCAGATATTTACACAAACTGGGCGTACTATCGCCTCAACTAATCTTGGCTCATAGCATCTGGCTGGATGATGAGGAAATGGACTTGCTGGCCGCTCACGGCTGTAAGGTGGTACACAATCCTGCATCGAATATGAAATTAGCTTCCGGCTATCGCTTCCACTATGACGAGATGCGCAAGCGCGGAATAGTCATAGGACTTGGTACCGATGGATGCTCCTCCTCCAACAATTTGGATATGGTCATTGCCATGAAGCTGGCCGCCTTTCTCGGCAAAGCCTGGCGTTCGGATGCTACGGCAGTGAAAGCGACGGATATATACGAAAGTGCTACAATAGATGGAGCCAGAATCATGGGAACGGATGCCGGAGTCATAGCTCCGGGACGCTTGGCAGATCTGTGTCTGGTACGTCTGGACATTCCGGAGATGACTCCCTGCCACAACTTCATATCCAACTTGGTTTATTCTGCCAACGGCAGTGCAGTGGATACGACTATTGTAGATGGGAAGATCCTGATGCGCGGACGTAAAGTACCCGGAGAGGAAGCCATATTGGCAGGTGCTGCCGAGGCAGCATACAGACTGATGGCCAAAGCCCACAAAAAACACGAATGAAAATATAAACATATCACATAATGAAACTCCAAGAACAGCATTACCACGAGGCAGCATCTTTCCTGTCCTCTCGTCTGCCGGGCGATGCCAAAACGGCTATAATACTGGGTAGCGGCTTAGGTGAACTGGCCGAGAAAATCGAAGACAAGACCGTCATCCCCTACAATGAGATACCGCATTTCGCCCAAGCTACGGCTGTAGGGCACAAGGGTAATATCATCGGAGGGATCTTAGGGGGTACTCCGGTCGTTGCCATGCAGGGTCGTTTCCATTATTACGAAGGATATTCGATGGATCAGGTGACGTTCCCCATCAGGGTTATGAAGCTATTGGGCATAGAAAATCTTTTCGTGTCGAATGCTGCCGGTGGCATCAACACCTCCTTCCAGGTGGGAGACCTGATGATCATTTGCGATCATATCAACAACCTGCCCAATCCGCTGATCGGGCCTAATATGGATATGTTCGGCGTTCGCTTCCCGGATATGACACGAGCTTATGACCGAGAGTTCATCGCCAAAGCCAAAGGCATAGCTCAAGAACTGAATATCCCGGTCAAAGAAGGTGTGTATGTGGGTCTTACAGGCCCTTCCTACGAAACGCCTGCCGAATACAAGTTCTGGGGACAAGTGGGTGGCGATGCCATCGGTATGAGTACGGTACCGGAAGTAATCGTAGCACGCCATACGGGTATTCGTGTTTTCGGAATGTCCGTAATCACGAATGAAGGCTACCACTTTGCCGACGACTTCGTCAATGATGAGCAGGATGTGATCCGTGCAGCCAATGCCGCATCCGAAAAGATGGGAGCGATCTTTGCTCGACTGATCGCTGCTGTTTGAAAAATGATCTGAGTCTGAAAGAGACAAAGAAGAGAGCTTTATCCTTTGCACCGATAAAGCTCTAACGACAAAGGCGATTCGAAAGATAGGCTCTCCTTGCTTACAAAGGGGGGCCTATTTTATTTTCGCTCCTATCAGCAACGGTTCCAACCGATTAGGGAAACTCTCTTAAAGGGACAAAAAGGTGCTGTAAAAGACAAGGTTAGACCGATAAAGACCTGCATAAAAAATACGAGAGCGAAACGTCTCACGACGGCTCGCTCTCCAATTAACCTTAAAATCTAATACCATGAAAAACACACTACAAATATAATACTTTATGTTAAACAACATATTATTCGGGGCAAAAACATGCATATTTACGTTTATTTAACGTTTTGAAAAGATAATATAGAATCGAGAATCTCCACTTTGGGACAAGATAAAAACTGATCTCTGCTATCGAGACCGGCATGAATAGTTCCCTCTTAAACTCCATCAACAAGCTGACTTCTATTCAGTTGCAGTTCTTTTTCTTCCGGGCTGACTGCCTTATCTTTGAGGATTCTTCCTGCTTGCGTCCTTAGCTTTCTTCAAATGCTGTCCGAAAGTACTCTCCCAGTCGTCTTTCGTTATAGGCAGAAGGCCTTCACGCTTGAATATGGCTATCAGAGCATCGAAATTTGCTTTGAAATCCGGATTCTCCCAATCTTTAGGCACAAATCCGGCACATTGATTTTCGAAATGAACATCGCCAAAATTATATTCTCCGGACATTTGCGCCTCACGATCTGTATCTGTCGCTTCTGAAGCAAATCTGTAAAAGGATTCGATTATTACATACTCAACAGCTTTTTTGCCTGCATATCCTTTCTTGATATACTCGGTCGCAGGGCAAACTCTAAAGAAGAAGCCTTCATATATACCCTCGAAATAGAGATCTTCATGCAACGTAAAGCCATGCAGATCCAGAAAGGCATACTGATCTGACATCAACTTCTTTATTTGCTTCTTGCGCTTGTAGTATTCTTCGGAAGTAAATCCTACACCGATCCATAGTACAATGACAAAGGCCCAAATCATCAGGCCGAAGAGCAAGGAATTCAACAAGCTCTGTTTTGTCAATGCAGCCAGGAACACGAATAATCCGAGAAAAAAGCCTCCTCGAAAAGCTGTATTCCAATAAGACTTCAAGCGTCCTTTTCTAATCACAGGTACTTCATTCATTTTTCTCTGTAATTTCAACTAAAAACGATATGTACAAAAAAACAGAAGCCATACATAACTCATTCGCCATGGTCATTGGTCATTTGATGAATAAAGTTCGAGATTTCCATTTCTAAAGTCAATCACAAACATTTTATCTTTCTCAAATCGAACCAAGGTGCTTTTACGTATTTCCTTTGCTTCTGATAACAAATTATCCTTATGCTCCTCAATATCGACAAAAGAATTTTCAAAATTTGATTTTATCTCTCGAATTTTAGAAGTAAAGATTGCTCCTTTTTCTAAATCACTCAAGTATTCCAAGATTTCTTTCTTGACAGTTTCATGCAAATTGATTAATTCCTTAGAAAACAAATTATCCTCTCTAAAAGTGGATAATTCAATAAGTGCAGAAAGCGTCCAGTTGAGTCTATTCATATCTGGCTGTATGTAATTAATATTCATATATAGTTCTGTAACTTTAGTCAAATATAATAAGGCTTCAACAAACAATAAAATTTCCATTTTATGAATGAATTTTGCTTTCTCTTTTTCAATACTCTTAGCAGCTTTCAATTTCCTCCAAGGATTGCGCTTATTTTTTTTCGACATTTCCCTTGCCATACAACTCAGGTCTTCAAAAAATTCGTTTTTTATTATAGACAAATCAGAATGAACATCTTTCATTTGTTGCAAATCTTCGTCAGAAAAGATCTTATTAGATAAATTTTTATTTATCAATGAAACTGATTGTTTTATCTTCGCCATTCTTTCTCTATAATAAAATTCGATTAGCGTATCTAACTTTTCAAGAGCTGCATTTAACTGCTTAGTCATACCATTCATATAATATTGCCCTGTTACAAATGATGTTATTTGAAAAAGGACCATTGGCGTAAAAAAAGTCGTTCCCGCAGGCAAAAATCCAGCTTGCTGGACTATAGTACCATTATTTACCACGGCAGAACTTACTCCACCTGAAGACAATTTCATCAAAGTACTTGGATTTACCGTAGCTTTAAAAAGTCCATTTGCAGCAAATGATCCAATTGCTACATTTGAAGCTCCACCAATTATACTAGAAAAAGTCCCTAAAAACAATTCTTTTTGCTTTGAGCTTAAATCTAATTTAGAAAGATTTTTCAAATCATTCTCATCAGCAGCCTTAAACACTACAGAAGCCTCACTATTTTTAAGCTCAATACTAGATATTAGAACTTTTTGGTTCTGAGGAGTCATATCTTCATGAGAACAAGAAGCTTTATTCAAAAGACATTCAGATCGAGGTATTAGTCCATTATTCTTCTTTCCCCCAAAAACACTTTTGATTATATTACAAATCGATTTAAAAGCACTCATAATATATGCTTTAAAATTATTCAACAGAGAAAATTTGCCCATGACGTCTTCAAGTTTAAAGAAATTCTAGTCTCGCAAAAATACAAAAATCACAAAAATGAGAAATAGTTAGACTTATATATCTTAATCATTCTCACTGTACAGATGCTAAATTAAGAACAAATTGACTCCTAATTACAGCACCGGGAATATAAAATCATTTTCTTGGAAAGTGGCTATAAGATATATCGGAGAAGCTGAGACCGAAAGGAAAGGTGGCCTCTATCGGGGTACCCTATTTCGACACTATATATATAAGGTATGGGATGCAGGATTGGGGGTGATGTTCCGAGCGTTTCGGATGAGGGGCGGAGGCTTCTCTTGGGGCTGATGAAACCATGCTAAAACAACACCGAAATCAAACTATATACTTTGGCAAAACTAAACTATATAGTTTGGTTCAACTAAACTATATACTTTGGTTCAACCAAACTATATACTTTGGTGAGACCAAACTATATAGTTTGATTAGAGCGATTTTTTAGCCCGATTTATGCCGATTAAAAAGAAAAGTTTTTGGAAAATTTTAGCCGAAAAGCATAAAGCGCAATACACTCATTCACAGCGGATTACAAAATAATTATGGAAAACTTTTCAACAATGAAGGTCTCTGCTATTGTCCGTAAAGAAAAAACGATACACTTTTGTGCGCCGCGATATTGCGGCCATAACTTTTTAATCTATTTTAATTATGATTGGATATGTATCCAAGCAATCAAAAGTTGCCAATAAAGATGGCAAAAGAGTGTGGTATCCTCAGACTGTGGCTTCGGGCCGCGTCATCGATACCAAAAGAGTAGCACGCGAACTTGCTGCACGTTCGGGTGCATCCGAGGGGGATGTACATGGCATCCTGCATGACTTGGGACTCGTGCTGCGGGACTATCTCTCCACAGGGGCGCGTGTGGTGTTGGACGGAGTAGGCTCCTTCCGGATCACGGCCAACGCACGCGGCAAGGGTGTGGAGAAGAAAGAGGATGTATCGCCTCGTCAGTTCAACAGCATCCGTGTAGCTTTCTATCCGGAGAAACGGGTGAATCAGTCCACTCACACGACCAATGTGACGCTGATCGACCCCAATCTGCGGTTCGTCTACGTGAAGGATCCGAAAGATGCGGCGAGCGACGCCTCTTCACAGACGAACACATCCGACAGCCCTACACCACCGAACGGTGGCGGCGAACAGGGTTCACAGGGTGGCGGATTGTAGCAGCCGGCATGTGATCGATAAGCACTTCGGGACAGAGATCTCCCGTAATGCTTGACGGCTTGTCACAGTAGCCGTCCGGTATTATCAGCAAAAGTATTCGGGGCAGGCTATATATCCACCCACAGTCCGATCTTTCGGAAAAAGATATAATACCGATTGACTACTGTGGCAAACCTGAAAAAAGGGTGTGTCAGGACGGGACGTTCTGGCACACTCTTTTTCCATTTTACAGACATAGCTCTTGTGATATAAGTCGGCCTTGCCTACACGACGGCAGGCCAAACGACATGAATTTCTATACCGAAAGGAACTATCCATCGGTGCATTATAGTCGAAAGAGGGAAGAGAAGAGGGAGGATCGGGCTGTCCGGATAGCTTTGATCAGGGGGTGGAGAGCTATCGGATTATACACCGGAGAGCATGCTATACCGGCTCGAATGTGGGGGAAGAATGGGCATAGCCGAAATAATCTTCGAGCGCAGAGGCCAAAGATGCCGGCGCACCCTCACGGAAAGGACGCTCCTTGTCCAGCAGCCAAATGCGATCGGCCATGGGCAATATGGCATCGAGATCATGAGTGGAGAGGAAGATAGTCCTACCGGTATCGTGGGCCAGGCTGCGAAGGAGGCGCAGCAGTTCCATCTTGCTGGGATAGTCGAGGAAAGCCGTCGGTTCGTCGAGGAAGATGATCGGTGTCTGCTGTGCCAAGGCTTTTGCGATGACTACTTTTTGCCTCTCTCCATCGCTGAGCGTAGTCAGTTCGCGATTGATCAGCGGAGCGATTCCCACACGTTCTACGGCTTCTGCCACGAGCTTTCTGTCCCCTTTCTGCAATCTGCCCCAGAATCCGGTATAAGGGCTACGCCCCAATGCGACGAGTTCGCCTGCCGTCATCCCGGCAATCCGGCAATTATCGGTCAGCACTACGCCTATACGCTTGGCTATTTCTATCTCTTTATAGCTATCCAGTGACCGCCCCAGTAGATGTATTTGCCCAGACAGGGGCTTCATGAATCCTGCCATCGTGCGCATGAGCGTACTCTTGCCGGCACCGTTCACACCGAGCAGAGCGGTCAATTGTCCGGCATGGAGATGAGCTTCCACGCCGGATGCCACGATGCGGTCTCCGGATTTGGTTCGATACCCGATAGCAAGCCGGCTCAGCTCTATTGATTTCTCCATTGATAATAACGTTTGCGGATGGGGATTGCGGAGGCCGTTGGTCTCAGTCGGTTTCTTCCTTGAAGCGTCTGCGCCGGAACAATACGGTGACGATAATAGGTGCTCCCACCAAAGCCGTTACGGAATTGACGGGCAAAGCTCCCTCAAATCCCGGCATACGGGCAATGATATTGCAGAAAAGAGCCAGAGCACTTCCGATCAGACAGGTAGCAGGCATCAGGATCCGATGGTCTGATGTGTGAAAGATAACCCGTGCCAAGTGTGGCACGGCCATCCCCAAAAAGCCGATAGGACCGCAATAGGCTGTGACGGCAGCGATCAGCAGCCCGGCGGAAGAGATCACGAGCAGCCGTGCCCGACGAGTATTGAGGCCCAGATTGCGCGCATAGCTTTCTCCCAGCAATAAGAGATTCAACTGCTTGACAAGGAGCATGCCGGCCGGAATGAAGATCAACATCAGGATGACAAAGAAACTCAGCTGCGAATCCGTGGCACGGGAAAAGCTGCCCAAACCCCAAATTACGTATGCCCGAATATCCTCTTCGATACTGAAAAACTTGAATACCCCGATGACGGCAGTGGCCACATATCCGATCATAACGCCGATAATGAGCAGCGTAACGTGGCTGCGCACCTTGGTGCTGACAAAAACGATCAGTCCCATCACGGCCAACGACCCTACGGCAGCAGCTATGTTCATGGCCACCTCGCCCATATAGCCCAGGCTGCTCAATGCCACTCCTCCGAGCGAGCCGCTCAGCAGGACGACCAAAGCAACGCCCAAGCTGGCTCCGGAGCTGATGCCGAGAACGGACGGCCCGGCCAAAGGATTGCGAAAGACGGTCTGCATCTGCAAGCCGCTAACGGACAGGCCTGCACCGGCAAAAGCAGCCGTGAGAGCTTCGGGCAGGCGGGACTTCCACAGGATATTGTAGTGCACGAGTGCTTCTCCTCCTTCGGGACGATCCGAAAAAAGATGTCGGAAGATCTCGCTCATCGGAATAGCCACCGAGCCGAGGAAGAGATTGACCCCGAAGAGAATGAGTACGGCTCCTCCCAGCGCGGCCAGAATACCTGCGACAGATATTGTACGTAAGTGGCTGACGGATGTCATCGGAGCAAATAATAGAAATGCGGTTGGTGGTCGGGAAGCAGTCCGGGGTGCAAGATAGCGATAAGATCGGCCAGCACCCAATCGGGATGCATGGGCATGAGTTCGTAGAAGGCTGTTTCTCTCAGGTTGCAGTAGATCACGCCTTTTTCCTTGAATGCCCTGAAGTCGGCATATCGGCTGTCTTCGGCTTTCAATGCTTCGTAGCCGAACTTCCCGGGATAGCTGTTGAGGATTCGCCAGTAGCGAGCCGAATCGGATCGGCTATAGACCGTCTCGAAGTCGAGAGAGACACCGCCGGATCGCTGATCGTCTTTCAGGAAATACTCGCCTCCGGCATCGCGTATCTGCTGTGCCAGATAGCTCTTTCCCCCGACGGCGTACCAGTTGCCTCCGCGCATCTCTCCGCTAAAGACGATCGGCCGATCGGTCACTTCATCGGCATATCCGGTCAAAGCATGGTAGCGCGTTTCTATCTCCGAAAAGAAACGACAAGCCTTGTCGTACTGTCCCGTAAGAAGGCCGATGAGCTTCACCCACTCTGCCTGACCGAGAGGCGTCAGCTCTTTATAGCCTAAATGGGGTATCAAGGGTACGGATACCTGCTCCAACACATCGTATCCCCCACGCTTGAAAGGGGAAATCAGGATCAAATCCGGCTGCAACGACATGACTACCTCGCGATCGAAATTTCCCTCGATACCTATTTTCTGCGTACGACCGTCTTGGAGCTGTGCCTTCATGACAGAGTCCCTCAAATATCGGGTACTGGATATTCCTGCCACCAAGGGCTGTGCTTCCAGAGCAATAAAATTGGAAAGCTGGAGCGTAGTCATACACACCACCCTCTCTACCGGTATCGTCACGGCTGTATATCCTTCAGGAATAGCCGGATGCGTCCCTTTCGGCACCAAAGCGAAGCGATATTCCTTGTGCGACTCCTGCTGCGGATCTTCGATGGAAAGAAGATAACATCCTTCACCGGCATCAAGACGGAAACCCTCTGCATACCGTGGGCGCAGGCTATCGGAGGATATGGCGGAGGTTGCCTTTTGCTCTTGGGTACGGGTACGATTGCAGCCGGCCGCTATCAGAAAGAGAATAGCCGACAAAAAGAGTGTGACAGAATATCGTCTCATCGGTTTGTTTGGGTGGAAAAGAAAGAGCACTCATCGAGAAATCGGCAAGTCCTTTTTCTCGATAAATGCTCTCGTAGACTTAATTGCTTGATCGTCTCATTGCATATCCGCCCGTCCTTAGCGAGCAGAGGCGGCTTTCATATGCTTGAGCCAGATATTACGGATCTCTTCTATATCTCCAAGAGCTGAAAAATTGCCATTGTCCAGCTTGTCTATAGAGACCGTGTAGCCGGCATTGGTCAGCAACGTCTTCCAGCTATCGTCCTCATCTCCGGCCATATCATTCGTAGCATGGTCGCCTGCCACACTCATCAGCGGCATCATTGTTACGGCCGTGGCACCGGTTTCTTTCAGTTCGGCAATAACATCTTCGATGGAAGGATCGGACTCGACGGTTCCGACGATCATAAACTTGCTATAGTTCTTCATGATCTTATTGATACGACCATATCTGTCATTGGCAGCATGCTCGGTACCGTGTCCCATGAATACGACAGCTTCCCCTTTCTCTATTGTCTGCTGAAAACGCTTGTGCAAGATCTCTGCCACCTCGCGCATATCTTCATCGGTATCGAAGAGCGGGGTCCCTATCTTCACCGTAATGTCGGTATGTGCTGCCTTGAACTTATTGACAAAGTCGAGCATCTCATCATATTCTCTACCGGGAATCACATGAAGACTCTGCACATTAATCTTCTTATAACCCAGACGGGCCAATTTCTCCAAAGCCTCATCCGGAGCATCGATATAGATACCCTGCTGAGCCAGTATCTTTCGGATAATAGAAGACGTATATGTCCAGCTTATCTTTTGATCGGGATAAGCTGCGGCAAAAGTCTTCTCGATCTTCGCATAGGTTTCGCGCGGAGCTTTATAGGAGCTACCGAACGTCACCAAAAGAGTTGCCTCTCCTTTGTTCTCCAAATCCTTGTTGTTGTTCGAACAAGAGAGCATGGCAATGGCCATAAGTCCCAAAGTCGCTAAAATCAGTCTTTTCATCACTGTTGTTAATTAATTTGTGAGACATTAGTTATTGAATCGAATCGCTATCTGAGCAAAGAAAGTACGCCCCGGCGTTACCGTAGCATAATTGACACCCATAGGGCGATCGTCCACATAGTCGAAGAGATTGTCTATACCCAGCGTTCCGTCCAGTATGATGTGGCGGAAATGGGTGAAACGATGTGAGGTGGAGAGTCGCCACAAGGTATAGTCCGGAGCATTGCCGTCTTTGTAGAAACGCTCGCTCTGGATACGGCCGAAGAGGCTCACGCCGAGTCTGTACTTACCCCAGTAGCGTGCCCAATCGGCATGCACATTGGCACGATGGCGGGCAGCTCCTTCCAGCCACTCATTCGTCTCCAGATTCTTAGCTTCCACGAGGCTGTATCCGGCTCCCAGCTTGATGCCCCAGCCGATAGAGGCATCGCACAGGACATCAAGTCCTCGGCTGCGGGCTTTTCCTACGTTGGTATACTGTTTGGTTTTCTTGATTCCCTGAGCTGCGTGCTCCGGCAAGGTCGGTATATCCACATAGGCAATTAGATTGCGAAGTTCATTGTCATAAACCGTCGCACTGAGTGAGATAGGGCCTTGATTGTACTCCAAGCCCAAAGCATAATAGTCCGACATCTGAGGCTTAAGGTCGGCATTGCCGAGATAGAGATTGTGCGAACCCATGGTGCTGAGTTCGTTCCGAGCAAAAAGCTCTTTCAACGTGGGAGTCTTATAGCCGTTGGCATACGTAGCGCGGAAGTTCAGCGGCCCATACTTGGCGAGCATGGACACCTTAGGCGTCATTCGTGTACCGAACTCCTGATGGTATACCAGACGAAAACCAGCTGTCATATTGAACCAATCGAGCGGTTTCCATTCGTCCTGCACATAAGCAGAGAGTGTGGAAGCGTCTGCCTTGTCGGTAATCAGATTATAGGGAGAGATCAATTCCTCACGGAAATACTCCAAACCGCCGGTCAGTTTCTGCGCATAAGGCAGTGTAAAGATACCGCGAGCCTCCATCGTGTATCGGATCTGATCGTTTTTGTTGCGCAGCTGACCCGGGAAGAATGTCGGTTGCTCGGTCTGACCTTGGTTGTTGATCAGGCTCTCGCTGCTGTCTTTGTCGTGATACAAATATCCAAAACGGAAGCGATCATAGACGGCATCGAAAGAGAGTGTATGCAAGCCATTGGGGAAAAGATAGTTGGTACCGAGCGAAGCGGTCAAAGCACGATAATCCAAATCGTAGGTCTTTTTCTCGGAAAAGGTCGGAGTGAAGATCTGACGCTTGTTGTACTGTACATTTCCCGTAAAGCTCAGATTGTTCGTTGCATAATAGGAAAGCGATTGGCTTATGCCCTGATTTTCCTGCGCACGGAAAGTCTTCTTATACGTTTCCTCCAAGATCAGTTCGCCGGATCCTTTCTTCTTTTTCATTTCGAGCGGACTATTCTGCCAGCCATCTGTATGGTAGAAGAAATAGTTGGTATTGCTGCTCAGCTTACCGATGTTTATATCGAGCGAAGTATTGGTCTGACGATCGTTGTACTTCGATATACGGTGCGAGGTGTATGCACTCAGTCGGTTCGTATTCTTCTTCGTGATCACATTGATCACGCCGGCGATGGCATCGGATCCGTAGAGCGAGCTCGAAGCCCCTTTCACCAGTTCGATCCGTTCGATCTGATCAGGAGATATACGACTCAAATCGGCCTGACCGCCTACGTCGCCGTACACGCGCTTACCATCGATAAGAACGAGGATATACTTGCTGCTAAGGCCGTTCAGCTGCATGAAAGACCCCATCAGATTGGGGCCGAAGTCAAAGGAAGGACTCAGTCCCTGCAATAAGGTCTCGGAAGTGGGAGCCGAGAAAGAAGCTATTTCCTTAGCCGTCAGCACTTCCGTTGCCACAGGCGCATCGGCCAAGCGATAACGCGTACCGGTACCGGTAACGACGACTTCCTCCAAGTTGTTTGTGCGCAGTCGCAGCGCAAAAGAGATCGTTTTGGTCTGTCCGGCTTCGATGGCAACCACCTCCTCTTTCTGTCCATAACCGCCGAACGAACAGATAATAGTATGCTGACCCACAGGCAGGTTCTTGATCTCGAAATGTCCGCCGGCATCGGCACCGGCTACTATATTGGTGTGTTTGACTTCGATTCGGGCACCGGCAAGGGGTTCTCCGGTTTCGGCATCCGACACATTACCGGTTAAAACGGCTTTGCTCTGAGCCAACAAAGAAGACGGCAATAGAGCAATAAGAGAGATAATCGCAAAAAGGATAGTTTTTGTCCGCATAACTGTTACTAAAAATGTCACATAAGAGCGGGACAAGGATACTGCAAAGAAAAGGCCATCGGAACCGAAAAACCCTGAAAACTGCCGAACGACTCATTGCGCTCAACCTACCTAAGCCATGAAATAAGCAAGGGTGGGCAATAAATCGACAGCATACTTCTTTTCTAAACGCTCCTCAATCCCTGGAGTTCTATTAGAACAAATCTACTCAAGCAGGTCTTCTGGCTCAGCTCCTTATCGGGTCTTAGTCGGCCTTCCCATAGCGGGCTACCCCTTACTACAGTGACCATCGCGATTGACCATCCACCCTATCGCTCCTCGTTCGGAGAAGTGACTTCGAAGCATTACAGCTGAGGGCTCAGCTCCGGAATTGCACCGGATTCCCTTGCACCGCTTTCAAGAAGAAAAACGGTTACTTCAGTCTTTTCAAGCGCAAAAGTATAGCTTTTATATGAATGTATTGGTTTTCGTGAGATAGCGCGGACTCTACACATTCGTAAGCAAGCGGAAGATGTCCTTAATAATACCATCATAAAACTTCACTTAAGTGTAGTTATACAAATTCACCATCCAAAATTAACGAGAGACCCTAGAGTTTAATCCGTAGATCTTACAGATTAAGAAACATCAACCTCATCATCTACAATTATCCAATATCTAACACAGATACACCCAACACAGAAAAAAAAGTGCCACAGAATAGACAGCATCAACCACAAATATAAAATTTGAAAGTACAGTGCGTAAGAAGACTCGAAGAGAAAGCCAATGAAAGAAAAAAGTAGCACAACTACAGCTACTACTGCCCCAAATAATATATATGAAACAATCTTAACAATCTGACGATAATTCTGTTCCAAGGCTTCTTTCTGTTCAGGAGTCATATTTTGATTATGCCTAATCTCTTTCAGCTTTAGAGAAACTTGTCCCTGAAGGCCAAAGAATAAGGTTAGGAATAATGGCATTGAAAACCCCAGGAAAGTGTTGAGGGAAGAAATTGCAGGATATATATATTTTTGAAGGTCTTCTTTTCGAAAACACACTCCATACAACAAAAGCCCAAAGCAGAAAAAGATAGGTATCCACCGCACCAAATAGAATAACAACAAGTCTTTGCCTGAATATACAACACCCTTACTTGTTGATTTAAGAGCTTGTTCTGCGGATTTGCATAGTCCAAACATATGTGAATATATCTTTCAATCAAGAAATATACTTGGACTATCGCCCTTCAATTTTGCCATTTCGACATCAACAAACTGACCTAACTCTTCAAATCGAGGGTGAGAATTTTCATCTATACAGTTTTGAGGCAAATAAATGGGTGGAATTATTTTGACATTCCCTCTATCATCAATCAGATCATCAGTACGAAAAGAACGCTCTTTACCTTCACTTTCATAGGTTATTTGGTATCTAGTCTCTTTAGAGGGGTGATATGAGATACCAAATAATTTATTTAACGCCGAAACTCCTTGAGATAGGACTGTTTTTGCTATTGAAGCTCCAGTTATCCGAATCGCAGCATCTTTTATCTCGCCGACTTTCGTGCTATGTGGAGAACTAGGAGCAAATATCGTTATTGAAACCACCGTGGCTGTACCAAGAAACTGATTTATTCTTTCTTGTGTTGTAGTTCTTACTATCGGCTTTTTCAATAATTGACAATCTAAATGTCTCAAGGTTTCATCTAACAACTCTTCGATAATGGGTTTGATCGAGAGTGTAGAGTAACTTTGAATAAATAAAAAGCCATAATCAGCATGTGGCATCCACAATCTCACAAAAAATTTAGGACCTACTACAGCATCCTTGTCTATGACATCTTTAGTTCCTGATGGTTTTATAAGACTCTGAATAAATCCAGTAGTTCCGCCATCGAGCATAAAATCAAAAATACGTTCAGACGAACGAACTTTCTTGTCAAACAAAATGCCCCCCAAACCTTTTTTTTGTATATCTTATTATCAATTTGCTTTATAAATAATTCTACCAACCCTACAAATGGTGATTGCCAACGCGAAGAAAAGCGCGAAAAGAATTGATTTATTGGAATTGGATCTGATTGTGCACGCTTGGACGATCGAACTTGAAAAGAGTATATATTAAGCTCCAGTCTTGGTGTATTACTCATATTTCCTCTGAATTTAATTTTAACGAACACAAAAATAATGATAATACCGTACCATAGAAACAGAAACTATAGTTCAATCTCATTAACATCGAATTCCAAGCGAAATCGGAATAAATTTTTCTGGAGCCGGAAACGGCCGAATTGCGGTTCGTGTTTTGGCGAAAACTCGCGCCAAAAGTTTTTCGTTTTGGCGCGTAAATTTTTCAGTTCTCGCGCCAAAACGAAAAAATTCTCGCGCCACGTCTTTTGGCTCCATGGATGACTGACGTGTACTGAAAAAAGTTGACAGTTGGCGGGATAGTTCTACAATTGGTTTACCGGTTCTTTCTATAATTCTACTTTAGGTTGACAGCCCTTACCCTTAGGTCTAATTTCGGTTGACACGAGCAAAGTTAGCTTT
>NZ_JQZY01000032.1:0-518 GCF_000765965.1 Porphyromonas sp. COT-052 OH4946
CCCTGATAGTTAATATAGGAAGCCGAAGAGACACAAGAACCACCATTATGACCGGTGAAAGAAGACCCTCCGGGAGGAGGTGTAGTCGTCCAGTTGTTACCGTCGCCGTCGGCATCGATAGTCTTCCAGCTTGATGGTATACCATTTTCAAACGATTCGGAAAGACTGGGATTAGGGTTAGGATTAGGATTCGTTCCGTTGGGGGCATCCCACTTGAGCGTTACCTTCTGTCCATCAGCACTACCCGTCAGATTCTGTACAGGATTGAACTGCTGTGGATCAACTGTTACGTCAACACATTCCTTCGGGGATACGCCCGCCTGGTACTTAACCTCCACGCAATACTCATGATTGCCCGCAGCTACGCCCTCTTCTTCAAATGTAGTTGCCGTCAGACCCTCCTTGATCTTAGTGCCGTCACGATAAACCGTATAGGTATAATCGGCTGAGGAGCCTCCATCGCCGGTGATCACGACATCATCAATCACTATAGCAAGAACATCCGTGCAATTATAGTG
>NZ_JQZY01000033.1:0-53358 GCF_000765965.1 Porphyromonas sp. COT-052 OH4946
AGACTGAAAAAATTATCCTTGACGATAATTCGATTTATCAGGTAGTACACCTCGGTTTCTTTTTCCCTCTCGGTCTTTTCTTTCTCTTTGACAGAGTAGATTTCCTTAAGAAGTCGAGAGTAAGATTCATCATATCCCCTTCGTTTTCAGCCTGCTCTTTAAATATTAAAAGCAGATGCAAAAGAATGAACGAAGCCCTTCTCTCTCGCCTCTTTTTCTTGTACTACACTTTTGTTCTTCGTATGAACAATGTCAATGATCGCTGTCTTTTTATCCCATATCCCCCATCACGGCACGGAGCCGATCAAGCGGCGGACAGTGGGTGCAAAAGTAAAACCTTTTTCCGAATCAGCAAAANTCGCTGTCTTTTTATCCCATATCCCCCATCACGGCACGGAGCCGATCAAGCGGCGGACAGTGGGTGCAAAAGTAAAACCTTTTTCCGAATCAGCAAAATCAATCGGCGTTTTTTCGCCTGACTTTGAATAAAGGAGGCGTTTTGCCATCCTTCCCGTTAAAGAGCCCCCCGACCCGCTTGTCGGAAAAACCCCTTCATCCTCGGCAAATCGGTCATGGATCGCTTTTGCGGTCACAAAAGTACTCCTTTTTTCTTTACAACCAAATCTTTCAAAGAGTTTTTTCCTCAAAAATATCCACAAAACATGCGGAAAAGGAAAGACATCGCCCATGAGAAAAACCGAAAATACAGGCATATATATAAATGGTTCGCGCGCGTAAGAGAAACAAAAAAGAGCGCAAAAGAAACAGAATGAGAAGAGAAAAAAATTTTTCTACAAATAAAAAAATAGGACCGATAGAGATGATGCTGAGGTACGGAGTGATGTGCGGCGAAATTTTCTCGTCTGCAAAATTCGTGTCAGGCGACTCGAAAAAACATGGCCTGAGAACTTTTTCGTTTTGGCGCGGGAAAAGAAAAAAAGTGGAACCAAAACGAAAACTTTCCCACTCCAGAAATTCAAAATTTACGAACCGCAACAAACTGGATTGTGGTTCGTCTTTTACAAATGAGTGATTCGATCGAAATAGCAAAGACGGCAGTGCCTGAATGGTGTGGCATGAGATTAGGGGCATAAGAGCGGTGTGAAGCGGATTTTTTGTGCATTAACACTTGTTTTTAACAGCAGAATTATTTCGCTGTGTAGGAAAAAGGATGTAATATTGTGAGCCCACAAAAGGAGGGGGATTCGTAAGACCGTAACATCCGCCTCTTCTTCTATGTAGAAAAGGGTTCAAGCCTGATTTCTTAAAGCATTACATAATGATAACTCCTCAACTAATCGAACCGCGTACTATTGCGGTGATCGGTGCGTCGCAAGATGTGACAAAACCCGGTGGAAAAGTATTACAAAACATTCTGAACGGCTCATTTCAGGGTCGTGTATTGGGTGTAAACCCGAAAGTATCTAACGTACAGGGAGTGGAATGTGTGCCCGACGTGAAAGATCTGCCCCAAGTAGATTTGGCTATTTTGGCTATCCCTGCACGTTTCTGCCCACCTACGATCGAGGTGCTGGTGAAAGAAAAAGGAACCAAAGGAATCATCGTATTCTCTGCAGGATTCTCCGAAATGGGTGCGGAAGGCAAGGCTCTCGAGCGACAAATGGCCGAACTGGCCAATGAAGCCGGAGCTACCCTGATCGGCCCCAACTGCGTTGGCGTAATGAATCCGCTGCACCAATCGGTATTTACCACTCCGGTGCCGGTACTTACTCCTAAGGGATGCGACTTTATCTCCGGTTCGGGGGCAACTGCCGTATTTATCATGGAATCGGCTTTGAGTAAGGGGCTTTCTTTCTCATCGGTATATTCGGTCGGCAACGCTGCTCAAACGGGTGTGGAAGATGTACTCGAACATCTGGACGAGACATTCGATGCTGCCACTTCATCTCATACGCTGCTCCTATATATAGAGACCATCTCCAAGCCGAAACGCTTCCTGAAACATGCCAGATCGTTGGTGCAGAAAGGCTGTCGCATTGCTGCCATCAAATCAGGAACGTCTTCGGACGGGGGACGTGCCGCCGCTTCACACACAGGTGCCATGCTCAACTCCGACGTGGCTGTGGATGCCCTCTTCCGCAAAGCCGGTGTAGTACGCTGCTACAGCCGTGAAGAGCTGGCTACGGTGGGTGCCGTACTCCAACATCCGGTACTCACGGGCAAGAATATGGCAGTGATCACACATGCAGGCGGTCCGGCCGTTATGCTGACGGATGCTCTCTCCAATGGAGGTATGTCCGTCCCCCCCATTCCCGAAGAGAAAACTCGCACATTGCTATCGGAGCTGTTCGACGGTTCTTCCGTGGCCAACCCGATCGACATTCTCGCTACGGGAACGGCAGAGCAGTTGTCGAAAGTGATCGATACTTGCGAGAAGGATCTGGACACGATAGACGGTATGGTCGTGATCTTCGGTAGTCCCGGACTATTCGATGTGAGCGATGCTTACGATGTAATACGCGAAGAGCAGAAAAAATGCAAGAAGCCGATCTATGCCGTATTGCCTTCCGTGATCAACGCGAAGGAAGGAATGGAGCGTTTCATTGCTCAGGGAGGCATCCTCTTTGAAGAGGAAGTGGCTTTGGCACGTGCCATCTGCAAAGTCTACCAAACACCCACGCCCGAAATGACTGAAGAGAGCGAACTTCCCAAAGCAGCGGAAATCCGCCATCTGCTCGCCGGCAAAAGCGGTATGCTCGGAACCGGCGATATGCTCCGGCTGTTGGATTTGACCGGTATCACTCGCCCCCAAGAGCGTCTGGTGACAACAGAGGCAGAAGCTCTGGACGCAGCACGTAGCATCGGTTTCCCACTGGCTATGAAGGTAATGGGACTGGCACACAAATCCGATGCCGGAGGTGTAATCCTGAACGTTTCGACCGAAGAAGGCGTAAAAGAGAGCTTCGGCAAGCTGATGCAAATCAAGGGTGCCGAGGGGGTACAGGTGTCACAGATGGAGAGCGGCGTGGAAGTCTTCATCGGAGTGAAGAAAGAGGGCGAATTCGGCCATCTGATTACCTGCGGTCTCGGTGGTATATTCGTGGAAGTGATGAAAGATATTCGTTGTGCTTTGGCTCCTCTCAGCAAAAACGAAGCTCTGGAAATGATCCGTTCGCTCAAGTCCTATCCGATCATTCGCGGTATTCGTGGTAAACAGGGTATCAACGACGAAGTAATCGCCGATACGCTCTGCAAAATCTCCCGTTTGCTGGCTGCAGTACCCGAGATTGAGGAGATGGACATCAATCCACTGATGGGACGTGGAGAAAGACTCTCGGCCGTAGACGTGGTAGTTCGTCTGAGCGATGCGAAGTAAGAGATAAAAGAATTTCAAGAACACAGTAAAAAATACCAAGAGATGAATTTTCCAATCGATGAAAAACTGATTCGTGAAAAGCAAGACGAACTGCACATCAAAGACCTCGGCATGGCTTCGATCCGAGACCTGGTCGCTTTGGTGACCAATCTGGAAAAGGCTACCGGCGCCAAATTCTGCCGAATGGAAATGGGTGTACCCGGACTGCCTGCACCTCAGATAGGCATAGAAACGGAGATACAAAAGCTACGCGAAGGTGTGGCATCCATTTATCCCAACCTGGATGGTCTGCCCGAGCTCAAGCAGGAGGCATCGCGCTTTGCAAAACTCTTTGTCAATATCGACATACCGGCACGTGCCTGCGTGCCTACGGTAGGCTCGATGCAGGGTTGCTTCGTATCTTTCCTTGTGGCCAATCGCACGTACAAAAACCGCGAATACGGTACGCTCTTTATCGACCCCGGGTTCAATCTGAACAAGCTGCAGTGTCGCATCCTCGGTCAGAAGTTCGAGAGCTTCGACCTCTTCGAATATCGTGGAGAAAAGTTGCGTGAGAAGCTCGAAAGCTACCTGCAGACGGGACAGTTCTGCTCCATCATCTACTCCAACCCGAACAATCCCACTTGGCAGTGCATGACGGACGAAGAGCTGCGCATCATCGGTGAGCTGGCGACCAAATACGATGTCATCGTCATAGAAGACTTGGCATACTTCGGCATGGACTTCCGTAAGGACTATTCCCGTCCGGGCGAGCCGCTCTATCAGCCTTCGGTAGCCAACTACACGGACAATTATATACTGGCTCTCTCCAGTTCCAAAGCATTCAGCTATGCCGGTCAGCGCATCGGAGTACTCATGATATCGGGCAAGCTCTACGAGCGTGAATATCCGGATTTGGAAGAATCGTTCGGCCGTCTGCGGTTCGGCGAGGCATTGTCGTCATCGGCTCTGTATGCTCTGTCTTCGGGAGCCACTCACTCTGCTCAATGGGGTATGGCAGCCATGCTCAAAGCCTGCAACGATGGAGAATATAACTTCCGCGACTCTGTAATCGAATATGGCCGGAAGGCTCAGATCATGAAGAAAATGTTCCTTGACAACGGCTTCAATATCGTCTATGACAAGGACGGCGATGAACCGCTGGCAGATGGGTTCTACTTCACGGTCGGTTATAAGGGTATGGATAGCAGCAAGCTGATCGAGAAGTTTGTACGCTATGGCATGTGTGCCATCACGCTAAAAACGACAGGCAGCAAGCGCAACGAAGCTATGCGTATCTGTACGTCGCTCCTACCCGAAAGCCAATTCCCTGACCTGGAGAAGCGACTCCAAATGCTCAATGCTGAAGGATAAAGGCATTTAGGACACTATTACCTTCCGTCCTTTCATAAAATTGCCCGACTCTCCCTTTTCGGAGAGTCGGGCAAATTGTATGTTTTGAGAGAGACTGTGCGGTGAGCTTCTCCGCTGACAGAGAAACAGGGATACTGTCCTCAAAAAGTGTACAAGCTCCGATATATTTGGAGGAAAAGTGCTCATTGCGGTTTTTCATAACTTTGCGTTATCTCTGAAAGGAATACACAGAATGATTTTGTACAATATAACATGGGTAACGGAGGCTGCCGTAGAGGAGTCATTGATCGACTATCTTCGCTCGACTTTCATCCCATCGGTCATCGCCGACGGATCTATGCACTCCCCTGCCCTACACCGCATTGAAAAGGAAGCACAGGAAGAAGAAGGCGTATCACTAGCACTCCATTTCCTCGCCGACCAACCGACTGATATAGACGTATATTGGTGTGGTACGGGAGCGAAACATATAGCTACCCTCATCCAAAAGTTCGGCAACAGGGTCATGGGCTTTGCCACCACGATGAGGAGAATAGAATTGTAGGTAAAAGATGAGTCCGAAGGAACGCATTATCATGGGAGTAGACCCCGGCACAATACTGATGGGCTACGGGATGCTTCACGTCGTGGGAAATACTCCCCGACTCATGGCTATGGGGGTAATACGTCTGGAGAAATTCGACAATCACTATATCCGCCTGAAACGCATATTCGACAGGATTACAGGCCTGATCGATGAGTTCCTGCCGGATGAAATGGCTATCGAAGCACCTTTCTTCGGGAAGAATGTACAGAGTATGCTCAAGTTAGGGCGGGCTCAGGGTGTCGCTATGGCAGCAGCCTTGGCTCGCGACATTCCCATTACGGAATATGCTCCTATGCGCATCAAGCAAGCAATTACGGGTAATGGCAATGCGAGCAAAGAGCAGGTAGCCGGCATGCTCCAACGCTATTTACGAATACCTGACGAACAGATGTTACCGGAAATGGATGCCACGGACGGACTGGCAGCTGCCGTCTGCCACTTCTTTCAGACGTCGGGGCCTATGACTCGTTCGGGCGGATCGGCAGTCAAGAATTGGAAAGACTTCGTCAATCAGAATCCGGATAAGGTACGCCGGTAATCGGAGTGTGTCTTTCTTCTCAACACACTCTTTCAACAGCAAAAGAATTTGAATTTCCGGTAGAGGAAACGCCTACCGGCGAAATTTGGGCAGAAGGGACTGGGCGACTCGGCGTGTGCTACTGTCCGTCTCGATGAAAGTGGGCAAAGATACTTCTCGATACAATTCGTGCTTTTCCATCACTTCATACAACAGACGACTCATATCCGTAAAAGAAATCTCATCGCGCAGGAAAGCAGCCACGGCAATCTCATTGGCAGCATTGAGCGCACAAGGAGCATTCCCACCCAAACGAATCGCGTCGAAAGCGTAAGAGAGGTTGGGGAATCGTTCGAGATCAGGGCGTTCGAAGGTCAGGGGTACAGCTGTGAAATCCACCCGTGGATAATCGTTCGGGATGCGGTGCGTAATGCCAAGGGCATAACTGATAGGCAAGCGCATATCGGGAATACCGAGTTGAGCCTTGACCGAGCCATCGCGAAACTGCACCATGGAGTGTATTATGCTTTGTGGATGTACGAGTATTTCGATCTCATCGGGCTGCATCTCGAAGAGCCATTTGGCTTCGATCATCTCAAATCCCTTGTTCATGAGCGAAGCAGAGTCGATGGTCACCTTTGCCCCCATGTTCCAATTAGGATGGCGGAGAGCCTGTTCACGGGTGACATGCTGCAATTCCTCCGCCGTCAGGTGCAAAAAAGGACCTCCCGAAGCTGTCAGAAGGATCTTCTCCGGCCGCTGTCTCTCGCCTAAAAGTGTTTGGAAAATAGCCGAATGCTCCGAATCCACGGGAAGGATAGGCACCTGATTCTCCTGGGCCAGTCGCATGATGAGTTCGCCTGCCACAACGAGAGTTTCTTTGTTTGCAAGTGCTATCATCTTCCGGGCTTCGATGGCCTTGATCGTAGGCAACAGCCCCGAATAACCCACCATACCCGTCACAACCATATCGATGTCCGGAGCTGTCACAGCATCGGCAATAGCTTCCGCTCCACACCATACTTTGATAGGCAAGTCGGCTAAAGCCTCTTGTACGAGATGGTATTTTTGGTCATTGGCTATTACGACTATTTCCGGCCGGAATTCGCGTGCCTGTCGGATCAGAAGGTCTACATTATTGTTTGCCGTGAGGAGATAGACATCGAAGAGATCCGGATTCAGACGGATAATATCGAGCGTCTGCGTACCGATGGATCCGGTCGAACCAAGAATGGCTATATTTTTTTTCATAAATCCAGTAGCCCGTCGGGAATAATCATCGTTAGTTTCCGATTTGGCACATCCATCTCTTCTACCAAATCCTCAGCTACGGGTAAAAGGATTTCTTTGCCTTCGGGTGTCGTTATAGACAAAAGGACATTGAATGTACTCTCGTCCACATCATCGATCATCCCCACCGAACGACCTTCTCGGTCGAATACCGTAAAGCCGATAAAATGCTCCCAGGTAAATTCGATAGAATCGGTGTCAAAATATCGCCGTTCCATAAAGAGAGACACACCGGTATATCGCTCTATCTCCTCCTTGCTTTCAATACCGGCAAAGCGGAGCAAAGTAATATCATCGGTTTTCTCACGGTAGCCGATAAGACGGAACGGAACCGGCAGTGCATCCAGCTCGAAAAAGAGAAACAACCGCTCTTCTTCCTCAAAGAGCGTACTCAAATCGGCTGTCAGACGAGCATTGCACTCTCCCTGAACACCATGCGACTTACCCAACACACCAATATGCTCCAATGAATCCAAATCGATCATACAGCATCAAAGGCGAGAGATACGTGCGCCGATAGCATTGAGGCGAGTATCTATGGATTGGTAACCCCTATCGATCTGTTCTACGTTGTGGATGATACTTGTTCCTTCTGCACTCATGGCTGCAATAAGGAGGGCTATACCGGCACGAATATCGGGCGAGACCATAGTTGCAGCTCGCAAGGGAACACGTTTGTCCAAACCGATGATCGTAGCACGATGAGGGTCGCAAAGGATAATCTGTGCTCCCATATCGATTAGCTTATCAACAAAGAAGAGACGGCTTTCAAACATCTTCTGGTGAATCAGCACACTGCCTTTCGCCTGAGTTGCCACCACGAGAAAGACACTGAGCAAGTCCGGAGTAAGACCCGGCCAAGGAGCATCTGCAATGGTCATGATGGATCCGTCCATAAACGTCTCTATCTCATAATGTTCCTGCCGAGGAATAAACAGATCATCGCCTCGTTGCTCCACTGCAATTCCCAAGCGGCGGAATGATGCAGGAATGATACCCAGATCAGGCACGCTGACATCCTTGATCAAAAGCTCGGAAGCCGTCATGGCAGCCATTCCGATGAAGCTACCCACTTCGATCATATCGGGCAGCATCTTATGCTCACAGCCATGCAAGCTCTGTACTCCTTCGATACGAAGCAGATTGGAGCCGACACCCTCGATATGCGCCCCCATACTAAGCAGCATCTTGCAAAGTTGCTGCAGATACGGCTCACAGGCAGCATTATAAATAGTGGTAATACCATCAGCAAGGACAGCAGCCATTAGGATATTGGCAGTACCCGTCACAGAAGCTTCGTCCAGCAGCATATATGTACCGGCAAGCCGGCTTGCAGTCAATTCATAGGCCTGCATATCGGAATGGTAGTCACATGTGGCACCTAACGCCTGAATACCTACAAGATGAGTATCTAACCTGCGGCGGCCGATCTTATCGCCTCCCGGTTTTGGAAAAATAGCGTAACCGAAGCGACCAATCAGTGGCCCCACGAGCAGCACCGAACCGCGGAGAGCACGGCTTTTCTCAAGAAACTGCTCGCTTTTGATATAGTCGAGATTCACATTATCGGCCTGGAAAATACAGGTATCACGGGTGGGTCTTTTTACCTTGACCCCCATGTTTCGAAGCAGGTCGATCAGGTTGTTCACATCCAATATATCGGGGATGTTACGCACCACAATCTCCTGATCGGTCAATAGCGTAGCTGAGATGATCTGCAAAGCTTCGTTTTTTGCACCCTGGACAAGAATCTCACCCTTGAGACTGTTGCCCCCTTCTATTACGTAAGAAGCCATAGCGATAATGCGTTTTTAAGTTGTCCGTATAATTTATTTCCGCCGGAATACCTTGTTCCGTTTGGCGTTGTTATTGTCCTTCCGATCCGAAGCATTCGGTATTGTCAGACGACAATTCTCCTCCGTCAGCTCTATGCGTCCTTCGGAAAGTTCGTACAAATCCTTGAATATCTTGTAGTCATCCACCGTATCTTTGTTCCACGTCAGATACGAACGCTTCATCTGGTTGGCGATGAGCAACTCCAGTGCATGACGCTCTTCTCCCTGCTCCATGGCACAAGCCTTGAGGATCATTTCCTGTATGAGATGGCCGTAGTGCCGATATACGATGTCGTTGGCTGAGTAGCTTACGGCTTTGGGCCTCCGTTCGAGCATTTCCGGACTGATGATTTCCATCGGATAATCGATATCCAACTTGAATCCGGACATGATGGCTAGATGATCCCAAAGAATATGTTTGGTCTCACCGTTTTCCCGCCGTTCAGGAAACATGTTTCCCATAATTGTAATGATCGTCTGTGCACAGCGATTCCGTTCGTCACGATCGTCGATCGTCATGCAATAGTTTACCATGTTTTGGATATTCCGTCCATATTCCGGAATAGCCAATGGTTCCATTTTACTATTATAATTCATCCTCTGATGTTTGTAATTCCTAACACTCTTTCAGCCGCTTTGCCATAGCCGCCGATTCTATTTCATAGCCAGGCTTGTTCAGTAGAGCAAACATATTGTTCTTATAACCTTCGACCCCCGGCTGATCGAAAGGATTCACCCCCAGCATATAGCCACTGACGCCTACAGCTTTTTCGAAGAAATAGAACAACTGCCCTATGTAATAAGCATCTAATCGCGGCAAAACGATGCGTATATTAGGGACTCCCCCGTCCACATGAGCCAGTCGGGTACCCAATTCAGCCATCTTATTTACTTCGTCTATACGCTTTCCGGCCAAAAAGTTAAGTCCGTCCAAATCCGCCGAGTCGGAAGGGATCATCAAGCATGTATCTTGATTTTCCACGGAAATCACTGTCTCGAATATCGTACGTTCGCCCTCCTGCATCCATTGTCCCATGGAATGGAGGTCGGTAGTCAGATCCACAGTTGCCGTGAAGATCCCCCTACCCTCTTTGCCCTCGCTCTCACCGAAAAGCTGCTTCCACCACTCTCCGATATAGTGCATTTTGGGATGGAAATTGGCCAATATCTCTATCTTCTTTCCTTCGGCATACAAAGCATTGCGAGCTGCTGCGTATTGTAAAGCCGGATTATCCGAAAAAGGAATGTCTGAAGCCGTCATGGCTTCCATATCGGCTGCACCTTGTACCAATCGACGGATATCGAAGCCGGCTACAGCCACGGGGAGCAATCCCACAGGAGTAAGAACGGAGAAACGTCCTCCCACATTGTCGGGTATAGCGAAAGAGCGATAGCCCTCTTCATCAGCCATACGCCTCAGTGCTCCTTTGGTCGAATCGGTAACGGCCACGATCCTCTCCCGAGCATCTTGGGATCCAACCTGGAACTCCAGCAAACCTTTCAACAGACGAAAAGCAATAGCCGGTTCGGTAGTCGTTCCACTTTTGGAAATATAAATGATACCGAATCTCTTATCACGTAGGAAATGCAGCAACCCAGAAAGATAATCTTCACCGATATTATTACCGGCATAGAGCACCACAGGGTTCTCCCTGTCCGAGCGATATGCTTCAAAACTGTTTTGCAATGCTTCGATCACAGCCCTTGCTCCGAGGTAACTGCCCCCGATACCCACGTTTACTACATAGTCGCAACGTTCTCTGAGGATAGCAGCTGCAGTCTCTACCGCATTCAACTCCTCTTCCGTGATGGAAGATGGTAAATGAACCCAACCGAGGAAATCATTTCCGCGGCCGGTACCCTTATCCAACATGGCATTGAACATCTCAGCTTCTTCTGCATAAGGCGTAACAGAAAAACCTGTTTTAGACAGATCGAATCGGATTCTTTCCATTAGCATATTCGGTATTTAATGTGCAACGAAATTATTTGAAATGTGCCGTCAGAGCAGTAATGGCCTCGGCAGCATCTCGCTTCTCGTACAATACCTCGTACACCGTATCCATGATCGGCATATTGACCTGATAGCGTTTGTTTACCTCCCTTACACACTTGGCCCCATAGTAGCCCTCTGCTATCATCTCCATCTCCATCTGAGCGGATTTGACACTGTATCCCTTTCCTATCATGTTGCCGAAAGTACGATTGCGACTGTAGTTCGAATAAGCTGTCACAAGGAGGTCGCCCAAATATACCGAATCCGTGATCTCTCTTTCCAAGAGGTGGACGGTATTGACGAAACTATTCATTTCAGCAATGGCATTCGACATCAGGACAGACTGAAAGTTGTCGCCATACTGCAGACCGTTGCATATTCCGGCGGCAATGGCATAGACATTCTTCAGTACCGAGGCATATTCGATGCCTACTACATCCTGACTGGTCGTACAGCTCACATAATCGTTGCGTAGTACGTTTGCCATGGCTTTTGCCTTATTTATGTCGAAGCAGCCTACCGTCAGATATGATCTGCGCTCTCTGGCCACCTCCTCTGCATGGCAAGGGCCGGAGACTACACCTATCAGTTCGTTGGGGACATCGCAGAAATCGTGCAGATATTCCGATACCAAGACATTCTCATCCGGTACGATCCCCTTGATAGCATTGATAATCAGCTTGTCGCGCATGCTGGACGATCGAACGCGCTTCAGATAGGATTTGATGAAAGGCGAGGGAGTGACAAGAACCACCACATCGCTGGCTCTAAAAAAACTGTTAAGATCCGAATCGGTAAAAAATGAGATTTTCCGAGGATCGAATACGGCATCGCGCAGATAGTTCGGATTGCGCCCCGTACGCTTAATGCCCTGCGCCTGCTCCTCGCGGCGCATAAACCAATTGATGGATGGTTGAGAGGTCAATATGATTTTGGCCAGAGCCGTAGCCCAACTGCCACTACCCAATATTCCTATTCTCCCGATTCCCCCCATGATACTTTAATTATCCGGATAAAAAAGAATAGCCGCACGGAAGAGCAAGAGCCTTCCTATTCGCACCGCTATCCTTGTACAATCGTTACTCATACGGGGCTTCCTGCCAAGCCGAAACGGTTTCCAGATTCAAACCGGCAAGCCCCAACTTATATTTCTTATTGATGTCCATCAGCTGCTGCATCACCTTGCCCGGTTTATCCTCTCGCATCGACTGTACGGTAAGATAGCCGGCTTTATGCAATACAGGTACCCACTCTTCGGGAACGCCACAAAGGGCGAACTTCTCTTTCGTATCCCGTGGAGCCACCTTCTCAGGCTTCATCTGTGGGAAAAGGAGTACCTCCTGAATACTCTCCTGCCCTGTCAATAGCATGACCAAACGGTCCATACCGATACCCATACCGCTGGTCGGCGGCATACCGTATTCAAGGGCACGGATGAAATCGTTGTCGATATACATGGCCTCGTCATCGCCTTTCTCGGATAGTTTGAGTTGTTCTTCGAAACGTTCTCGCTGGTCAATCGGGTCGTTCAGCTCCGAGTAGGCGTTGGCCAACTCCTTGCCATTGACCATCAGCTCGAATCGCTCCGTCAGCTCCGGATTGGTGCGGTGTTCCTTTGTCAGAGGCGACATTTCCTTCGGATAGTCTGTGATGAAAGTAGGCTGGATATAGTTCTTCTCGCACTTCTCGCCGAAGATCTCATCGATGAGCTTGCCTTTGCCCATCGTCTCGTTGTGCTCTACGCCCAGCTTGTCGCATACCTGACGCAACTCGGCCTCGTTCATTCCGCTGATGTCGATACCCGTATGCTCATGGATGGCTTCGATCATGGTCACTCGCTTGTAGGGAGCCTTGAAGTCGATCAATTTCTCACCCACCTTCACCTGAGTAGTACCCAGCACATCCATACAGATGCGTTCGAGCATCTGCTCCGTAAAGTTCATCATCCAGTTGTAATCCTTATAGGCCACATAGATCTCCATGGCCGTGAATTCAGGATTATGCGTGCGGTCCATCCCCTCATTTCGGAAGTTGCGACTGAATTCATACACACCATCGAAACCGCCCACGATCAGACGCTTCAGATACAACTCGTTGGCGATTCTCAGATAGAGCGGAATGTCCAGAGCATTATGATGCGTGATAAAAGGACGTGCAGCTGCACCTCCCGGGATCGACTGGAGTACGGGTGTATCCACTTCGATGTATCCGCGCTCGTTGAAGAAGCTGCGCATCGAATTGAATACCATCGTACGCTTGAGGAAAATGTCTTTGACATGACTATTGACGACCAAATCTACGTATCGCTGACGATAGCGTTGCTCCGGATCCGTGAAGCCATCGAAGACCTCCCCATCTTTTTCTTTTACCACAGGAAGAGGGCGGATAGCTTTCGACAAGAAAGTCATCTCCTGCACATGCACCGATATTTCTCCCATCTGAGTGCGGAATACATACCCTTTCACTCCGATGAAATCACCTATATCCGTACACTTCTTGACCACCGTATTGTAGAACTCCTTGTCCTCACCCGGACAAATATCGTCCCGAGTAATATAGATCTGGATACGTCCCTCCGCATCTTGCAGCTCCATGAATGTAGCTTTCCCCATGATACGGCGGCTCATAATACGTCCGGCAATGCTTACCTGACGTTTGGCGGCATTCTCATCGTCATTGAAATTCCTTTTGATCTCGGCAGAATAGGCATTGACGGTATATTCCGCTGCAGGATATGGATCGATCCCAAAATTACGCAGTTGCTCTAAGCTGTTACGGCGTACGACTTCTTGTTCCGAAAGTTCGAGTATGTTCATGCAAAACTTCTAATTTATATTCCCCCTGCAGCAACTCGCCTGCTCTGCATACCGAAACGATCGGAGCCATTCGTCCGAGGGGGAAAAACCTTGGTTCACAAAGGTAACTTATTTCTATCAGATACGTTCCAGAACCAAATCGATAAGGCCCTCTATACTTCCCTGATAGGAGGTATTCATCTTTTCGGATTTCCTACCTGCGATGATACAACAGACGGTGACGGCCTCGTGCCCCATCAGGGCAGCCAGACCGGCCAAAGAGGAGCTTTCCATTTCATAGTTCGTAATACGGCTGCCATTGAAGTCGAAAGCCTGTATCTTCCTATTCAGATCCTCGTCTTTGAGAGGTAAGCGCAGGCGACGCCCCTGCGGTCCGTAGAAGCCATTGGCTGCAATAGTCACGCCTCGCAGGATGTCCTCTCCACATATTCGATCCGTCAGCATCTTGTCAGCCGGTATCACGTAGGGTTTCAGCCCTTCGATTTTCCACTCCAGTTGGTCCTGAAGTGCTGCTTCGAAAGCTGCATCCCGTATCTTCTCCGTATCGCTATAGAAATACATGACTCCATCGAAGCCGATGCTTCGCTCCGCAGCCACATAAGATCCTATGGGCGTATTGTCCTGCAATCCGCCCGAAGTCCCCACCCTTACGAGTGTGAGTTTGCGCAGCCGATCCTTCACCTGACGGGTATCGAAGTCTATATTGGCCAGAGCATCCAGCTCATTCAAGACTATATCTATATTATCAGAGCCGATGCCGTGGCTCTGCACCGTGATACGCTTGTCGCCATACCACCCCGTGACGGTGTGGAACTCCCTACTGGACACATTGCATTCGATACGATCGAAACGAGAGGCGACCGTATCCACACGAGCAGGATCACCTACCAATATGACCTTATCGGCCAATTGTTCGGGGCGAATATGCAGATGAAAGACCGAACCGTCCGCATTGATGATCAGCTCGGAGGGGGGAATCGTTCTTTTAGTTTCCATAAGTTCGTTAATGTTTTAAGAGGTGAGACACGTAAGATCACTCTCGAAAAGACCGGCGTGGTTGGCCTAAAAGCTATGTCCGGCTTGCAACTCTATGTTTCTGACTTCCTTTTCCATTCGGCCGATTTCCTCTTCCAGCGGAGGAATGGCATTTTCGAGACGAAGAATCTCCTGCTTCATGCCGTTTCGCTCCGAAGCCGATGCTCTTCCATACAGGAGTCGCAACTCTTCCAGACGGGTGGCCGCCTGTTCCAATTTTCTTTTCCGAGCCATCGCATCCTGATAGAGCGACTTGGCTTCGCTGCTTCGGAAGTCGCTCCAACGTGTATAGATACGCATCCCCTGCATAGGGAGATAAATCTGTCGTTCGGAAGCCTTCTTCTCTGCATCGGTGCGGCTGTCCCGAGCCGATGCGATCAGACGACTGTAGTCTCGCTCAGGGTCTTGCGTTGCTTTTATGCTCTTGAGGGAGGCGTACGCCCTTTTGACGGCCATATCGTCGGTAGCCACAGGACGTCCCTCTTCATTGACAACGAAGGTATAGACAGTGACAACATCCGCGGGACAAAAACGGTCACTGGCAAAGAAGCCGATCCCACGCAATTCATCGTACACCAGCAGATAATCGTTGTAAGGGGAATTGAAAGGCATACCGAGCAAAGTAGGCTCCAGAAAAACGCCATCTTCCAAATCGCGACGGGTCATATACAGATCATATCCGCCTATTCCATCGGGTCGATCACTGGCAAAAAGAAGGGTAAAACCATCCGCCCGTAACGAAGGGAAGTTTTCATTGAATCGGGAATTGAGTTTTTCGAGGGGTATCGCATTGCCCCATTTGCCACCGATCCGGTGGGCTTCATGCAGACTGTAAACTCCATCCTCTCCTTTCTCCGTCATGATGGCATGGTCGCCACGTCCATTGACAAAGGAAGTCGCCTCCCCTCGGTTTCCTTTCATCCATTCGAGCCGACCGTTATCGGCTATGAGATTGTAGGCCGACAGAAGATCGGCTTTATTCGTCCGTACGCTGTCTATCACCTCCACCCATTCGGCTCTGTCCAGCAAGCGCACAGCTCGTCGCATACGGTCTATTCGGGCATCTACGGAGACTGTTTCCTGTTTTTTCTTCACAAGAGCAGCCTTCTGTTTTTCCAGTGCAGCAAGAGCTTCGGAGAAGAAATACTCCTTGGCATAAGCATCCGCCAACATCTCATAGGCATCGCTCCGCCGGCTTACGGCCACACGAAGGGGAGCAATAGCTTCCTCGTAGCGTTCTGCCTTGTACAGGAGGAGTCCCAGCATATAGTTATTATCGGCATGCTTGGGATTTTTGGCCACCAACTGTTGGGCTATGGGCAAAGCCTTGTCATAACGTCCGCTATCGATCAGGAGACGAAGTTCCGAAACGCTTTGGGCGGAGAGCTGCTTGCCTCCGATAATGGAAATCAAAGCAAAGAGAGAGAGAATTATGGAACGACACATCATTTATTGTACTTAAAGAATCTTTGCTATCGTTTCATTTGCAATGCAAAAGGATATCCTTCATGAGACAAAAGATTGCCGAGCACGCATGCCGACCACTATCGACGTTGCAACACGATACTATACAAAGATAGTGTTTATTGCCCACATGCAGAATCCGATCGTTCCCAGGCCCAGGGTTATCGCATTTGGATTTATCGAATATCCTTGAAAGAATATTCAAACACCTGAAAATCAATGATGTTTTTCTTTGTTCATGTAGCTTGCATTTTGTATATTTATATCTGATTTCAAGCGACTTAACTAACATTTTGGCTGCAATGATTTATGGAAAATATCTTTCAATTCCTTTCAACTGTTCCGGATCGAGACCTTTGCACGGCAATTAGTCTGTATTTTGTTTATTAATTCATTGTGTAATAGGAAGTTATTTATTATATTTGAGTATTAAAAACAGTATAATATCCTTCCCATGGCATACCAATCCAAGAACACCGATGAGCATGTAACATTTGCAGACGCACTCCTTTCAAAGCGTTATCGCAAAGCACAAAACGACTTCCTCAATCAGATTGACAGGCTTATTGATTGGCGTCCGATTCGGACGCTGATCAACAAGAAATACACGAAGCGACAAAATGCCATCGATGCTCCTGCCTATGATGTGATTCTCTTATTCAAGATGTTGCTCCTGGAGATATGGTATAACCTCAGTGATTGTGCTCTGCAGGAGCGTATCAATGATTCAATCACTTTTTCCCGATTCTTGGGGTTGAAAATGGAAGAGGTTTCTCCCGACCACAGCACCATCAGTCGATTTCGTTCGGCACTGACCGAGCCGGGCCTGATGGACAAACTATTGGTGCAGTTTAATAAGCAACTTTCCCTCCATCACATTTCGGTAAGGGAAGGGGTACTTGCCGATGCAAGCCTTGTGGAGACGCCATATAAACCCCAGCGCAAAATCTCACCCTGCTGGGATTTTTTGCTACTTTTGTAGAGCGATAAGGTGCTCTCGGCAGTTTAGATGGCAGTATATCAGGGAGAGCTTGTCTATCGAACAGAACAGCTTTACGAACGTTTACTAACTACTTAATAGCAACAGATATGATGCACGCTGACTTCTCTCTTTCTATACCGTCATTAGGCGGATTACGTCCGGCTTATACAAGTATATACTACCCCGACATGAGGACAGAGGAGATTTTATTCCATGAGGAATAAGCAAGAATAGGCATTCGATAGCTTCTATAACATATAAGGCACCCACCCGATTTATGAGAGAATCAGGTGGGTGCCTCTGTTTTATCAGCTTACGATATGGCGTTTTGGGGGCTGCGATTTATATACAAATCATTTTCGATTTCTATATATATTGAAAACGATTTATATATAAATGAGAAACGATTTATATATAACTGGAAAATGGTTTATATATAGATCGTTATTCGATATAACGAGAAAGGTATTTCGATCTGAAAAAGGTGTATTTCCATCTCTTTTGCATCATAATCAGACTTCTTAGAGCCGGCTTATTTGGAATGATTCTAAACTCGTCTTCGCTGTTGAAATCTTTTTTGACACCTATTTTTCGGTCACAATACCGATTATCTTAGTTGCTTTTATCCCTGAAATTCTACACTCTTCTGCCTACATCGGAGCAGAGGTGGAGGCATTTTTCACTTCTGTTTTTCCTGTTCTATTTGGGTTTCGCTCGAATATCTTCGTGCTTTTCCATTGCCGAGGCTATAGCGGATATTCAGCGAGACGATGAAGGAATTCATCCGCCCATCGCCGTAGGTAACCGATCGGTAGCCCTCTATGTCTATTTCCCTGAATGTCCTCTTCGATATCAGATTCGTCGGCAATCCGAACATGAGTGTGGCGGAGCACTTATTGTCGAAAAACATCCTGTTCACCCCACAACCAAGCAGCTCTTCCTGGAAGTATTCTCTCCCCTGCAACAGTGGGAGCCAATCATAACGGAGGTAGTAGTTCGACACGAGATTTATCTTGGCTTTCGGCAGGGCGTAGACGAGCTGGGTATCGAAAGTATAGGTATAGCCGTATCGCTTGTCGTCGGGTGTCTTGTAACGGGTGTACCATTGGTAATTGGCAAGAGCCGTCAGGTTCAGGCCCTCGGCCAAAGTATAATCGCCCTCGATGCTGAAATAAGCATGCCGGTATTTGCTGTTGGTCAGCGTCTCGACGAAGAGACCATCGGGCATACGCTCATAGAAGAGGGTTATATCGTCGTCCGATATTTTGTGCATATAAGTCAGTTTGAACAGCCTGCCGAGCTGTAGCCGGGCTTCGGCATAGTGCATAATCCTGGCCTTCAAATCGGGATTGCCTTGGTGGATCATGTATGGGTCCACCTGCCACTGAGCGGTGGAGAGTTGGTCCAAAGTGGGGTAATCGACCGAGTTGAAATAGTTCAGCCTCAGACCGATGAAGTCGATCGGTTGCCAATAGAGCTTCAGATAAGGGATAAAGGATGAGACAGTACGGTTTTCTCCCCTTTCACTGTTTCTGATAGTCAGCAAGCTGCTGCCTGCCGATAGTTCGAATCTCCTGCCGGAGCTGTACTCGAAACCGGCATTGAACCTGTTGCGCAAGTCTTCGGATTGGAAAGAGAAATCGTGTGCAGTCTTTTCCCGATTGACATAGCGACGCCAAGTAAATGTATTGTCCAAGAGGAGTTTCCATTTGGAAGAGACCCCGTATGCCATATTTATACTCTGTGCGAAATAATCCTTACGACCTCGGTAGGCTTTTTCGGACAAATAATCCTCTCCCAATCGGTAAATCCGTTCTTCATCGACATGATAATGGTTGTACAGCAAATCGGCCGTCAGATTCATTTTTGCGGATATTGTCCCCTCGTAGGAAGCCCTGACGGCACTGCTCTGTGCTTCGTAGCTATTTCCCGACAGTCGAAACTTCTGTGATGGAGTTCCAGGGATGCCCGTGAATAGGAGATGATCGTCTTGCTCTTTGTACTTATCCAAATCCACTCTTGTTTGGAGCGATACGATATGAAGAGGAGCAAGCCGATAATCAACACCCATATTGATCATTCCGCTGTGCCGCCGACTGCGCATATTGGGATCATAGAGGTCGATATCCGCTGTCTGCTCTGCGTAGAGATCTCCGTATCGCTTTTCAAATGCGGATACATCGTATAGATGTCTGTGACCATATTCCGCTGAGCCGTACACGTTCCACCGATTCATAGACCAAGTGACATTGACGGCAACGTTCTCCCGATTGGTATACTTATGCCTAAGCGAGGACATAGCCGTAAGGCGTGGTGCTATGTCCCAGCCGACATAGTCCTCGAACAACTCCAGATTGACAATAACGGGATAATCGGCATATTTCCCTGTCGGATAACGGATAATCTCTACCTTCTTGATCCGTTTGGGATTGATGCTCATGGCATATTGAGGCTCCACTTCCTGACCGTTAACGACGACCGGTACGTTGCCTTCATGACCGATTTTGACCGCTTCGGTAATCCAATCGGTACGTATGCCGGGGATTTTATCCAAGAGTCGGGCACTGCTTATCGCACCTTTTCTCAGTGAGTCGGTTATCATGATGGTCTCTTTCGTGGCTCCCGTACGCCTCAAAGCGACAGTGACGGAAACGGTCTCCAAGTTCATGACAGCCTCGTTCATCAGGACTTCGCCCATATCTCCCGTAAGGCCATCAGGATTCTCCAGCACACGATCTTCGTAGCCCACGTAGCTGATATGCAGCCTGATCACATGCTTAGCTTTAATGACGAATCGCCCGTCCTCATCGCTTATAACCCCATCGATCATCGCAGAGTCTTTATTATAAGCTCTTACGCTTGCGCTTTGGATCGAAATACGGGTCTTGGCATCCAAAATCACGCCTCTTACCTGCGAATACAGAGATAGAGGGAGCAATGTCAGCAAAAGAGAGAATAGGATTGCTCTCGTCGGCATTATTCGCTTAGAATACATTTTGTTCGGCAGGTGAATTAGTTTTACAGAAAATACGACTACCATAAAATGCGGCAAGAGGAAATTACGGCATTTTCTTACTCCAAAAATACAGACTTCAAGCTAGAATAAGCCCAATAGCAGCAATAAGAGTGAAGTTTTTGAAGAGTTATTTCCTTCTGTCATTGTCCTCATAGAAATAGCTGTCGTATCATTAGCGCAACTTTTTTTCTTGCCGGAAGCAAAAGAAAAACCGCCCACCGAACAGAAAAGGCTGTTCAATGGGCGGCTTATTGAGATTATAGAAACTTGCTTAGGCGAGGAATCCGAGAAGGATACCGGCAGCAACTGCTGAGCCGATCACACCGGCCACATTGGGTCCCATAGCGTGCATCAGCAGGTAGTTCGTCGGATCGGCTTTTAGCCCTTCGACCTGCGAAATACGTGCCGAGTCAGGAACAGCCGAAACTCCCGCATTGCCGATCAACGGATTGAGCTTGTCTCGCAAGAAGAGGTTGAGAATCTTCACGAACAAAACACCGGCCATCGTGGCAATGATGAAAGAGAAAGCACCCAAGATGAAAATCTTGATTGAGTTCCAGGTCAGGAATTGGGTCGCCTGCGTAGAGGCTCCGACCGTAACGCCCAAAAGAATGGTAATAACATCGATCAACGGCCCACGTGCCGTCTCAGCCAAACGCCGAGTAACACCGCTTTCTTTCAACAGATTACCGAAGAACAGCATTCCCAGCAATGGCAAACCTGAAGGTACAAGGAAGGTAGTAAGCAGCAGCCCCACGATCGGAAATATCTGCTTCTCCGTAGTAGATACGGCACGCGGTGGTTTCATCCGAATCATACGCTCCTTCTTCGTGGTCAGAAGACGCATGATAGGAGGCTGGATGATCGGCACCAAGGCCATATACGAGTATGCAGAGACTGCGATGGCACCCAGCAGATTCGGTGCCAACTTGGAAGAAAGGAAGATAGCCGTAGGTCCATCTGCCCCTCCGATAATACCGATAGCACCGGCCTGATTGGGTTCGAACCCAAGATACAAAGCCAATATGTAGGCACCGAAGATACCGAACTGCGCTGCCGCACCGATCAGCATCAGCTTCGGATTAGCGATAAGAGCAGAGAAATCGGTCATCGCTCCGATGCCCAAAAATATAAGCGGTGGGTACCATCCCTTAGTCACCCCTTGATAGAGGATATTCAGCACCGATCCTTCTTCGTAAATGCCGATCTGCAGACCGGCATCTTTGAAGGGGATGTTGCCAATGAGAATCCCAAAGCCAATGGGAATGAGCAGCATAGGCTCAAACTCATACCGGATTGCCAAAAAGATGAAAAGCAATCCGACCAGAATCATCACCAAGTGGCCGGGCGTGGCATTGGCGAAGCCTGTGTAAGAAAGGAATACCTCGATATTGTTTGCTAAGAAGCTCCCGAATCCGGTCATATCATTAACCGATTATAACGATATCAGAACCCTCAAGGATGGAGTCGCCTTTGTTTACTTTCACAGCAACGATCTTACCATCGCGATCCGCATTGATATTGTTTTCCATCTTCATGGCTTCGAGAACGGCCACTTTCTGACCGATCTTGACTTCGTCTCCGACCTGAACACAAACATCGAGGATGACACCGGGCAGCGGAGACTTAACGCCTGTGCCCTGTCCTCCGGTTGAAGCGGCAGGCACAACGGGCGCAGCAGCTACAGATGCAGCCGTTACGGTCGGACGTTTGATAGCAGGCTTCGATGCTTTTTTCTTCTCGGTAAGTATTTCCACCTTATAGGGAGTACCGTTAACTTCGATGTCTGCCAATCCATCTTCGATACTATTGATAACAACGCTGTATTCGTTACCGTTGATTTTATATTTATACTCTTTCATTGTTTTGTCATGTTTTTAATGTCGTGATTGAATGAGATTATTTAGGAAGTTGACGAAGCATAAGCGTCTTCAAGCTCCAAGCAGAATGACGATGACGCTTGATGGTGAGTCTCATAGGTTCAGCATCATGAGCCTCATAGGTCTCCTGATAGAGAGCCATCGAGATAGCAGCATAGATGCCGTCCGTGATAGCTCCCCGCTTTGCCTTCCCTGTCTTGGGGGCAGCAGCTTTTGCTTTTTTAGCGGGAGCTGCTTTCTTATCTTTTTCTTTCATTGTCTATCGTGTTTACTTGTGAACATATGCCTTTCAATAGGAGACCTTAGTCCGTAAATCTTAGAACTCCATGGTGAATACTTACGCTCCACCCGTCGGATAGTCAATACGGTATTCTCAACATCATGAACGTCATTCTGCGATTCGCTCAGAGCCATACAGATAGCAGCAGTAACCTCACCGCTAATACCAGTGCGAGTAGCCGAACGCATGCGCAGGCCTGCACCGGCCTCGATAGCTCTACGATTGGATATCCGAATCGAGAGAGAACCGATGAACCAAAAGACAAAGGAAAGCACCAACAGACCGGAGAAGACAACCAACATAGCTGTCAGCGTCATAATACCGCCCTGAGGATCAGATTCCTTCAGGCGATCTATTTTGCTGTTCGAATCCAGAGTTACGTTGTTAGTGCTTGGTGTAACCTTTGGCAATATATCCCAAGCAGAAGTATCCCCCATCGCTCCTACCCCATCAACCAAACGCCCGTAGCTTCTATCCACAGGGATGCCGGCAGGAATACGGATGCTGTCGATGATCGTTCGTCCGTCAGCATCCACCAACGCAATGAGGGTGGAGACTTCGGGATCAAGGGTGAAGTTCAGATGGAAAGTTCCTTTGTCAGGATCGTTATCTGCCCAAAAGAGTAGATGCTGATGCGGTTTTATCGCAGTCATAACATCCCCTTTGGGGATCATATACTTCTTCAGCTTGGATAGATCATCGGTCAAATAACAACCTTTGATGTCCACCGTAGCAGCCGAAGAATTGTATATTTCAATCCACGGCTTATGATTGCCATAGCTGTCCTGATAGTTTTGCACATTGAGGGGCATCACTTCATTCAAACGAAGCTGTGATGCCTGCTGGGCAAAGAGCTGTCCGGAGGCTATGACAAACAAAGTCAGAAGGATATGGCTAAACCTGCTAATATTCATGATCGATGCACTAAGCTCCTCTTGTACCAAGGATATTAAAGAGGCACATTGTCGTGTTTCTTAGCCGGAATAGTTTGCTTTTTTGTACGAAGCTGTTCAAGAGCACGAATAATGCGGAAACGAGTATTGCGAGGCTCGATTACATCGTCCATATAGCCATAAGAGGCTGCGTTGTACGGATTGGCGAAAGCCTGACGATATTCTTCTTCCTTTTCCAAAGCTGCTTGCTGCGGATTCTCGGCTGCTGCTACCTCTTTGGCAAAAATTACTTCCACAGCTCCGCTCGGACCCATCACTGCAATCTCGGCAGAAGGCCATGCATAGTTGATGTCACTACGCAGGTGCTTAGAACTCATCACAATGTAGGCACCGCCGTATGCCTTGCGCAACGTAACCGTTACCTTGGGCACAGTAGCCTCACCGTAAGCATAGAGCAACTTGGCTCCGTGCGTAATCACACCATTGTACTCCTGACCTGTACCCGGCAAGAATCCCGGCACATCCACCAGAGTAACCAAAGGAATATTGAAAGCATCGCAGAAGCGGACGAAACGAGCAGCCTTGCGTGATGCATTGGAGTCCAGACAGCCGGCCATCACCTGTGGTTGGTTGGCTACGATACCTACGCTCTGGCCATTGAAGCGAGCAAAACCAACAATAATATTCTTGGCATAATCACGATGTACTTCAAGGAATTCGCCGTGGTCTACGATAGATCCGATCACTTCGTACATATCGTAAGGACGGTTAGCCTCGTCGGGGATGATATGATTCAATGAGTCTTCCAAACGATCGATGGGATCATCACACTCCACATAGGGAGCCTCCTCCAGATTGTTTTGGGGCAAGAAACTCAAGAGGTGGCGAATCAGGCGAAGACCATCTTCTTCACTATTAACGGCAAAGTGAGCCACACCACTCTTAGATGCGTGTACGTCTGCTCCTCCGAGCTGTTCCTGCGTTACATCCTCTCCCGTTACAGTCTTTACAACCTTCGGGCCGGTGAGGAACATATAACTCGTACCACGCGACATGATGGTAAAGTCAGTCAGAGCCGGAGAATACACGGCACCGCCGGCGCATGGGCCGAAAATGGCGGAAATCTGAGGAATCACACCGGAAGCAAGGATATTGTTTTCGAAGATCTCGCCATATCCTTTAAGAGCATTCACACCTTCCTGAATACGTGCACCGCCCGAATCGTTCAGACCGATCACAGGAGCACCCATACGCATAGCCAGCTCCATCACCTTACAGATTTTGGAAGCAAGCATTTCCGAGAGAGCACCACCGAATACGGTGAAGTCCTGTGCGAAAACATATACCAAACGGCCGTCGATCGTACCGCTACCGACTACGACACCATCGCCGAGGAATTGTGTCTTGTCTATTCCGAAGTTGGTACAACGGTGCTTGACGAACATATCCAATTCTTCGAAGCTACCCTCGTCCAACAGCATTGCTATACGTTCACGAGCGGTGTATTTACCTTTTTGGTGCTGGGCTTCAATTCTTTTTTCTCCCCCACCAAGGCGAGCTTTTTCACGCAATTGGATCAGCTCTTTTACTCTTTCCAGTTGAAAACTCATATTCTTTTCTAAATAGTTAGGTTTGCTATTTGATGACATACAGGCACACTTGCCGGAAAGCAGTCGCCACTGTCCGGTCCGCCCGTAGGGTCGTTACTGTTATTTATGATCACATACTTCGGTCAGCACACCCATGGTGCTCTTCGGGTGCAAGAAACCGATATTCAAGCCCTCTGCTCCTTTGCGAGCTTTTTCGTCGATCAGCTTAATGCCTTTAGAAGCGGCATCGGCCAATGCTTCGTTGGCATCCTCCACACAAAAAGCAATGTGATGGATACCTTCTCCACGCTTTTCTATGAATTTGGCAATAGGGCTTTCGTCAGAGGTCGGCTCCAACAATTCCAGCTTGGTCTGCCCTACCATCATAAATGCAGTACGCACCTTTTGGTCGGGTACTTCCTCAATGCTGTAACACTTGAGTCCCAATACATTTTCGTAGTATGGGAGGGCTTCTTCGATACTTTTGACCGCAATACCGAGATGTTCGATGTGAGATAGATTCATTGCTCTCTACTTTATTATTGTGTTGACTCTTCTATCATTGTTCGAAGGTCCTAATGCAAAAGCATTTTCGCAAATGTAGAAATTATTCTTGATTGACTGATTAACTATTGACCATATAATACAAGCAAATACACATGATATAATTGCATATTATGGCATGCTCCGAAAAAAGAAAGGTCGTGCTCGGGATTTATACCCTTGCACGACCTCGTTTTATAAAATCAGGAGGAGCGATCAATCGCGATTCTTAGCGACGATGTACTCCCTGTTCAGACGAGCGATGTGGCTAATCGATACGTTCTTCGGGCATTCCATTTCGCATGCACGTGTGTTCGTACAGTTCCCGAATCCGAGTTCATCCATCTTAGCCACCATAGCTTTGGCGCGACGAGCAGCCTCAATACGTCCCTGCGGAAGAAGAGCCAACTGACTCACCTTGGCTGATACGAAGAGCATAGCCGAGCCGTTCTTGCATGCTGCCGCACAAGCTCCACAGCCGATACAAGCCGCTGCATCCATAGCCTCATCCGCATTCTTCTTGGAAATGGGGATGGCGTTGGCATCGGGGATACCACCCGTATTGACGGAAACGAATCCGCCGGACTGAATGATCTTGTCATAAGCCGAGCGATCCACCATCAGGTCTCGGATCACAGGGAAGCCGGCCGAACGCCAAGGCTCTATCGTGATCGTATCGCCATCATCGAAACGACGCATGTGCAGCTGACAAGTAGTGATGCTATCGTCCGGCCCGTGGGGATGACCGTTGATGTAGAGCGAGCACATACCGCAAATACCTTCGCGACAGTCGTGGTCGAACACCACCGGAGCTTTATGCTCCTTGATCAACTGCTCGTTCAGGATATCCATCATTTCGAGGAAAGAGGCACTTTGCGAAATGTTTTGCAATTGATACGTCTCGAAGTGTCCTTTTTCCTTCGGTCCCTTCTGACGCCAAACCTTAACCGATATATTGATATTCTTATCCATTTTGATTCTGTATTTAGCGGTGGACTAATTAGCTCTTGTAGTTACGTTGTGCACGGACAGTCTCTTCATATACCAGTTCTTCCTTGTACATGATCGGATCCTTGTCTTCTCCCTGATATTCCCAGCAGGAAACGTAAGCGAAGTTCTCATCGTCACGTTTGGCTTCACCCTCTTCCGTCTGGTGCTCGATACGGAAATGACCGCCACAACTTTCTTCGCGATCCATGGCATCGTGCGCCATCAGCGTACCTATCTCGATGAAGTCCGCCAGTCGGAGGGCTTTCTCCAGTTCTACGTTGAGGTCATTGGCTTCACCCGGCACATAGACATTGCTCCAGAACTCTTTCTTCAGCTCGGCCAGCTTCACGATGGCCTTTTCCAATCCGGCTTTGTCTCGTCCCATTCCCACATTGTCCCACATGATGTGGCCCAGCTCCTTGTGAAGGTCGTCCACAGACTTATTGCCCTTGACGTTCATGATACGCGTTATGCGATCTTGCAACTCTTTCTCGGCAGCTTCGAATTCGGGACGATCCGTGCTGAAGCGCGGCACCTGAATCTGATCGGCCAGATAGTTCTGCATCGTATAAGGGATAACGAAGTAACCGTCAGCCAGCCCCTGCATGAGAGCGGAAGCACCGAGTCGGTTGGCACCGTGATCGGAGAAGTTGGCTTCTCCGATGGCGAACAGGCCCGGGATCGTGGTCATCAGCTCGTAATCCACCCAGAGACCACCCATTGTATAGTGAATAGCCGGATAGATCATCATCGGCGTTTCGTACGGATTCTCATCTGCAATCTTCTCATACATCTGGAAGAGGTTGCCATACTTCTGCTCCACCACGTCGCGTCCCAAACGTTTGATGGCATCGCCGAAGTCAAGGAATACGGCAAGGCCCGTATTGTTCACACCATAGCCGGCATCGCATCGTTCTTTGGCAGCACGGCTGGCCACGTCACGGGGAACGAGGTTGCCAAAGGCCGGATAGCGACGCTCCAGATAGTAGTCGCGCTTCTCTTCGGGAATGTCTTTCCCTTTGATCTCGCCACGCTGAAGACGTCTGGCATCCTCTATGTCTTTAGGCACCCAGATACGACCGTCATTACGGAGCGACTCGGACATGAGCGTCAGCTTGGACTGGTAGTCCCCGTGCACGGGAATACAAGTGGGATGGATCTGAGCCATACATGGATTGGCGAAGAAAGCACCCTTCTTGTAGCACTGCCATGCGGCAGAGCCGTTAGATGCCATTGCATTGGTAGAAAGGAAGAAGGCATTGCCATAACCGCCCGTGGCAATTACCACGGCATGTGCAGCAAAGCGTTCGATCTTACCCGTCACCAAATTGCGAGCCAGAATACCACGAGCACGACCGTCGATAAGCACCACGTCGAGCATCTCGTAGCGAGTGTAAAGCTTTACCTTACCCAAACCGACCTGACGGGAGAGAGCCGAATAGGCTCCAAGGAGTAGCTGCTGTCCCGTCTGACCACGAGCATAGAAAGTACGAGATACCTGCGCACCACCGAAAGAACGGTTGTCCAGCAGACCACCGTATTCGCGAGCAAAGGGTACACCCTGAGCCACGCACTGGTCTATAATGGCATTGGACACTTCGGCCAGACGATATACGTTGGCCTCGCGGGCACGATAGTCGCCCCCCTTGATCGTATCATAGAAGAGTCGATAGACGGAGTCGCCGTCGTTCTGATAGTTCTTGGCGGCATTGATACCTCCCTGAGCGGCGATGGAGTGTGCACGACGGGGAGAATCCTGTATGCAGAAGTTGAGCACATTGAAGCCCATCTCGCCGAAAGAAGCAGCAGCCGAAGCACCGGCCAGACCGGTACCGACCACGATAATATCCAGACGACGTTTGTTGGCGGGGTTCACCAGCTTCTGATGATCCTTATAGTTGGTCCACTTGTCTTTCAGTGGGCCGGTGGGTATTTTGGAATTTATTGTAGCCATAGTGAGAATACTTTGAATTAGGGTGTACTATCAACCGATGAATGCCTGACAAGCAAATACTATCAGGACCAAAGCGAAACCGCCTACCAATACGGTAGAAACTACATTAGAGATGCACTTGACACGATTCATCCAGATGGTATTGTTCCATCCCAAGGTCTGCAGCGCACTCCAGAATCCATGTGTCAGGTGGAACCACAAGGCAACCAGCCATACGGCATAGAGCACCACGTAGATCGGTTGGCTGAATGTGTAGCGGATCAGCTCCGTTCCCTTGGCAGGATGGTCGAAGCCTTCGATACCGAATCGGGCTACATCCATATGGCAGATTTCTGCCAGCTGCATCTTAGCCCAAAAGTTGAACATGTGCAGTCCGATACCCAACAGGACGATGATACCGAGCACCAGCATATTCTGCGAGCTCCACTCCACACCTTTGGGTCTGCCCGTAACAGCATAGCGATCGCGACCTCGAGCACGAAGGTTCTGCGCATTGAGGATAAAGGCATACACGATGTGCAGAAGCATCAGTACCGCCAAGCCGATAGAGGCGACCAGAGCATACCAGTTGGCGCCGAGAAACTCACATATCATGTTGTAAGCCTCTGCTGAGAAGAGAGCCACAAGGTTCATGGACATGTGAAACGTCAAAAACAGGATCAGCGCCAGTCCGGTGACACTCATCACCACTTTACGGCCAATCGAGGATTTAAGTAACCACATAAGTTTTTTACTGTTTTAGTTATTTAGTTGATTCTTTCTTTTTCTTCTAAGATCCATTCAACCAATAGGCGAAACCGACTCTGTATTCCGCCTTGTGAAGAGGTATTCCGACCTTCGTGCACAAAGATAACGGAAAAAAATACACAATCACGACATATAGGGAAAAAGCCCCTCCATATCGTCTCTCTTCATCCCTATTGTTTGGGATACCACCGATCCCGACATGCCTCTATCTCCCACATAAACCACTCAAACACATATACTTGTAAGGCAGATCGCCATCCGTCCATATTGGCTGTTCGGAGGCAAAAAGGAAAGGCACCATTACAAGCCATTTATCCTCTTCGTCTCCTACGGAAATAAAAAAGGAGAGAAGTCCCGTCACGGCTGAAACCAGCCACAGCAATTTCGGAACCGCAATTCCTCCGATTATCGCGCCGCAAAACCGAAATTTACGCGCGAGATTTTTTTCGTTTTGGTTCGACTTTTTTTCTTTTCTCGCGCCAAAACGAAAAATTTTACGCTCGGCATTTTTAGGGACATGAAACAAGTTTTTTTCCGCACCGCTTCGCATTTTTCATCTCGGCCACTATCCGCAGTCCGGCGAACCATTCGACTACTGATTTTGTTTCACTTGTATATAGTAGACAGAGACTACAGTCGGGGACGATGCAGGAGTCCGGTATGCATACCCCACAACAGTCCGAACAAGGGCTTGCCGCAGATCAACTGCGTACAAGCCATAGTCAAAAACAAAGGATCTTAAGAAAAAACTACTCGTCAAGATGAAAACAACGACCTTTTCCGTAGAAGGCATGATGTGTGGCGGTTGTGCTGCAAGTGTAGAGAAAGCGGCTCTCGGTGTACAAGGCGTACAAACGGCATTCGCATCTCTGGATTCCCATAGTCTTACAGTGGATTATACTCCGGAGACAGCCTCACCGGAGGCAATAATGGAGGCTGTACGCCTCGCCGGATTCGAGTGTAAGCTCTGACAAGCCCGTTCCCGATAACCGATAGTCCGTGATATGAAGGAGCAAAAACGTTTTCCCGTAGTGGGAATGCGGTGTGCAGGCTGTGCGCATAGCGTAGAACAGGCTGCCTCCAAGGTAGAAGGCATTAGCGATGCGAACGTCCAACTCGCCGAGAATATACTCTCCGTATCGGTGGACGAAAGGTTGGCTTCGGCAGAGGATCTGCGCAGAGCTATCCGCAGCATAGGATTCGACCTGATAGTGGAGGATTCGGAGGCGGAGCAACTGTGCCGGCGCGATGCCATGGAAGCAGCAGAACTGAGACGGATGAAGCGCGATACGATCATAGCCTGGTCGTCCGCCATCCTGCTGATGGTTCTGATGCTAATGCCGCATTTCCAGATGATGCCCTACCTGATGATGCTCGTAGCCTTGCCCGGATACGCATGGGCAGGAAGGGCTTTCCACCGATCGGCACTCAAGCAGCTGCGCCATGGCGTATTCTCGATGGATACGCTGGTGTCGTTGAGTACCACTATCTCCTTTTTCTATAGTCTGGTAGTCCTGCTGTTTTTCCGTGAAGGGCCGGCCGGGATGAAGCTGCACCTCTACTTCGATGCCTCGGCCATGATCATCGCATTTGTCCTACTGGGCAAACTCATGGAAAAGCGTGCCGGCCGAAGCACGGGGCAAGCCATTCGCGAACTGATGCGACTGCAGCCGGCGGAGGCATTGGTCGTGCGTAACGGGCGCGAGACCGTGATGCCCATTGCTGGGCTCATCGGAGGCGACTTGGTTCGCGTACGTCCGGGCGAGCAGATACCCGTGGACGGTATCGTGACCGAAGGCTGTAGCTCCGTGCAGGAGAGCATGATCAGTGGCGAACCCTTACCGCGAGAGAAGGAAGCCGGCTCTATGGTTTTCTCCGGCACGATCAACGGCTCCGGTGTCCTCACCGTACAGGCTACCCATGTAGGCAGCGACACCGTACTCGGACGCATCATCCGCACGGTCCGCGAGGCACAGGCCAGCAAAGCACCTATCCAGCGACTGGCCGACCGTATCGCCGGCATATTCGTTCCCATAGTCATCGGGCTATCCATCCTTACCTATATTATATGGCAACTGACGGGAGCTGCCGATGCTTCGGTGTACGGACTCCTCTGTGCCATATCAGTGCTGGTGATCGCCTGCCCGTGCGCACTCGGTCTGGCTACGCCTACGGCTCTGGTCGTAGGGATCGGACGCTCGGCACGAAATGGTATCCTCGTACGTAACGCCGAAGCACTGGAGCGTTTCGCTACCATCGATGCCGTGGTCTTGGATAAGACAGGTACGCTCACCATAGGCAAGCCGGAACTGACCGGCATCGATTGGTTCGTATCGGATACCGATGTGCCGAAAGTACGCCGGCTGCTCTACTCTGCCGAAATCCTCAGCACGCATCCACTCGCGGCTGCCATTTGCCGAGCCTTTGCAGAGGATGGCAAGACGGAAGAGCTGTCGGAAGTGCAGAATTTCCCCGGGCGTGGGATCGAATTTACTTTCGAAGGAGAGGTCTACAGAGTAGGCAATCAGGCTTTCATCGAGAAGCTTGGCGCACAGATACCGACGGATATAGCCGCTCTGCCGGAGGATGCAGCCGTCCTCTATTTCTCACGTGCCGAAAGATTATTGGGACGCTTCTGTGTGACGGACGAACTGCAACCTCAGGCAGCCGAAGTGCTCGCACAGCTTCATCGACATGGCATTCGCACCATTATGCTGACGGGCGACCGCCCCGAAGCGGCGGAAGCATTGGCTCGCAAACTGGGTTTGCAGCATTATCGTGGCGGTATGATGCCCTCCGACAAGGCCGACTATATACGAATGCTCAAGGACAAGGGGCACCATGTAGCTATGGTGGGCGACGGCGTGAACGACTCCGAGGCTCTCAGTACGGCGGACGTCAGCGTAGCCATGGGCGATGGCAGCCATATAGCCATGGAAGTGGCAGGAATCACGCTGATGCGCTCCGATCTGCGCCTGCTGCCTGCTGCTTTGGAACTGTCGCGCGCCACGAGACGTACAGTCAAAGAGAATCTCTTTTGGGCTATGTGCTACAATCTGATTGCCATCCCGATAGCCGCAGGTCTGCTCTTCCCCGTGAACGGGTTCCTCCTGAACCCTGCCATTGCCGGGGCTGCCATGGCTTTCAGCTCTATTTCGGTGGTGACCAACAGCTTGCGACTGCGTACCAAGCGACTAACCTTTGCTCCGATAATCCGCTTATGAAGCAACATAAAATCCTATTCGTATGCCTCGGCAACATCTGTCGCTCGCCGTCTGCCGAGGCTGTCTTTCGCTCGTATGTAGAGGAGCGAGGGCACGCCGACCGCTTCCATATCGATTCGGCCGGACTGAGCAACTACCATCAGGGCGAGAAGGCCGACGTCCGAATGCGTGCACACGCTGCCCGTCGGGGCTACGATCTGACTTCGCTCTCCCGACCGGTGGAGTATGAGGACTTCGAACGATTCGATTATATCATCGGCATGGATTTTGCCAATCGCGAACGGTTGCAAGAGCTGGCTCCGACCGAAGAGGCTGCAGCCAAGATCCGTCTGATGACGGATTTCAGCAGTAGCGGTATTCACGACCACGTCCCCGATCCGTACTATGGAGGAGCATCCGGCTTCGAGCTGGTGCTGGACATCCTGGAAGAGTGCACGGCCGGACTGTTTTCCTATCTGACCGAACCTCGTGACAACTCCTCCCAATCCGCATGCGACTGACCACGGGGCGTGAGATGGACAGGCGTATCCTGCGCTTGGCTATTCCGAATATCATCTCCAACATTACCGTACCGCTCCTCTCCATCGTGGATGTAGGGCTGGCCGGTCGTATGGACACGGCCGGCTCTATCGGGGCGGTGGCGGTGGCTTCGGGGGTGGTCAATTTCGTCTTTTGGCTCTTCGCCTTCCTCCGTATGGGGACTACGGGATTCACGGCACAGGCTTTCGGGCGTAGCGATGTACGAGCCATCACACGCTATCTGGCACGTGGCGCGGCGATGGCTGTTGTCGCAGCCCTGCTTCTTCTCATAGCAGCTCCTCTGATAGAACGCTTCGGGCATCTGCTGGCTTCGGGTCAGGAGACCATCGGACGAGAGGCACGCGAGTATATCCGCATCGCTCTGTGGGGAGCACCTGCGGCTTTGCTTGTCTACGTCTTCAACGGCTGGTATGTGGGGATGCAGGACACACGCGTTCCGATGGTCGTAGCCATCGTTTCCAATATGGTCAATATCGGTCTGAGTATTTTCTTCGTACGAGGACTCGACATGGGAGTGGGAGGGCTTGCCGCCGGAACGATCGCTGCCCAATATGTCGGTCTGGCGTTGCTCTCCGGCATTGCCTTTTTTCGCTACCGACGCGTACTGCGCTTTTTCCGAGCAAGCAGTCTGACAGATACTTCGGGATACGGAGCTTATCTGCGCACCGGAGGCGACCTCTTTGTTCGCACTGCCTTGCTCGGTACGGTGACCCTCTTTTTCACCTCTGCCTCCTCTGCTATGGGGGAGATCACTGTGGCGGCAAATGCCTTGCTGATGCAGCTCTTCACACTCTTCTCCTACTTTATGGACGGATTTGCCTATGCCGGCGAAGCACTTACGGGGCGATACATAGGTGCACGCCGAGCGGACGAATTGCGTCTGATGATCCATCGCCTTTTTCGAATCGGGACGGTCGTCTCCCTCGTGGCCACCTTGCTCTATCTCCTATTCCCGACCGCTTTGTTATCAGTATTGAGCGATAAGCAGGAAGTGATAGAGCATGCTCGCCGCTTTGCCATCTGGGCAGGAGTGGTACCGATCGTCTCTTTTGCGGCTTTCCTCTGGGATGGAGTATTCGTGGGAGCCACCGCATCAAAAGCCATGCGCAGAGCCATGACAGCTGCTTTCGTTGTTTTCTTCGCCACTTTCTTCCTCCTTCGTGTAGCCTTGGGCGAGACAGCCCTTTGGCTCGCCTTCGTCCTCTATCTCCTCACGCGCAGCCTGATGCAGACGGTATGGTACCGCAGGCATTTTTTCGCCGCGAATCGTCTGCAAAGGTGCTGACACCGAGACCGGCTTGTGCCTAACTTTCCCGAATCAAGCAGGAGAGGGAAAAATCTGATCCTCGGATCGGCAGCAGCTCTTTCGGTCGCATACCGCGCTTTAGCCCAAAACAATAACTTTGCCATCAATGTGAAATCCAAAAACAAATCCAACCAATGAAACGAACAAATCTTCTCGCAGCTACGATGAAGCTGACTTATATAGCAATAGCGGCTACGGCTATCACTCTGCTATCCGCCTCATGCTCCGACAAAGGAAAATCCGGATACAAGATCGTCGGCACCGTGGAGTATGCCGCCGAGGGCGATACCGTATTCCTCGAATCTATCGAAAACATGGAAGTCATTCGCCTCGATTCTGCCATTATCCGCAATGGCACGTTTACCTTCGAAGGCAGACAGGACTCTATCGTCTCCCGCTATCTTTCCTGTGTGACCGCCTCCGAAGCATTCAGCATCCCCTTCTTCCTCGAAAACGGACGCATAGAGGTAAAAATGGAGAACGAAAGCGAATCCGTCACCGGTACCCCGACCAACGACATCTATCAGGAGATACGAAGCAAAGTGGCCGAATTGCTGCACAAAATGAACGAAATAGATAGGGACTCCACTCTCACCGAAGAAGAAGCCGAGACGAGAATGGATCAGGCTGAAAGGGAATACGCCATTACACTGAAAGAGGCCGTGAAGAAAAACATCGCCAATCCTGTAGGCATCTTCCTCTTCAAAGAACAATACTTCGAGAACAGCCTGGCCGAAAATCAGGCATTGTTCCGACAAATCCCCTCAAAATACCTCAACGACCCGGTTCTGATGGGTATGCAAAAGCAAATGGAATCCCAAGAGAAAACGGATATAAACACCCTTTTCACCGACTTCGCGATGCAGACTCCCGAAGGCAAAACTGTCAAGCTATCCGACTACGTGGGCAAGGGTAAGATTGTCCTCGTCGATTTCTGGGCCAGCTGGTGCGGCCCTTGCCGCCAAGCTATGCCCGATCTGATCAAGGTCTATGCCGACTACAAGGGAAAACTTGAGATCGTAGGGGTTTCGCTCGATGAAAATCCGGAAGCATGGAAGAAAGCCATCGCAAGACTCGGCATCACGTGGCCGCAAATGTCCGACCTCAAAGGCTGGGCAAGCGTGGCAGCCATGCAATACGGCATCCATTCCATCCCCTTTACCCTGCTGATCGACAATGACGGTACCATCATCGCTCGAAACCTCCACGGCGAAGAGCTGACGAACAAGCTCTCCGAAATCCTCAAATAAGCGAAACTCCTATCTTCCCTCTATTCGAGGAATCAAAAACAAACAAAAAGGGCTGTGCCGAATGGCACAGCCCTTTTTGTTGTATAGGATGGATCGGATTAGATCAGCTTCAGCTCTTGGATGAGACGGGGACACTGACCCCATTTGTCGATCATGAAGAGGACGTAACGGATGTCTACGCTGATCGTACGCTGCAGATCGGGTTCGAACTCGATGTCACCACTCATAGCCTCCCAGTTGCCATCGAAAGCAAGACCGATCAGACGACCGTTCTTATCGAATACGGGGCTACCGGAGTTACCGCCCGTGATGTCGTTGTTCGAGAGGAAAGCGATATGGAGCTGACCGTTCTCGGCATAGCGGCCATAGTTCTTGGTGCGGAAGAGATCGAGGATATTCTCCTGTACGGCAAATTCGTCGCTCTTAGGATCCTGCTTTTCCAATACGCCCTTACCGGTCGTATAGTAGTTGTACCAAGCACCGTCCTGCGGCTCATATCCTTTGACGGAGCCGTAGCTCATACGCATGGTGAAATTGGCATCGCTCGGCAAGGCGCGTCCGGGGTACATCTCACGCAAACCGGCGAAGAAAAGACGCTTGCCCTTCTCAATGGCATAGGTATTGGCCATTGCATCGGTCTGAATGGCACGAGCAGCTGCGACCACACTCTTGGAAAGTTCTACGGCAGGGTCTTTCTCGATAGCCTTGGCAAACTTTTCCTTGTCCATGGATTTGAGCATGGCGTGGAACTTGTCGCTATAAGGAACTATACTCTTTTCAAAGATGAAGTCCGCATACTTCTTTGTATCGCCCTTGAATTTCTTGTCGATCACATTCTTGAATATGTCGGGGAGCTTGTCGGCAGGGATGCGCTGGCGTACGATGTCGAGCATGGCTGGCAGCACCTTGCGATCGAGTGAGGGCAGATAGTCCTTGTACATACCGTCGAGCGATTTGAGAATGCCGGCATGAGCATCGGGATTGGAAGCCAATGCACTGACAAACTGTGCCAGACGAACCACTTCGGCACCACCGAAGAGCGTCTCGCGCAGATACGTCATCTCGCGGTTGGCTTTGGCCCCTTCTTTATAAGCCTTTTCGAGAGAAGGCAGCACATCGCCATAGACTGCACTCTTGCCATTCTTCCTAATCCAGTCGGCAAATGCTCTCTCCTCGGCACGCTTGCGACCTATCACGTCGAGACGAGCGAGACCGCGGTTCATACCGATAGAGTTCTTCCAGTAGTTAGCACTCTGAGCATACTTGCTGGCATATTTGATACGAGTAGCCTGATCTGCACTCATGGCTTCCTTCCAGATACCTTGCTTGATACCGCGAACTTCGATACGGGGATTGTTCTCATTCTCGATACGATCCTCTACCCCCCAAGAAGTGAGGTAACGATCCGTACTGCCCGGGAAGCCGATGGTCATGGCATAGTCATTGGCTTTGTAACCCTGCATAGATACGGCAGCGAAGTAAACGGGTTTATAGGGTTTGTTGTCCTTGCTGTATTCGGCCGGACCGTTGTCGGCACCGGCATATACGCGGAATACGCTGAAGTCGCCCGTGTGACGCGGCCACATCCAATTGTCCGTATCGCCTCCGAACTTACCTACGGAGCTGGGAGGAGCAAATACCATACGGACGTCCTTGAATACATCGTAGACGATGAGGAAGTATTCGTTGTTGGAGTAGAAAGGCTCTACGATGCAAAGTTGGTTCTTACCTGCATTTTCATTTTTGGCGAACTCTTGGCATACCTCCTGAGCCTTGCGCAGACGCTCCATCTCGTCGGTGATACCCTTGAGCTGTCCTTCTACCTTGTCCGTTACCTTCACGATCTTGCGCAGATACTTCACGGAAAGACCCGGAATCGGAAGCTCCTCACCCATCGTGCGAGAAACAAAACCATCGCGCAGATAATCATGATCCACCGTACTCTGGCTCTGGATAGCTCCATATCCGCAGTGGTGATTGGTGAAGATCAGACCCTGATCGGACACTGTAATACCGGTACATCCGCCACCGAAGATAACCACGGCATTGGCAATGGATGGCTTGTCGAAACTGTAGAGCGAATCCAACGGAAGCGTAAAGCCGAGCTCACGCATCCGATCCAAATTCTCCTGATTGAGTTCGTTGAGGAGCCACATGCCTTTGTCAGCCTTGGCTACCCCTGAAGCACCCAACAGCAGGGCTGCTCCGAGAAGAATACTTTTTAATTTCATTTGCATTACTGTTTATGGTTGTTACCTATGATTATTATTATCTATGATAAGTCGTACCTTCTTGGTCTTGGTACGCGTAGCCATCCATGTACTCAGCTTGTTTATTTCCGACTGGCTTATTCGGTCTTTCGGACGCACCACGACAAGCAATACGGAGTCCCTACCCTGTGCCACTCCGGCCGAAGGAACCAACATGGCCGAGTTGATAGAGGGGAAAATCACTTGCAGCTCCTGAGCTATCTCACTCTCCATTGAGGAGAAACGGTTGTAGAAGTTTAATACATTTCGGAGCGAATCGATCTGTCGCTGCTGGTTTCGAATGATCTTCTCGCTATTGTCATAGAGGTCTTTCAGCAGGACGTTCTTGAGTTCGTTCACGTCCGTCTCCTCCTGTTCGTAGCCGAAGCCTTGCTTGATATTCAGCCCCACGCCGGACAACCCGTATGCGGTGAGTTTCGTCTTGGCACTGTCTATCTGAGCAGGAGAGACCGTAGCGCCGATCAATACCACTTCAATATGTTTCTGGTCGTTCTCTTCCAGTAGCTGGTCGCGTATGACCTGCGTATTGGGGATACTGCCGATCACCTCGCGCACGTATTTGTGTGCATTCTCTTTGAGCAAGTTGTTGCTGAAGAGCTGTATACTCAGGTAGATACTCGGAGCAATGGTACAAATGGCAATGATCGTGATAATGCGGCGAACCTTTTGCTCTCGCTGCTTATTGAGGAATACTTTGCGCGGAAACTTGAGCAAACGTACCGCAAGAAAGGTAGCCAGAGCGATAAATACGGAATTGATGATGAAGAGATAGAAAGCCCCGAAGAAGTATGCGAACTGACCCGTACCAAGGCCGAAACCAGCAGTACAGAGAGGAGGCATAAGGGCCGTTGCAATGGCTACACCGGGTATTACATTGCCCTTGCTTTTGGTACTGCCGGCGACAATCCCCGCAGCACCGCCGAAGAACGCGATCAGCACATCGTACAGAGTAGGCTGTGTACGTGCCAAAAGTTCGCTCTGCTCCTGTCCGACAGGAGAGATAAAGAAAAACAGTGTAGCCGTGAGAATACTGAAAAGCGTGGCCAGTCCCAGGTTGCGGAGTGAACGCTTGACAAGTTCGAAATCCAAAATCCCCAGACCCAAGCCGAATCCGATGATAGGGCCCATAAGCGGGGAGATCAACATGGCACCGATGATAACGGCGGTCGAATTGACGTTAAGCCCGAGAGAAGCGATGAAGATGGCGAAGATAAGAATCCAGAGCTTCGTCCCACGGAAATCGACATCCGCCTTGATGAGATCGATCGTCTGATAGTCGTTCTCTTTCTCTTGCCGGAGATCGAGGATCGACTTGATATACTCCACAAAGTTCCGTTTGATATCCGACGGTGTCGGAGTAGGAGTTGGAGTCGGGGTAGGAGTAGTACCGGGATTATTGTCCATAAGTAAATATAGATTAGGGGGTTATCTTTTTCGTATTCTATTGAGTATGGGGACTGCTATCCCACTCAGATCTTTCCTGAAAGCTATGACGACGAATAATAAGACAAACAAAGTATTGACACCCAATCGAAGGGTTGTATACTGCGGAAACAGATAGGCCACACAATATGTTCCACCCACGAGCAAAGCCGTCAGAGCGGCATAGAACGAAGCATTTCCGAGACGATAGGGAACGGGGAAATAGTGCCTCCCCGTAAAATAAGAAAGCAGCATGATCAGACCATTGCTGATCACCGAAGCCCATGCACAAGCCATAAAGCCGTAGGTACGCGCACCGAAGACGATGATCAGCACTGTAGTGACACAGCCGATCAGAGAAAAGATCGCACCCCATATCGTCCGATCTGTGACCTTGTACCAAAGCGAGAGATTGAAGTAAATGCCGAACATCAACTGCCCGAGCATCACAAGCGGAACGACCTTGAGCCCTGCGTAGTAAGGCGGACTGACGAGGTGCTTGAGGATGTCCATATAGGCCATCACCCCCAGATAGATGAAACAAACGAAGATAACGAAGTACTTCATCGCCGTAGCATAGGCCTCCTTTCCCTCTTCCTCGCCACTTTTGGTCTTGGCGAAGACGAAAGGATCGTAAGCATAGCGAAAGGCCTGGGTGAACATCACCATGATGATGGCCAGCTTATAGCAGGCGCCATAGATACCGAGCTGTGCTTTCCCTTCTGCCGGATCGTCGAAAAGCATGGGGAAGAGAATCTTATCGGCCTGATTGTTGAAACTGCCGGCCAAACCCAACAACAGAATCGGAAAAGAATAGGCCAGCATCTTGCGCAGAATATCCGGACGAAATGCACGGCCTGCATGCCGCCAATGGGGGAATAGCATGGCCATCTGCACGAGGTTACAAATGAAGTTGATGACGAACACGTACCCCAATTCGTAGTTAGGGCGGTAGAAGCTATCGATCCACTCCGGATGCACGGCATAGATACGCGGACACAGGAAGAGGAGGAAGATCGTAAGGACGATGGTCAGCAGGATGAATGTCAGCCGAACGAACATAAATCGCCACGGCCGGTTCGCATAGCGGAGATAGGCCAATGGAATGGCCATGAAAGCATCCATCGCCACGATAGCGAGCAACAGCCCCACGTACTCCGGATGATCGGCATAGCCCATACTCCCACTGAGCGGTCGGAGAAAAAGCAGACCTGCACAAAGGAAGAAGGTGGATGTAGCCCCCAAAGACCACAACGTGGTGGAATAGACTTCGTTCGGACGTTCGGCCTTATTGATGAAGCGGAAGAAACCCGTCTCCATCCCATAAGTCAGGACGATCATGGCCAGTGCCGTCCAAGCGTAGAGATTGGTCATATTGCCGAAGTCGGCCGTACCCGGTAGAGCACGTACATAGACGATGGTCATCAACCAGTTGAGCAGACGTACCAGGATGGTACTCAGGCCGTAAACGGCCGTATCTTTCATCAAACCTCGTATTCCGGATGCCATATATCAGCAGGTTAGGATGTAATCAGTCGAATAGCGATGGCCGGTGCGGATGGGGGTTACGCCCCAAGTGCGTATAAGCCAGCTCCGTCACTTCTCTTCCTCGAGGTGTCCGCTTGAGGAATCCCTCCTTGATCAGGAATGGCTCATAGACCTCCTCTATCGTACCGGGGTCTTCCCCCAAAGCCGTGGCAATGGTACTCAATCCGACAGGGCCGCCGGCAAACTTGTCTATGATGGTGGCGAGGAGCTTGTGATCCACATTGTCCAGCCCGTAACGGTCGATATTCAGGGCTTCGAGAGCATAGCAGGCTATCGGTTTGTCTATGGCACCGGATCCCTTGACCTGTGCGAAGTCCCTCACACGCCGCAGCAAGGCATTGGCTATACGAGGCGTGCCACGACTTCGTCCGGCTATCTCGATGGCTGCATCGTGCGAACAGGACACCTCCAGAATGCGTGCACTCCGCTCCACGATACCGGTAATCGTATGCATATCGTAGTACTCCAGATGGAGATTGATCCCGAAACGGGCACGAAGGGGTGCCGTCAGCAAACCGCTGCGCGTAGTGGCTCCCACAAGGGTGAAGGGGGAGAGATTGATCTGAATGGAGCGCGCGCTGGGTCCCTTGTCCAGCATTATATCTATACGGTAGTCCTCCATGGCCGAGTAGAGGTATTCTTCCACCACAGGACTCAGCCGGTGTATTTCGTCTATGAAGAGTACATCGTTGGATTCCAACGAGGTGAGGAGTCCGGCCAGATCACCCGGCTTGTCGAGGACGGGACCGGAAGTGATCTTAAGCCCCACGCCAAGCTCATTGGCTATGATATTCGACAGCGTGGTCTTACCCAGACCCGGAGGGCCATGCAGCAGCGTATGATCCAAGGCCTCGCCGCGCAAACGAGCTGCAGCGACGAAGATGCTCAGATTTTCCACCACCTTGTCCTGACCGCTAAAGCTATCGAACGTCAGGGGGCGTAGCTTGTTTTCGACTTCCCGTTCGCCGTCGTTGCCGCGGTAACGCTCCTGTCTAATGTCAAATTCTTCTGTCATTCGTCCTGCAAAGGTAAGCAATAGAGCCCGTTGTTCCTTAATTACTATAGTCAAAAGCCTGCGAAAAAAACGATGCTCGAGAAAGAGCTTTCGCCAAACGTGCCACACGATACCGCACGGCAGACCGCTTCTTCCATGCAAGTACGCTGTTTTTGCCCTGTCGGGAATGTTAAGGCTCCGAAAGGCATGGGCTATCTCCGGAGTCTTTTACGTCCCAAAAAATTGTCGTTCTTCGGGTCAAAAAACGTGGCGCGTAAACTTTTTCGTTTTGGTTCGTAAATTTTTTACGTCTCGCGCCAAAACGAAAAAATTTACGCGCGTATTTTCAGCAAAACACGAACCACAATCGAGCATTTTTCGGATCGAGAATTCATTCCGGCCACACGTCACACCCTTTATTCTTTTCGTACCTTTGGCAGGAAACGGGGGGCAAAAGGGCAAATGAGCCTCACAGCCATTTTTCATCTTCGACACCTCCCCCAACGACAAAATACAGTATGGAAACAATCCGCATTCAGCACTACCAATCGCCATGCGGCGATCTCATCCTCGGCTCCTACGGACAACAGCTTTGCATGTGCGACTGGGCACATAAGGAGCGCAGGGAGCTTATCGACAAGGGCCTGCAAAAAAGGCTGTGTTCCTCATACGAGATCGCACTGTCGCCCGTCTTGAAAGAGACGATCGCCCAACTGGACGAATACTTCTCCCACGCGAGAGAGACCTTCGACGTCCCTCTGCTTATGGCAGGGACGGAGTTTCAGCAAACGGTATGGGGCGAGCTGCTGAACATTCCCTACGGCACCACGATCTCATACGCCACTCTTGCACGACGAATAGGAAACCCCAAAGCCGTGAGGGCTGTAGCCCGTGCCAACGGAGCCAATCCCATATCCATCCTCGTGCCGTGCCATCGGGTAATAGGGAGCGACAATACCCTGACAGGTTACGGTGGGGGATTGGACAAAAAAGAATTCCTGCTTCGTCATGAAATGAGTCTGCTGGTCTAAAGCCACGAAAGCCTCTCGAGGGCTATTTATATTTGAGTATATTTGCAAGCATAAAACCAGTTATATAAAAACAAAGTAGAATATGGATTTCATCTTTCTTCAGGCCGCACCCCAAACCGGAGGCCTGTTCGGAGGCTCAAGCCAGATGATTCTGGTGCTCGTGCTCATGGTAGTAATCTTTTACTTCTTCATGATCAGACCTCAACAAAAACGTCAGAAAGAGCTTCAGCGTCAGCGTGAAGCCCTCGCTAAAGGAGACAAAATAATCACCGCAGGCGGTATACACGGTACCATACGCGAGGTTCGCGAAAAGGATTTCTTGGTCGAAATAGCCAATGGAGTGAACATCCGCATCGATAAAGGGTCTGTATATGTATCTGCTCGCGAAGCGGAAACAGACATGGCCAACAAGAAAGACTAAGAGCTGCACAAGGGCAATCTATCGGAGGAACTGACAGAGACGGAGACGGGTACTACGTCCGGTAACACTTGGCATAAGGCACCTACCCCTTCTTTCAGTTCCTCATCGTTCTCCACCAAATCCGCTAAAGGGAATGAAGCTCAATCTCCTCAATGCCGATCGGAAAAAGGGGAAAAGTATAGACAAGGCATCCGCTCCCCGTTCACGCCGTGGGAGGAATGTCCTTGTCTTTTTCGCTTTTGTGGTTCTCTCTGCCGTTTTTTGGTTCATGCAGAGCTTGCAGGACGTTTACACGGCTTCGTTTTCTATTCCCATCTCCTATTCCGAGCTGCCGCCGGACATAGGAGTTTCAGGCAGGCTGCCCGACCGCTTGAATATTATGCTGAAAGATCAGGGTATCGTGCTTCTGACCTATAAGCTGGAGGGTTTCTCTCCGATCAATATCTCCCCATCCAAAGCGCAGCTACACAAGAAAAAGAGCATGCGACTGAACAAACGGGATCTGGTCGAACTGCTCCAAAAACAACTGGAAACCTCCACGACCATTGCAGCCATCTCGCCCGAAGACATCAAAGCGACATTCTACACTCGCAAAAAGAAAACCGTACCCGTAGTCATAAACGGACAGACCGTCCCCAAAGAAGGATTCTACGCCTTCGATCCCGTCCTCTCTCCGAGCGAAGTGACCGTATATGGAAGTGCGGAAGCGTTGGCGGGCATCGGATCCGTGAATACGGAGGAGTTTTCTATCGACGGACTGGAGAACGATTTCTCCGGGGATATAGCGATCGACCCGATCGACGACATCGTTATCGATCCGACAAATATCAGGATGCAAGTGCGTGTAGAGCAGCTGACGGAACAGACCTTCGAGCTTCCCATCATCACGAAGAACGTACCCGATGGCTTCCTTCTTCGTCCTCTGCCCGGCAAAGTGTCGATACTGCTCACACTCCCCACATCGCGCTACAAAGAAGTATCGGAAGCTGATCTGCAAACAGCCGTTTTCTATCCGTCCTCTCCGGATTCGCTCCGGAGCGATTCTTCTCTGCCCGTGGAGCTGATCATGAAACCGGACTGGCTCAAGCACTATAAGATCACGCCTTCGCACGTCCAATTCATCATCGAACGCATTCAGTAAGCAGTAATGATTACCATTGGGATCACCGGCGGAATAGGAAGCGGGAAGTCTGTCGTCAGTCGTATCCTGCATACCCTCGGTATCCCCGTATACGACTCTGACAGCAGAGCCAAATGGCTCAATGATCACAGCCCCGTCATCCGACAGGCACTGACCGACCTCATAGGCAGCGATCTGTACGAGAACGGCATGCTCAGGCGAGACAGGTTGGCTGCGGCCATCTTCTCCTCCGGCGACCTCCTCGAACGGGTAAACGGCATCATACATCCGGAAGTCAAAAAAGACTTCTGCCAGTGGCGTTCGGAGTGCGAGTCGGATCTCTGCGCCGTCGAGAGTGCCATTCTTTTCAGCTCGGGATTCGACTCTCTGTGCGATACGGTGATTCGGGTCGATGCTCCCGAAAAGATAAGGCAAGAGCGAGCGATGACTCGCGACGGTTCACCGGCAGAGACCGTGAGGCAGCGTATGCTCAGCCAAGGAAGAGAGCAGTCATTGGCCAAGGCCGGAGCTGACCACACGGTGTTTAATGCGCCACCCCATCTGCTCATCCCTCAAGTCGTCAGAATTATAGAGACAGTCCGAACAAAAAGACCGAATCCGCCCGATCGGCTTTAGGGGAATAAGGCAGGTGCTTCCCTGCTCTCCTGCCCCTCGGACAGGAACGAAATACTTACTTTTGCAAACAGTCAATAACAGAAATACAATATCAATAACAGAAAAATATGTTGCAACCCATCCTTTCCATATCCGGCAAATCCGGATTGTTTCGTCTCGTATCGCGCGGAAAGAATACGCTCATAGTCGAAGCCCTCGACACGAAACGTAGAACCCCCACATACCCATCGGACCGAGTAGTCTCCCTTGGCGATATTTCCATTTACACCATCGAAGACGATGTCCCTCTACCGGAGGTTATGGAAGCGATATACCGGAAGTACGAAGGCAAACAGCTCGATGCTCCCACTCTCACGAAGGACAACGACTCGCTACGTGCTTTCTTCGGGGAGGTACTGCCCGAATACGACGTCGATAGAGTATATCCGAGCGATATACGCAAGATTATCTCTTGGTACAACCTCCTGGTGGACAACGGTTTTACCACTTTCCTATCGGAAGAGAAACCGGCGGAAGAAGAGACGACGGAATAAAGAATAGCATACTTCGGCCTCTGCATCGTTAAAGACCGATACTGATACAACAAACCAAAAACACCTAAAAAACTCCAGTGCTATGTACAAAGGAATGAAAGACTACTTGGCTGCCGAACTCAAGAGTATCGAAGAAGCCGGGCTGTACAAGAAAGAACGGATCATCATCACCCCCCAACGTGCTGACATCCGCGTAAACGAAGGGCAAGAGGTATTGAACTTTTGTGCCAACAACTATCTCGGTCTGTCCGATCACCCTCGGCTGATACAAGCCGCCAAGGATGCGATGGATGAGCGTGGATTCGGGATGAGTTCCGTACGCTTCATATGCGGGACGCAGGACATCCACAAAGAATTGGAAAAAGCCATTGCCGAATACTTCCACACCGAAGATACCATTCTCTATGCAGCATGCTTCGATGCCAATGGCGGCGTATTCGAACCGCTCTTCGGAGAAGAAGATGCCATCATCAGCGATGCTCTCAACCATGCCTCCATCATCGACGGCGTTCGACTCTGCAAAGCCAAGCGTTACCGCTACGAGAATGCCAACATGGAAGACCTCGAGCGCGTCCTGAAAGAAGCACAAGCCCAACGCCATCGCATCATCGTAACGGATGGCGTATTCTCCATGGATGGCAATGTGGCTCCCATGGATAAGATATGCGATTTGGCAGAGAAATACGATGCCATGGTGATGGTGGACGAATGCCACTCTGCCGGCGTAGTGGGTGCTACCGGACGTGGCGTGGCAGAACAGTTCGACTGCTACGGACGTATCGACATCCATACCGGGACTCTGGGTAAGGCTTTCGGCGGTGCCATCGGTGGCTTTACGACCGGCCCGAAAGAAATCATCGCGATGCTGCGTCAGCGTTCACGTCCCTATCTCTTCAGCAACTCTATTCCTCCCAGTGTGGTAGGTGCCGGTCTTGAAGTCTTCAAGATACTGAAAGAGAGCAATGACCTCCATACCAAGCTGATGGAGAACGTGAACGACTTCCGCGACAGAATGCTGGCAGCCGGTTTCGACATCAAGCCGACCCAAAGTGCCATCTGTGCTGTCATGCTGTACGATGCCAAACTGTCTCAGGACTATGCGGCTCGTTTGCTCGAAGAGGGTATCTACGTTACGGGATTCTACTACCCCGTCGTTCCCAAAGGACAGGCTCGCATCCGAGTACAGCTGTCTGCCGGCCACGAACGCCAACATCTGGACAAGGCTATCAACGCCTTCATCAAAGTTGGTCGCGAATTAGGCGTTATTAAATAACGACAGACATCCGATATACCGATAATGAAGGGGCTGCACTCGGAGGTATGATCCTCAAGTGCAGCCCCTTATCCATCAGTAAGAAAAACAAAAATCCCCCCCCTTATCGCAATAGATATGGAACGCTATCCTGTCCGATTCGTATCTCTCGGTCCCGGCGATCCCGATCTGATAACGCTCGCGGCATACAAAGCTCTGCAAAAATGCGACCTCATCTACTACCCTACCACCGTCTCACCATCGGGCAAGACCGTATCGAAAGCAGAAGAGATCATGTTGGCAAATGGTATAGATACGACCAAATTCCGACCCTACTCTCTTCCTATGAGTATGGACAGGACAAAAGCATTAGCGGTATATGAAGAAGTGGCTTCACGATGCAAAGCCCATTACGACGAAGGTCTGTCGGTTGCGGTAGCGGCCGAAGGTGATGCAGGCTTTTATTCCTCTACGCACTATATCTCCGATGTGCTTCTTCGTGAGGGGTGTCCTTTTGTATTCATCGCAGGAGTACCGGCCTTCATCGCTGCGGGTGCCGTTGCAGGACAGAGCATCACCCGACAGGACGAGGAGCTACAGATAATACCGGGAAATGCCACGCCGGAAAAACTGTGCGAGGCTATGGCTCAGGGACGCACAGTCCTGATCATGAAACTATCGAGATGCGAGAGCGTAGTGAAAGAGTTCTTGTCCAAGGAAAATGTAGCTGCCATCTATTTCGAGTACGTAGGGACCGACAAGGAATTTATCTCATCCTGCATCGAAGAAGACATATTACCTCGTCGCTTCCCCTATTTCTCCATGCTGCGGCTCAAACCGAAGCCATAGAAGTGCTCTTCCAATAATCATCTTTTCCTCTTTTTCCCCTATCCTGATTCTTACTGAACGAGAGGTATCGTTCGGTAATATCTGGCGAATTCCTTATAGTCCTGTTGCTCCTCCGGAGGAAGAGCAGGCAGAGTATCTGTAGAAAAAGGATCCACAGGCAACAAGCGATAAACTCTCTTACCCTGCGGAGTGCGCTTATTGACAAAAACGTATTGGTAGTCGGGATGCGTGGTAATCAGATCGCCCACCTTACGCAGGGTAAGCGATAACAACATACCGCCTCTGGTGGCAGCAGGCTTTCTCTGATTGCTTATAAAATTGCCCATCGAATAGATCACGAAAGAGGTCTTGGTGTCGGTTTTCAACCACTCGGATCGCTGCACCACATGCGGATGGCTTCCGATGATGGCATCGGCACCGTAGCGATGAAGTTTGCGTGCAAGTTCCAGTTGCTCGCTATCGGGCTCCTTTCTGTATTCGACTCCCCAATGAATCTGCACGATACGGTAGTCCGCCCCTAAGGAGTCCGCCCGCTGCAAATCCTTCTTCATCATAACCGTATCGATAGGATCCACCCAAGTAGGAGCGGGCACAGGCATTCCATTCGTACCGTAGGTATAGGCCAGAATAGCTATGCGTACTCCTTTAGCTTCGACGATAAGGGGATTCATCCTATCGCGAGCAGCCATATCCCGATAGCTGCCGGTATGGGCTATACCCAGACTATCCAGCATATCGAGAGTACGTACAATGCCCTTTTTCCCCTTATCGGCAGTATGATTGTTGGCAGTAGTCAGCACATCGAAACCGACATTTCTAAGAGCCTCCCCCATAGCGTCAGGCGAAGAGAAAGTAGGGTATCCGCTATAGGGTGCACCAGCAAAAGTGGTCTCCAAATTCCCAATAGCAAGATCGGCTCCCTTTATCATGGAAAACAAGCTATCGAAAGAGGAAGAAAAATCGTACACACTTCCCCCTTCGCGCTTTGCGCTTTCTATCTGAGGGCCGTGTGTCATGATATCTCCGGCAAAGAGCAACTTAATCTCCAGCGTATCGATCCGATCCGGAACTAATCCCGTACCACTTGAAGACGGGGTTGCTCCGCCACGACATGACGAGGATATACAACTGCCTAACAGTAAGGAGAAGGAAATGCAAACCTTGGGAATGAAATATTTCATATTGATTGTTTTATCGATTAGCCAGTTCTATTACCTGCAAATCCCTTATATCCCGCCCGTCGATTACAAAGCGCATCAGGGTGCGAACAGCATGAAAACCATACTTGCCTGCAGCTCCGGGATTGAGATGCAGGATATCCAACTTCTTATCGTACATGGCTTTGAGGATATGGCTATGCCCGCAGACGAAAAGGCGGGGCGGTTGCTGCACAAGCATTCGATAGACGCGAGGTTCATAACGCCCGGGATACCCTCCGATATGCGTCATAAGCACGTCCACCTCCTCTACACGAAAACGTAATACCTCGGGATACTGCAAACGAATGTCCTGTCCGTCTATATTACCATAGACAGCACGGAGCGGTGCCAATCCCGATAGATGCTCTGCTACCGCTACAGAACCGATGTCACCGGCATGCCAAATCTCATCGCAATCGGCGAAGTGTACTCGATACTTTTCGTCGATGCAGCCATGCGTATCGGATAGGAGTCCTATTTTTTTCATCGCTTATGATAAACTCGTGCCCAATGAAGCAGACTCAACCTTCGTACTCAGTCGGATCCGGAATGCCGGCATCGCGCAGTGCTTCTCTGCGCTCTACACAAGTAGCGCAAACACCGCAATGAGAAACACCGCCCTTATAGCAGCTCCAAGTCTCGGCATAGTCTATACCCAGGGAAGCCCCAATCCGTGCAATATCGGTCTTGGTAATATCCGTATACGGAGCTTCTATAAGCACACCGTCCGAGGTACCGCACCGAACAGCTTCGGTCATCGGACGAATAAATGAGGCACGACAATCGGGATATATGGCATGATCGCCGAAATGATTGGCGATATAGATTCGCCGCAATCCCCTACTTTCTGCTAATCCGGCAGCCACCGCCAGCATAATGCCGTTGCGAAAGGGCACTACCGTACTCTTCATATTCTCCTCGTCGTATCTGCCCTCAGGAATATCTCCCCCGCTAAGCAACAAATCACTCTGAAAATACTGCCCGATAAAATCGAGGGGGACAATCAGATGCTCCACACCCAAACGCTCTGCATGTAGCCTAGCAAACGACAATTCGCGCGCATTATGTTTGGAGCCATAGTCAAAGCTGAGAGCCAAAGCGATGGAGGCTCTCTTCTCGTACATCAGCGTCACACTGTCCATCCCACCGGAAACGACGATAAGGCTATCTTTTTCTGTCTGCATACCGAACAAATGATTCTTTTACTTAAGACTTAAACATAAACGGGAAACGGCAACCTCACAGCTCGCAAAGCCCCATTTGATGGAGGGAAGAGCGGCTCCGTCGAGCCAAAGATAATGGTTCATCGGACACATGAAGAGATTAGCCCGATTGAAAATACAAAAGTGCTCATATGTTTTCATCGGATAAGATCCGGATATTGGAGCGGATTTTAGTAGTTTTGCGCTCCGTTAGAAATATTGCATATAAGGATGTTCCAAATCCAAGAAACGATCGTCAGCCCTGACCTCTTCGACAAGTATTTTGTCTGCGATTATGCCACTTGTCAGGGGATTTGCTGTGTGGAAGGAGAAAGCGGTGCCCCCCTTGAAGCAGGAGAGGCCGATTTGCTGCGCAAGCATCTCGATGCCGTGCGCGATATGCTTGCGCCCGAAGCCCTCGAAGTGATCGATAAGCAGGGCGTCAGCTATCTGGATGTGGAAGGAGACGAAGTCACCAGCATTGTGAACGGACGGGACTGCGTTTTCACCACATACGACGAAAACGGCAATTGCCTCTGCGCCTTTGAGCGGGCATACCGCTCGGGCAAGATCGACTTTCCGAAGCCGCTCAGTTGTCATTTATACCCCGTCCGTCTGACCCGTTACAGCGGCTTTACGGCGGTCAATTACCACCGTTGGGAGATTTGCCGTTGTGCAGAAGCCTTAGGCCGTCAGACGGGAACACCCCTATACCGATTCCTAAAAGAACCACTCATACGGGCATTCGGTGAGGAATGGTATAGAGAAATGGAAGAAATAGCCACTTTATTGGAGCAAAATCCACTAAAACGATAGGTCTGCCAATAGGCCAAACGGCAATCAATTCCACACAGGGGGGATAAAAAAAGAAAGGCTGCCGGCAGTAATTGCATGGCAGCCTTATTTCATTCGGAAGTGTATCAGTAGGAGCAATCCCTACCACAGACAAGACGTCGAATAGAGAGAGATTACTCAGCCGAAGCCGGTTGTTCGGTCATCAGCTTGTTGAATTCGTCCGGAGAAACCGTCTTGGCATCGATATCGAGCTTTTCTTTCAGTGCGGCAGCGAGCTTGTTCTCCGTAGCGCGGTCGAAGAAATTGCGACGAGTATCTTCCTTCTCCATCATCGTATTGGCATAGCGTTCGAGAGCATCCTGAGGAACGGCGGACATGCCATACTGGGCAAACTGATTCTTGGCTACCATGATGGCGAAGTTCCTGACGTCTTGCGGCGTAACCTCGATGTTGTTCTTCTTGACCAGATCTTCCTTGATCACGTGGAAGGTCAGATCCTTGATCATGGCAGGATATTGTTTTTCCAATTCTTCATCACTCCACTCCGTATGCGACAGCTTCAGCCAGCGCTTCAGCAACGCATCGGGGAACTGTAGCTCACCTACCTGAGCTTCCAACACGCGACGCAAATCCAAGAGGAATTTGTAGTCGCTTTCGGCTGTAAATTGCTCGCGAACACCTTCGGTCACCTTGGCACGCAAGTCCGATTCGTTTTTGATATCCGTCTCCTCACCGAAAGCCTGCTTGAAGAACTCTTCGTTCAGCTCTGCCTTTTCATGACGAGAGATGCTGCTGATCTCAAAAGAAAAGTCGCCCGTATGCTCTCCGATAGCTGATTTGTCCACCTTCAAGAGAGAAGAGAGTTCGTACTCATTGTTATTGTATGCCTTAGCAGGATTGAATACGACAACGCTGTTCTTGGCAGCACCGACGAATTTGTTCTTCTCTTCTTCGTCCTTTATATAGGCCGGGAGCAACATAGCTTCCTCTACACAGATACCACCCTCTTTGGGCTGTCCGTTCTCCAACTCGCAGAGGCGACCCTTCACTACATCATTGGCACCCACTTCATCAGCCTCCACCGAGTGTCCGTAGCTGGAGCGCATGGATTCGATCTGCTGGTCGATCATCTCCTCTGTGGGTTGGATCGTATAATAAGGTACGCGAACGCTCTTGTCTGCCACTACGTCTACTACAGGGCTGAGAGCCAGATCGAATACGAATTCGAAGTCGTCAGTGGTATCGAAGTCGTACTCCTTCTGCAATTCCTCATTAGGCATAGGCTCGCCCAGTACATTGAGCTTGTTGTCAGCTATATAGCGATAGAGTTCACGACCGACTACGCGGTTGATCTCCTCTGCTTTGACACCCTTGCCGTACATTTTCTTGATCATACCCATCGGCACCATTCCCTTGCGGAACCCAGGGACATTGGCACGTTGGCGATAGGTACGCAGTGCTTTTTCCACTTCGTTGGCATAGTCAGCCTTCTCGATTGCTACGGTAGCAATGGCATTGACGGCATCCGTATTCTTGATCGATACGTTCATTTTCTTCTTTATTATCTTGGAGTTATTGTCTTTTTGGCTTTGAAAAACCGCGTAAAAATTTCCGCCAAAATTAGCCGAATTCTTTGAAAGCCGCAAATATGAAGCACTTGCATATTCTACGGCACATGCCTCCCCCAACTGAAACAGTCGTGAAGATTGAGATAATATCTCCCTCAGTCCTATCAGGCACACGGTCTTGAAAAGAGAGCCCATAAAGTATAGAGCGATGAACGCTCGTTACTCAATGGCCAAAGTCTACGATCCATTGACAGCCTGCTCGACCAGAGAGTGAATAGAACCCTATCGATGCTCTCTCCATCTACTCCGAAAAAGATTTATTTCCCTCATTTCGGGGAGCCGATACGGCACCCCAAACATGCGCCAAAAAAGTTTTCAACAACGAAGCAGAGTTTAGAATGATTCTAAATAAGGTTCTAAAAAGAAGCAGACTTCGATCTCAAAAAGAAGAGAAAACAAACTTTGTCAGCTCAAAATCCACTTTCAAGAACATCGCACAACGATCTATATATAAACCATTTACGATATATATACAGATCGTTTTCGATTTATATATCAATCGTTTTCAATTTATATACAGATGGTAAATGATTTGTATATAAATCGTAAGCGACTGAAAGCCTTTTCGAGAGCCTATAAAACAAAGGCACCCGTCGAACTGAGTCTAATTCGACGGGTGCCTGATATGCTTGGAAAGGGAGTAAATATCTCCCTAAACGCTATTTCTCATATGATAAAGGCCACTTGTATGGGATACGATGTTGTCGCAGTACACGAATAGATGGGGCAAAATTGCCCTTAACAAAGGTCTGGTATATGCTAAGTCGGTATGCATGTCTATGGGTCATTTGTCAAGTTGTTCTATAAATTGAGCAGGCTATTTGTATATATAGTTGTTCACATTGCTGTGAAGAACTCTCAGTTACTTTGCAAAGGTAGCAAAAAAGACAGCGACAACTTGGAACATCAGGAATAAGACAGGGCAACCGCCAATGTTGTCCTAAACGTTTTGGAGGATATAAGAAAAAGGAAGCAGAGCTAAGGAACAAAATGTTACCTTAGTAAAGAGAGCCCTACTCCTCCACTTCCTTTATG
>NZ_JQZY01000034.1:0-11646 GCF_000765965.1 Porphyromonas sp. COT-052 OH4946
GTGGATGATGGAGAGCTTCCTCCTCCCGAATTCGGGCCTGAACTTTATCGTTTGCCTTTGCCCGAGAAGGTCTTGAGAAACCATTGGTATAAGTATGAAGTCGAGATTTGATATTTTATTCAAGTCTTGCGAGATATGCTAGACGAGGCTAAATGGATATGAAAAAAGAAAGTCTTTAGGTGAAAATAGGAGTTGATTACATGTGTTTGATTGCGCGTGTTGTTTGGGTTGATTTGCAGCGACTAACGAAATAATAGTAATGATGAAAAGATATATAATAATACTTGCGGTGTTTCTTTTATTCTGCACGGTATTTGCCTTTCAGATAAAAGCTCGCCCTTATGAAAGAGTGGCAGATGTAGAGAAGCTTTGGGCTCCGAACCATTCAACGGATTCTAAATTGACGACTACAAATAAGGGTGACTTAGTTAATGCCGGAATTGTATGCCAATCTGTTTTTGAACACAGTGGATTAGTTGCTTCGCCAGTGAGTGAAATAAAGCATGCTGATCGTTTAACCTCGCAAGAGAAGTCTTTTTTCACAGAAAATCTACGGACACCTCCTCCTGTGGTTCCCGTTGCCGTTGACAAGTATGCGGTTCCAGTTACTGATCCTGATAACCCTAACGCATGGGATGTAACGCTAAAAATCACTACCGAAGCAGTAACGGTACCGGTTGACGTGGTGATAGTTATTGACCAGTCTTCATCAATGGGTGGGCAAAACATTGCTAGATTAAAATCCGCTATTGCTTCAGGACAGCGTTTCGTGAAAAAGATGTTGCCTAAGGGAAACGCTACAGAGGGGGTGCGTATCGCTCTTGTGAGTTATGACCATGAGCCTCATTTCTTATCTGATTTTACCAAAGACACTGCTTTTCTCTGTCAAAAAATCAGGGCTTTAACTCCTATTTGGGGAACACATACTCAAGGGGGGCTTAAAGTGGCAAGAAATATTATGGCTACCTCTAATGCTGTCGACAAGCATATTATCTTGATGTCTGACGGATTAGCGACCGAGCAGTATCCGGTTAAAAATGTAACTACTGCAGATTTCATTGGCAAAACTGGAAATGCAAATGACCCCATTGATCTGGTTATACAAGGAGCAATCAATTTTCCTACAAATTATGTTTCCAACAATCCATCTACACCTCTTACTCCAAATTATCCAACTCAATCTTCTAAAGTTGGGCGGAGAGATTTGCCGGAATCCAAATTCGATTATAGTAGTCTGAGCGCAAGAATTACTTTTGATGGTGTTGCCGGTGCATTGGTGTATGAACCGAAGTTTGGCCATCCATATTATTATTATTTCCCTTGTAATGCAGCCATCAATGAAGCTCAGTTCGCAAAAAGCTCAGGATATACAATTCATACTATTGGCTATGACTTGGGAAATTTTGCCTTGGCTAATAATTCATTGAAATTAACCGCTACAGACGAGAATCACTTCTTTACTGCGACCCCCCAAAATTTGGCTGCAGCTTTCGATAATATCGCTCAGACTATTAATATAGGGATACAGAAAGGTGTAGTGACAGACTTTGTCGCTCCCGGTTTCATCGTTAAAAATGTGACTCAGTCGGGTGATGTTACTCATCTGGTAAAGGTTACTAATGGAACCGTACATTATGATATCACTACTAGAAAGTTGACATGGACAACGGGTACTATTTTGAGCTCATCCGAAGCTACGCTGACCTACCGTATTTTTGCGGACATTGAAAATATGGATCAAGCGCAAATCAATAATGTTTCGACTATAGGTCCTGATTTGGGCGGATATGATACCAATAAAGAAGCCAAGCTTAATTACACCAATTCCAACGGAGAAGCCAATCAGTGTTTGCTGTTTCCGCGTCCAACCGTAAAACCAGGCTATGGCGTCATAAAGCGTAATTATGTCTTGGTTAATATGGATGGCCAACCTATATTGGCAGATGGAACTGTAGTCGGGTCTTTGAGTGCAGCCCAAATCGTCCATTCTCCGGATTTCTTCCTTCCTCCTGGAAACGATTATATAGCTCCCAAATGGATAAAGCTGGACAAAACAAATGATAATCTTCAGTATTTCTCTGTTACGCCCAGTGCAAAAAACTTTACCTACAATGGCAAATTTTATCGCTTTACGGAGGTGCCGGGATCTACTTTGGACGGAGCAAATATCGGTATTAGCTGGAAGCATCTATTCGAGACTACTTATTTCGCTTATTTGGAAAATCGTCCGCCCGTAGCTGTTCCTGACGTGAATACTACGTTCGTGGATATACCGGTTAGAGGTAATGTTCTTACTAACGACTATGATCCAGAGAAGGACCCGATACATGTCACTCCTCAGGTAAATATACCGACGCAGAATGGAGGTCATGTGACTATCAATGCTGACGGATCTTATGTTTATACGCCATCAAGCAATTATGTAGGAGAAGATACCTTTACGTATGAGGTCTGTGATAACCATAATGCATGTACTTCGACCACGGTAACAATTGAGGTTCTTCCTCTGCCAGTAACGAATAATAATCCTCCTGTCGCTGTTAATGACAATTATCTTATGCCTAAGGGTGGGGTTCTTAACGGAAATGTCATTACTAATGATTTTGATCCCGATGGAGATCTTAACCCGAACAGCGTTACACTGGTAGATGGTGGAACTGCTCAAACAAATGGAACTTTAACACTCAACGCCGATGGAACATTTACATATGTGCCGAATCCAGGATTTGTAGGAGATGTAAACTTCAAGTATCAAGTGTGCGACCACTTGAATCGTTGTGACGATGCCGTTGTTACGATCAAGGTCCTACCTGATACAGAGAATTCGACCTTTGCAGCTGACGATGCCTTTATAACAACTAAGTATACTCCCGTAACAGGTAATGTCCTTGCTAATGACTATGATGCTCAAGGGAATAATCAGATTGTGAATACAACACTCGTTGCTATTCCTCAGTACGGTAATGTCGTTATTAGTGCTGATGGTACCTTCACTTATACACCCACTAATGGCTATGTTGGACCCGACCGGTTTGTTTATTGTGTGTGCGATGATGGAACGCCAAAGGCCTGTGATAAGGCTACGGTTTATATACTCATTAAACCTGCGGCCAACTATTGGATAGGGGGTACGCTGGGTATGCTCAATAAATGGAATGAGCCCAATAACTGGACGAACAACATCGTTCCCGCTGTTGGTGAGAATATCGAATTCGCTACAGAGCAAAATAATCCAACACAAGCGAATAATCCTAAGTCTGGTCCTGCGAAGCAAGATCTACATCTGGACGATATCGAACAAGATGGAACGGAGGGACGTGTTATCGGTAATCTGATCAATCATTCCGACAAGAATTTGGTAATAACTACGGGCAATCAGTTAATGATTAACGGAGTAGTTGAGGATAACAATCAGGCTGCCGGTACTATCGTCGTGAAATCGTCGAAAGACAATCCGACCGGGACATTGTTGTTCCGTAATCCCGGGGCTAATCAAGATGTAGGAGCTACTGTCGAGTTTTACAATCAGGGATATGATTGTGCCGACTGCGGTATGTACCGTAGGAGCTGGCAGTATTTTGGAATACCTGTCAATGAATCAGATTTCCCTTACGGGGATGTTGAAGGAAATGAGACTATAAACCAATGGGTTGAGCCTTTCAATGGAGATAAGTGGCGCCCTGCTCCTTATGCGCCGGATACACAGCTTCAGAAGTTCAAGGGCTACCAGATCACGAATGATGTACAGGTACAGCCCACGGGGGTTTATAGCTTCAAGGGTATAATTTGCGTATGTGACGCCTTCCTTAACCTGACTCGTACGCCGAATGTGAACTACTCCGGATCTAACTTGGTGGGTAACTCCTATACTGCAGCCATCGACATCAGGCAGGGTATTGTCTTCCCGCCGGAAGTCGAGGAGACGGTCTATCTTTTCAACACGGGTACGCGCGACCAGTGGCGCAAGCTCAATGGAAGCACGGTTTCGGGTTATCAAGCCGGTCAGTACCTGTCGGTTCCGAAGAATACAGCGGGTCAGTCCAACCTGCCGGATCGAATTCCATCGATGCATTCCTTCTTGTTGAAGATGCAGAGCGGAGCATCTTGCACGTTGCAGATCTTATATGATAAGCTGATGAAGAATACGACGGTGAACAACGGCAATGGGGCTCAGATCGTATGGCGTTCTAACGATACGGGTTCGTCCGGTATGCCTTCTCTTGTGATGGATGTTCTTGGCAACGAGTCTGCCGACCGTTTGTGGATCTTTACGGAGCCGGGTCTTTCTTTTGGTTTCGACAACGGCTGGGATGGTCGCAAGCTGCCGGAGAAGGGACTTTCACAGCTTTATGCGCTGTCGGATATCGGCAATGATAAATTCCAGGTTGCGGCTGTTCCTGAGTTGGATAATCTGCAGATCGGCTTCGATGCAGATAAGGATGGTCAATACACATTGGAGTTTGCCCTTTCTGATCATTTTTCGAAAGGGGCTGTATATCTGCACGATCTTCAGACCGAATCCAAGCACCGTATAACGAATACCACTTCGTATTCATTCGAGGCCAAACGAGGGGATTCGGGTGCACGATTCCGACTCTCGTTTGATGAGGCCGGCGTTGATTCGGAGGAAATGTCTGTTGTGGTTGGTACGGTTGGAAAGCGGATTGTTGTTAGCAACAACAGTGCCCATGACTACACAGTGCAAATTTACACCACTGACGGTAAGCTATTGTTCCGCGGGGATGTAAAGGCTGGAGGCAAGTCGATGACAGAAGCTCTGACTGATGGAGCGTATGTTGTCAGTCTTCATAGTCCTACTACAGCTACTGACGTAAGGAAGCTAATCGTTAACTGATGAGCTGAACAGATCGAGCATCATAGGAGGAGGAATGCTAAAATAGTTTCCTTTTGAAAGAACTGTCTTAGCTTGATCTCAGCTTATAATAAGGAAGGAGCTGCAAATTGAACGATTTGTAACTCCTTCCTGCTTTTTCGTGAGTTCGATCTCAAGTGACCATGAAAAACACGTCCCGGAAATTCTCCGCTTGCGGTCTGTATTTTCCGGAAATGTGGAGCGAGATTTTTTTCGTTGTGGCGCGTAAATTTTTTCTTTCCCGCACCAAAGCGAAAATTTTCTCGCGCCATGTTTTTCGGCGTGTCGGTCAAGCAATTTTTCGCGCGTAAAGCGATCTTTTCTTTAGGGGGGCATGCTTTATCAGGAATCCGGCGAGAGGAATTATTGTTTATAACTTGTCCTCCAAAATGTCTGAACAGGATGTGGAAATTATCAATGCTCTCTTGATAATCTGCTGCTGTTTATATATAAGAAATCGCTCTGTTTTATCTGCTATTACGAAGGTGTTTGTACCTCCTTGGAGCTTCTGTTTTGTCTCAGGGTTTCGGCAATAAGCATGTAAGATGGCCAAAAGTGCGTCTTTTGTAAGGTTTGCGTGTCAAATGGACAGCCCTTCCGGATTATTAGATCAAAAAAAGAGAAGAGGATTAGTCTGGTTGCATTTTTTTATTTAGTTTTGTCGCTGTCCGTATCATAGGGTAGTTGTGGAAGTTTCGTATACCCGTGCCTGTGGCCGGTGGGGGCTTTCTGACACTTTCCTTGGTTAAGGGCAAAGCCGGAAAGATAAGGAAACAACATAACAGTAATAATTTTAAGTTTAACGCAAAAGAAAAGTCTATGAAAAGAATGACGCTATTCTTCCTTTGCTTGCTGACGAGCATTGGGTGGGCTATGGCCCAGAATAGAACCGTGAAGGGTACGGTTATCTCCTCCGAAGATAATGAACCCCTGATCGGCGCGAATGTCGTGGTTGTCGGAAACACCACTATCGGTGCTGCGACCGACTTGGATGGTAACTTCACGCTCAGCGTGCCCGCCAATGCCAAGATGCTGAGAGTGTCCTACTCCGGTATGACTACCAAAGAGGTTGCCATTGCTAACGTAATGAAGATCGTTTTGGATCCGGACTCTAAGGTCCTGGAGCAGGTAGTTGTATTAGGTTATGGTACGGGGCAGAAGCTCAGCACCGTTTCCGGTTCTGTAGCCAAGGTGTCCAGTGAGAAGTTGGCGGAGAAACCTGTTGCCAACATTATGGACGCCCTTCAGGGTCAAGTGGCCGGTATGCAGGTCATGACTACATCCGGTGACCCTACAAAGGTTGCAGACGTAAAGATTCATGGTACAGGGTCGTTGGGGGCAAGCTCTGCACCATTGTATATCGTGGATGGTATGCAAACTTCTTTGGATGTTGTGGCTACGATGAATCCGAATGATTTTGAATCTATGTCCGTTTTGAAAGATGCTTCTGCAACATCTATTTATGGAGCTCGTGCTGCAAACGGAGTCGTTTTCATTCAAACGAAGAAAGGTAAAATGGGCGAGAGAGGTCGTATTACCTTTAATGCCAGTTACGGGATTTCTAAAATCCTGAATACTAAGCCCCTTGATAATATGATGACCGGAGATGAATTGCTGGATTTTCAGGTGAAGGCAGGTTTTTGGGGGAACAATCAAACCGTTCAGAAGGTTAAAGATATGATCCTTGCCGGAGCTGAAGATTTGTATGGCAATTATGATTCTTTGAAAGATGAGTATGGTAAGACATTGTTCCCGGTGGATTTTAATCATGATGCAGACTGGCTCAAGGCTTTGTTTAAAACAGCACCTACCAGTCAAGGTGATATTTCTTTCTCCGGAGGGTCTCAGGGAACTTCATATTATGCCTCTATAGGCTACTTCGATCAGGAAGGTATGGCTCGTGAACCGGCAAATTTTAAGCGTTATAGTGGCCGGCTCAACTTCGAAAGTCGTATCAACGAATGGCTGAAAGTTGGTGCAAATTTGTCTGGTGCGATAGCGAATAGACGATCTGCCGACTATTTTGGAAAGTATTATTTGGGGTCGGGTACTTTCGGTGTGTTAACGACGCCTCGTTATTATAACCCTTTTGATGTGAATGGGGATTTAGCAGATGTCTATTACATATATGGAGCTACCAGACCTTCTATGACAGAACCGTACTTCGCAAAAATGAGACCGTACAGTTCAGAATCACATCAGGCCAATGTAAATGGTTTCGCCCAGATTACTCCGATCAAAGGCCTTACTTTAAAGGCACAGGCTGGTGTTGATATTACTAATACTCGCACTTCTTCTAAGAGAATGCCCAATAATCCGTATGATTCTACGCCTCTTGGGGAAAGAAGAGAAAGAGCTTATCGAGATGTTAGCAAGTCTTTTACAAATACGGCCGAATATAAGTTTTCAATTGATGAAAAACATGATCTTACAGCATTGTTGGGGCATGAATATATTGAATATGAAGGGGATGTTATTGGGGCATATTCTAAAGGATTTGAAAGTGATAAGTTGATGTTACTGAGCCAGGGAAAAACCGGAAATAGTTTGTCTTTGCCTGAGCACAGGGTCGCTGAATATGCCTATTTGTCTTTCTTTAGTCGTTTTAATTACGGTTTTGACAAATGGATGTATATAGATTTCTCTGTTCGTAATGACCAATCCTCTCGATTCGGATCCAATAATAGAAGCGCGTGGTTCTATTCTGTCGGTGGAATGTTTGACATATATAATAAATTCATTCAAGAAAGTAATTGGCTCAGTGATCTTCGACTGAAAATGAGTTATGGTACAACGGGTAATTCGGAAATTGGTAATTACAATCACCAAGCACTCGTTACTGTGAACAATTATACCGAAGATGCTATGGGGCTTAGCATTTCTACAGCAGGCAATCCCGACCTCTCGTGGGAAAAGCAGTCTCAGTTCAACTTCGGTTTGGCTGCAGGGGCTTTCAATAATCGCTTATCTGCAGAGGTAGATTTCTATGTCCGCACTACGAATGATATGTTGATTGATGTCCCGATGCCTTATATCAGTGGTTTCTTCTCACAGTATCAGAATGTAGGCTCTATGAAAAATACGGGTGTAGACCTTTCTCTTAAGGGGACGATCTACCAAAATAAGGACTGGAACGTATATGCTTCTGCGAATTTCAACTACAATAGACAGGAAATAACAAAGCTTTTCTTCGGCCTCAATAAGTACATGTTGCCTAATACCGGTACTATATGGGAAATTGGGTACCCCAATTCGTTCTATATGGCTGAATATGCTGGAATCGACAAAGAAACCGGTAAGCAGTTGTGGTATGTTCCTGGTCAAGTCGATGCGAATGGTAATAAAGTTACAACAAGCCAGTACTCAGCAGACTTGGAGACACGAATTGATAAGTCTGTTACTCCTCCTATTACAGGTGGTTTCTCCTTAGGTGCTTCTTGGAAAGGACTTTCATTAGATGCTGATTTTGCCTACATCGTTGGTAAATGGATGATCAATAATGACCGTTACTTTACAGAGAATGGAGGTGGATTGATGCAATTAAATAAAGATAAAATGCTATTGAATGCCTGGACAGAGGATAATAAAGAAACAGATGTTCCAAAATTGGGACAGTCTCCTCAGTTTGATACGCATTTGTTGGAGAATGCTTCTTTCCTGCGTTTGAAGAATCTCAAACTCACCTATGTACTCCCCAATAGTCTTTTTGCCGGGCAGAATGTGATTGGTGGAGCTCGTGTCTATTTGATGGCGCGCAATCTGTTAACTGTTACGAAGTATAAAGGCTTTGACCCTGAAGCAGGGGGGAATGTGGGACAAAATCAATATCCTAATTCTAAGCAGTACGTTGCGGGTATTCAGTTGTCTTTCTAGGATTTACTTATTCTTAAGAAACATTTGATATGAAAAAAATAATTTATTGGGTTGCGACAGTTTTCTTAGCAGCGAGCGTATCCTCTTGCGAGCTTGACCGCGACCCCGAAGGAAATGATTTCCAACAGCCATATACTTCTTTCGTGCAGACGAAACAAAACAGAGATGGTCTTTACGCACTTTTGCGTAATACTGAAAATCCACGAATGCATTTTTATCAGGAACTTCAATCCGATATGTATTGCACTACCATTACTGATGGTAACACCTTAGCTCCGTTCGTGAATTGGGATCTAGGCATACTTAACGACCATGGACGTGCTGATGAGGGCGAAGTCTCCGGTATAGCTGGCTACTATTTCGTATACAATCGACTAAATCAGCAAGCGAATGCTTTTGTTAACAATACGGAAGCTGCATTGCAGAATCAAGTGTATAAAAATTCCACCGAGATCGCCAATGCTAAGAGCTTCTTGGCGGAAGGAAAAGTTTTACAGGCATTGGCTATTTGGCGACTGATGGATCGTTTTAGCTTCCATGAAAGCGTGACAGAAGTTAATTCCGGTGCGAAAGATCTTGGCGTTATTCTGTTGAAAGAATATAATCCTGGTTATATCGGTCCCCGTGCAACGAAGGCACAATGTTATGATTACATTTTGTCACGTTTGTCTGAGGCTATTGAAGTTTTGCCCGAAAACAGGGAGAGCGTTCTTTATGTGAGCCGTGATTACGCCTATGCCCTCCGAGCAAGAATTTACCTCGCGTTGGGTGAATATGGAAAAGCTGCAGCGGATGCTAAGATGGTTGTTGATAAGTATCCTTTGATTGGTGCAGCAGATGCTTCTGAGTTTGAGAATATTTATCGATCAGATGCTAATAATCCTGAAATTATTTTTCGTGGTTTTGCTTCTGCGACTCTTGGCTCGTTTACTGCTACGACACTAAATGGTGCTGTGCCAGCAGGTAAGGATATAAAATATAATCCGAGCGCAGTTCCTTTCCAATGGGTAGTGGATCTTTATGAAAACGAAGATTTCCGCAAATCCGTCTATATCGCGAAAGTTGTGAAAAAGGACAAGGGGTATTTAGTAAATAAATTCCTTGAGGACAAGGCTTATCGTGATGTTCAGGATAAGCCAAGCCTTAAAGTCGGAGCTCGTTATTTTAGCGTTGCTGAGGCCTACTTAATCTTGGTAGAGTCTGCTCTTCAGACTGGAGATACCCCAACAGCCGAAAAATATCTCAAGGCTTTGAGTAAAGCTCGTGGAGCAGAAGTTTCAGTCGTTAATATGGAAGCACTGCAAGCAGAGCGTACGCGTGAGCTTATAGGTGAGGGTAGTCGTTTGCGTGATATGGTCCGCTGGAGTATCCCTAATAATCATGATGCTTTTGAGACTCAGCCTGGTTTAGAAGGTTTTGCAAATACTACTCCTTTGAAAGCTCAAGCTCCTGTAGGCTTTTATGCATATACTTGGGAGTTCCCACAGCGAGATCGACAAACTAATCCGCAGCTAATAAAGAACTGGCCGATATAATTCAGTTGTAGATCTAGCTATGAAGTATGGGGCTGCATCAAAATTTTTTTGTCGCAGCCCCTATCTTTTCATACTCATAATACGAGGAAGCCCCAACTTTCACAAGCTAGGGCTTTGTTCGTCTGTCAATTTTTAGAAAATTGGAGGGGGGAATCAATAAATTAATGGGTGAAAAGTTGTGTTTCCCTCTCTGTGTAGTCGTCCCTTAAAAGTCCTTTTAATCTCTGATATTCAGCAAATTAGTTTGCGAATTCCTTTGGTAAATCTGCAAGTTTTCTTGTCTTTATAGCAGGAAACTTGCAGATTTTCATGATTAAATTGCATCCAGTCTACAAATTGGCCGACAAAACAATTGGGAGAAGTTTGATATGGCTTTCGGCCCTTTGTATTGTCAGAATAATGGTCGCCGTAGTAAGCCGATTCGTTTGATGTGTGCATTGTTGATACTCAAGCACCTTCGCAATCTCTCGGATGAATCCGTTGTAGAACAATGGAGTAAAAATGCTTATTGTCAATACTTTTTTGGCATGCAAGAGTTTACTCCCTGTGCTCCCTGTGCCTTTTCTGAATTGGTGCATTTTCGCAACCGCATCAAATCATTAGAAAGTTGTTTGAGACAGTCTAAGTTTAGCGCAGCTTTGAATACCTCTTTCGTAAGGAGAGCTTGTCTTTATACTGCGAAACAATGGCTAAGGCAAACTTTCTTAACGTGTTAAGATTTGTCGCAGAGTAGTCCTTCCTCGCCCTGCACGCATCTTCCTTAAAAGTCACACCAAGATGCCAGTGTAAGTGATTTTCAATACACCAATGCCCTCGAATGCATTGTCCTATCTTGCTGCAATCTTCAGGGGCTAAACTGCAGATATAGTATTGCTTTTCTTGATGAATGCCTCCATCTAAACGGCTCACGATATGCTCTATTTCGATTAAACTTCTTAAGCCCTGCCATTGTGAATATTCTTTCTCATCGAAAACCCCTGAGGCGTTTAGCGTTGTATAAATACGCTTTTCAATACGCCCATGATCTTTCTCTATTGTTCCCCAAGAATGAAATTTATATTTCCCTGAAAACACATCTTGGACATCTTCAAACAAATACTTCTGATTGGCTTTGAGGCTAAGAATATAGTCGGCCTCTGATTGAATAATCACTTCAGCAATAGCTGTTTGTGTTCCCATTGCATCAATACTAACAATTGATCCGCTTAAATCAAGCCTATCCGGTACTTCGGGAATAGCTTGTAATTCGTCATCCCTTAAATAGATCTTTAATCTCTGATATTCAGCAAATTAGTTTGCGAATATCTTTGCTAAATCTGCAAGTTTTCTTATCTTCATAGCAGAAAACTTGCAGATTTTATGATT
>NZ_JQZY01000004.1:0-52848 GCF_000765965.1 Porphyromonas sp. COT-052 OH4946
TCTCAATCCCTTGGAGATAGAAGCCAACGAGGTATTAACTCGCTGGAAAGGCTTGAGGTCGATACACAAAGTTGTACGCAAACGAAGGGATAAAAAGAGTGACAAAACGAGTGAAGAAGTGGCCTACTACATTTCGTCATTAACAGATGTATCCTTATTGAAGCAGGCTATTCGTGGGCATTGGGCGATAGAGAATAAGTTACACCACTGTTAGGATGTCTATTTCAGACACGATACCTCGCGCAAGAGAACGAAGAATGTGGCGCAGATTATGGATATCATTCAAAAGATCAATTTACTCATTATAGAGCGACTGAAGACAAATATGAAGTCCTCAATCCCTCGTATTCAAAAGAAACCGGCTCGAATAAAGCCACAACAACTAATCACAATACAATTTTAATGCGTCACCCCTAGCCAAAGCGTTACTCTTCTAACCGGTTCTGTACAAAAACAAAAAAGCAGGCAAAAGGATTGCCCGTTTAGAAAATACCTTTATATTTGCACCGCAATTGAGAGATACGTCATTTATTTCTTGATTAGGAGAGATGGTAGAGTGGTCGATTACAGCGGTCTTGAAAACCGCCGTACCGAGAGGTACCGGGGGTTCGAATCCCTCTCTCTCCGCAAACAAGGGTGTAAATCAGCGAGTTACGCGATTTACACCCTTTATTACACCCAAAAACTTGCAAGCATGAAGTTTTGCCCAAGGGTTCTTTATTTAGAGTTAATACTTAGAAGAAACGCATCATATTGATCTGGATCTTTTGTCTTGATAGTCTCTAGTATATACTGAGCACATTTCTTTATCTCGGCATGATCAGTCATAGACATTCCCCTCTCTATTAACCCCTCAAGATGTGAGAGTTCATTGTCGATACGATCTATGGCAGTAGCCGCACACCCGTCAGAGAAGAAACGCATCATCTTCTTATGAAGGCAATTTACCTCGTTGTCAGGATATTTATAGTAAAGATACGCCTCTAAAAATTTACGTGCATTATTCCCAAAGTTGTAGAATAGCTCATAATTTTCATTTTCGGTAGCTTGACTACATTTGTGGATTTGGTGAAATAAGTAGTTAAACTCTGTCACATGCTCCTTCATATAAGTAGGCATCTTTCGTAAACAAGACTGGTCGTCTTGCCGTTCAATCAAAAACCATGCACGCTGTTTACTTGTATGTAGGCGTTTGAGATAGCGTAAGAAGTCAAGATTATGCGTAGATATAAAAAGTTGACTCCACTGCTCCTTTTTTACCACCTGCTGATCTATCAGCGAGAAAACAAAGAAGACATGATTTGCATCCAAACTTGATATCGGATCGTCTATCCAGATTATTGGCTTTTCTGAGACAGTATTAACATCACTGAGTTTGGCTACGAAGTAAGCAAAGGCAACAAGATTTCTCTCACCCTCACTAAGGTTATAGGCTTTCTTGTCTTGCCTGAACACATCAAAATAAATACCCTCTTCGTTTTCTCTCTTTACTGATCTTAGCTCAATAAATCGATGCCCAAAGTAGTTTTGAAGAATCTCATTTACCCTTCTTGCTCCTTCCTCTTCATTTTGGCGAAGACGTTCCTTGGCTTTGATTTCGTGTTCAAGTCTACGAATCTCCGATTCTTTCTGCTCTTTGAGAGTTTCCTGTTTACTAACGATATCCTTTTTTTCTTTAATCGCAGCCGAAGAATTAGAATATCCAATTTCTTCTTTAAAGCGAGCGACTTCACTTAGTCGCAGTTTTCTTCGGTTTTCTGCCTGCACTTCGCTTAAATTGCCACCATACAGATTAGCGTTCTCATTAAGGATTTGAATGCGTTGATATATAGCCTCTATGGCTGTAAAATCAAAGGTGTGTTCTGTATAGGAGAAAGCGGAGTGAATGCTTTCTTGTTTGCTCTTTAACTGCTGGAGTATCCCTTCCAAGGCAGAAATGAGATCTTTCCGAAGAGCATCCATGTCTTTATTTATCACCTCTATCTCATCCTTAAAACAGGAATAATAGTTACTTGATGAAACTTTGTAGAGCTCTTGAGCTATCTGAATCTTCTCATTCATCCACGTGATAGCTTTTTCAATCCTCGTTTTTAAGTCTTTTGTTGCTTCATCATAATGACGTTCTAAGGCTGCCCATCGAGAATTTGTAATTATTCCCCCGCAGAAATAACAAATATCCCTATCTTTATGCAATTCACAACCTTCCTCAACCCATTTGTGAGCCATTGCATTGTGAACAAGTTCTTCTATCTTATCTGAAGCTAATATTTGTTGTTCCACGATGCTTTTTACTCTTGTATTGATTTCTTCGAAGCTAGGAAATACAACTGCATTTATGCTAGGTATCTGTCTCAAGTCTTCTTTCAATGTGGCTTTTAGCTCATCAACTTGATGATTGCCAAGGATATGTTCTTTTGCAACAAAACTTAACTCATCCTTAAGCTTTTGGATGGTATAATTTTGATCTCCATATATTCCTGATTGATACTTTATTCCGACCTCTCTTGCGAGAGCCTTATTTTTTAATCTTAACTCTAGAGTATTATGCTCATCTTGATAATTTTTATACGCAGTATTATAGGCATTAGTTGCCTCAAGTTTCTCTCGATAAAGCCCTGTTTCGTTTCCTTCATCAGGTGAGCCAAGCTTCTCCTTGAGTTCCTGAATCTCCTGCTCTATCTCCACATTTCCACCTAAAACAGCAAATGGTGCAACTCCTTGCTCTGGAACATTGATAAAGAGAAGATTTTCTCTAACAAAATCTTCGTTAAACACACGGACGGAATAAGATAAATTTTCCAAGGTGTTTTCATCAATAATACTCTTATCATTCATTTCTAACTTGAAAGTTCCACCCTCATATTTCTCGAGTCCCACCCTCACTTCAAATGCACGAAAGATCCGAGAAAGAGTTGTCTTCCCCGAATAGTTACGCCCAAAGAATATATTTACATCTTGCAGACACACAGCCTTCCCTTGACTGTTTACAACATGTTTGTCCCATTCAAAATCTTTGAAGACAGCAAAGTCTTTAATCTCAAGTATCTTCTTAATCATACTTCTACTCGTTTTAGATATTCACTAAGAACATCATACTCCATCACACGCATAGTGTGCTCCATATGAGCGAAGCCGGGCGTGCCATCGGGCAAAGAGGGTAGCATGATGATTTGGCGCTTCATCCGCTGGGCATTAAACTTGTAGCCATAGGCATATTTACCTCTTTGCTGTGCGATAGCGGTAGAGAGGTAAAGGAGGGTGTACTTGTTGTTGGCTGTTTCGTCTTTCCATCTCACTCGCTTTACATCATCCGAGAATAAAGCCTCGTAAGGATGATAGAACGAAAAGCCTACACTGCCATTGTAATTCACGCCCAACACGTTGCTATCCAAGCTTGCGTTAATGTTGCCGACAAACTCCGTCACACCATTAACACCCTCCGAGGCACCTACGAAGGGGCGACTGCCTGCCGTCATATCAGCCTTCGTTAAACGTACACCATTGATAATCTGTACAACATCTTCCATAAAGTAGGGTCTTATTTTACCCCCCCCCCATTAACATTTGATTACACTTCTTACTCTTGAAGTGTTGGAGGGCTGGAAGTAGGGTTTCTTGCTCCACTCTTTTCATGAAAGCAGACATAAACTCCCAGTCAGGAGTGCCATCCATGCCTATTGGGAGATATAGTTTTCCCCGTCTTAAACGCATTAAAGTAGCTCCATAACTTCCCCAACTAAACTTTTGAACGAGCACCTTAATGGCTCTAATGATAAAAAGAGCGTTGTGTTTATTTAGCTTGGTATGCCTAACAATCTGGATATTTTGTCCCGTATAAAAAGGGCAAGATTGATAAAAAACCGTTTGGGTATCAAGACCTATTGTTATCACATTCCCCTCGTCCATAACATAACCAGACTGCTCCTCTACAAAAGAGTCAATTCCATTATCGTTTTCACTACGGGTGATGTAGGGATTGTCTCCTTTGTTGCCAGAAAGACGCTTTTTATCTATACTACTGCTTGTCGAGGTAATAGTAAACAAATCGCCAAAAACAAATTCTTTCCACTCTCTATCCTCAAGAGCCCCAAGCATAATGATATTATCAAGGAGTTGCGACTCAAGTTTTGGTAGGGATTTAGCCAATAATTCTTCCTCAACCTCCTTCATATAAGCCTCCATAAAAGCCCAGTCGGGAGCACCGTTAGAGTTTGCAGGTAGCATCAGAGGGAAATGATATAACCGAGACATTTTTATTGCTCTTCCGTGTCCAAAACGGGATTGTTGAGAAGATAGACTGCGTACAATAAATAATAAAATCCATCTGCTTAAATCACGTTTGGGGTACAATGCCACAACATGACTATCTAATGCGAAAGAGTATTCATGATAAAAGGCTAAACCCGCACCACCATCTCCGTCTAGGTTAAGTGTTATACAATGAGGCTGAAAAGAAGCCTTATTATTAGGAAGGATAAAGCCTTTTAGCCCATTATTCTCCTTTTTCGCAGAAATCAGAGGATGTCTTCCAGAGAGTAATGAAGACATGTTGTTTTGGTTCCCCTTTATCGGACAAAAGAACTCAGTTAATAAAAAGTCCTTCCACACCCTATCCGTCAATTTCAACTTACTCTTCATCGCAGGCATCATTTTCGAAGAGGTATCCTCTTCCGTGGATAATCATATTGAACTGAAAGGTGAGGTAATCTGCCATCGTTTTGCGGAAATCGTCCTCGCTCGGGATCTCGTCATTGAAATAGTAGAACGAATGCAGCCATTCGTCCTCGGCTTCTATGGTCGTTTCTACACAGAACTTGCTCTCTGCCTCTGTTTGTCCATACCAAACATCAAGCAGATGCTGCCTGCGGTCTTTGGCCGTGCCGTTATCCACCAAGCCCACATGTTTAGCAACGGAGAACCCGTCATCCTCAAAATTGATAAACTTGCACTTCTTGTTTTTGGGGTGAGGAACCCCTGCCGTAAATATGGCGATACAAGGATTTGTCCCCACGCCATAGAAGGTATTATTATTCAGTGTAATTACCCCTTCGAGTGTATGACGCTTGAGGATGTTGCGTTTAATAGATTTCTCTACCGTTGTTTTCCCCGTAACAGATGATTGGGGAATAATCACCAATGCTCTTGCATCTTCACTCAAAGAGTTTAGCAGGTGCTCAGTAAAGGCTATCTCATATTTATCCGAATCCTCTTTGCTCCCCTGTGAGTAAGGAGGATTCATCATACCCACTGTGCAGTGCATCTCTTTTTGAATCTTACTGGGCGATTCGGCAAGAAAATCCAGATTGTGCAAGTTGCTCTTACCATCGCCACGCAATATCATATTAGTTGTGGCAATGGTAAACATGTAGTCTTGGAGTTCTATCCCCATCAGCTGTTCCTTACGAATAGAACGTTGTTGGCTGGCATCCTCCGTCTGGGCAAGCATGGAGTGCATAGCTGCAATCAAGAAGCCACCTGTGCCACAACATGGGTCGAGCACTCTATCTGTAGGCTTGAGATTGACCAAATCGCAAAAGAGCTCTGTAATGTGCTTCGGGGTCAAGACAATACCAAGGTTTTGACCATCTTTACCTGAGTACGACATAAACTCCCCGTAGAACAAGCCCAAATAGTCATCGGCAGACTGTGTATAAAGGATAGAGCGATGAATACTCTCTCGGAGAAACTCGGTGTACTCTCTTAGCAGGGTGCGTTGGCTCTTAGGGTCTTTGTCATTGATTTTACGATTGTCCCTGATCACGGCAAACTGAGCCAATATCTTATCTCGCTTGGTCGTAGGGGATACATTGGCTCGAGTCAGATTGGCTTCGATGGCATCATATATCTTTTTTCCGTCAGACTTGACGCTATCTCCCGTAAGATCGTCTATGGAGAACCCCTTGAAACTTTCCTCTCGAAGAGCCAAAAGGATACCGGAAACCACGAGTGGCTTCTCTTGGTTCGTGAGTCCTCCCTTCCAGAGCATTTCGTGAAGCGTTTCCGCATCTTTTAAGATTTCAGCTGTAGTCTTCTCCTCTTCACTCGCCTCCTGCAAAACCTCACGATGGTAGTAACGGTCGATATTCGCCTCATTAAACGACACGAAAGTTTCTACATCCGCCAACTCTTTAGGATAGAGACTATCATCTATAAAAACCGGAGTAATACGATGTCGCTTTTCATCGCCCGATACGCCTATGGCTATAACTTTTTTGTAGCTAGTATGCTTGATTAAATGCTTAGCATAGTGCAGTGCCCCATTTAGGGCATAGTCCTGCTTACTAGCAGTGTCTTCGAGCAGATTATTTTGCTTATCTCGGCATTCGTGCATAGCAGTATCCACCTTGTTCTCTATCACGATCACAAAGTCCTTGACCACTCCGATGAATTCAGGCTTACCCGATTTGCCTGTACCTGCCTTAGACGCAGTTTTGAGGGCTTTATCTATCTCTGCGATAGTAGAGCCTTGATATTCTAATGTAATGTGGGCGGATTTCAACAAATCGTACACCCATATATCCGTTTGCGCTTCCTTCTTTGCCATCAGTTAAATCTGTTTTACTTACAAAAATACAAAGTTATGAGCAGAGGGGCGAGGGGGATTTGCCTATTTAACACGGAAAACCAAGGTGCGAACCCCTAAGGGGGCAAAATATCGCGAGAGGCTCGGGGCAGTGATGCTCTGCGAGCCTCTTTTTGTGTGAAGATGTGGGGTGAGGACTATGGAGTGAGGGCTTGTGATTTCCTGCCTTTTCCCTGTGTTTCCTGAGACGTCCCTACCATTTCATAGACAACGAATTAGCTCATACTTTCGCAGTGTCAGAGCTGACTAATAGCCCGAAGCGCAAGGGCAAAAGTATTCACAACTTAACTGCAATGAAGTATGTTTTTAGAAGAACTCTTGGGCAAGCCCGTATGGCAGATGACTGGCGAGGAATTGCTCTTCCTTGCTCGCCACAGCTCACAGCCCAGCAATACAACTACGGAGGCAAGCCCCTCCAAAGAACAAAGACGCTATGTGTATGGGCTATCGGGCATCGCTCGCCTTTTCGGCTGTAGCCTCCCCACCGCCAATCGCATCAAGCAGAGTGGCAAGATAGACCGAGCCATCACGCAGGTAGGGCGTAAGATTATCGTGGATGCTGACCTCGCTCTCGAATTGGCAGGTCACAAAACAGGAGGACGAAGATGAATGCACCAGACTACGAGAACATTTGGCAGCAGTCGCTCATTCGGGTAACGGATAGATTTAGCCTACCGCCCATCGTACTGCGTGTGGACGATGCCATCATCGGCACGCTGGGCAACTTCAGCGTCTCTACAGGGAAAGCCAAGGCGAAGAAAACTTTCAATGTAAGTGCCTTGGTTGCCTCAGCCCTCGCTGGTCGTCAGGTGTTGGAATATCGGGCGTGCTTTCCCGAGAGCAAACGCAACATCCTCTACTTCGACACCGAGCAAAGCCCTTACCACTGCCAGCTGGTGATGCAACGCATTCTGAGGCTGGCAGGGCTACCGCTCGACCGAGAACCCGAGCGATTGCAATTCAGCCACCTCAGAGCCATCGCTGACCCGAATCAACGCCGAGAGATTATCCGCCATGCCATCTACAACACGCCCGATGTGGGCTTGGTTGTCATCGATGGCATCCGTGACCTGATGCTCGACATCAACAACTCCACCGAGGCGACACGCCTTGTGGGCGACTTGATGAAGTGGACAGGCGAGCGAAACATCCACCTGCACACCGTGCTGCACCTCAACAAGGGCGACGACAACGCCCGAGGACATATCGGCACAGAGCTGAACAACAAGGCGGAGTGTGTCTTGCAAATCACAAAGGACAGCGTTGATGCCGACCGCAGCGTGGTTGCTCCTGCGATTATTCGTTCCAAGCCCTTTGACAAGTTTGCCTTTCGCCTTACGGAGCAAGCCGATGGCATCTGCCTGCCCGAGGTCGATGCGGCCTATGTAGAGGACACGAAGACCGTCAAGCACTTCTCCTATCAAGAACTGACGGATGAGCAGCATCGAGAGGCACTCAAGGCGACCTTTGGAGAGGACATCACCCTAAGCTATGGCGACCTAATACCCCGACTGCGGTCTGCCTATAAGGGTGTCACCGCTCACGAATATGGGCAGACGAAGCTCAAAGAATTGCTCCGCTTCCTTCTGAACAAGCGCATGGTCATCAAAGAAGAGCGTGGCAAATACCGCTTCAATCCAGAGTACCACTACTAAGCAGATGAAAAATCGCTGTAGAATGCGGTCATTTCAAGGCGTCGAGATCGAGCACGAAGGGAGCATACTCTCGTATGTGACCGAGTGCGAGCACCGAAAACAACGAAGAGAGTGCCGTATTATACAAGATTTTTCGGTCGGTCGGACGCAGGCTATATATACCTGAACTGACCGACCAAAGAAAAACAACATTTGGTCGGACGGTCTGTGTGCCTATAGGTTTCGCCCGACTGACCAATTCCTCACAAGAACCCTCCAAGAAAAAAAGATATGAAAACGATACAAGAAATCAAGCAACTATCTATCGTGAACTACCTCCAGCAGGCTGGACACGAGCCCAAACAAATCAAGGGCAATGCCTATTGGTACAGCTCGCCACTGAGGCAGGAACGCACGCCCTCCTTCAAAGTAAACACCGAACGCAATCAGTGGTACGACTTCGCCACTGGCGAGCATGGAGACATCATCGACCTTGTTTGTGCCTTGCAACGCTGCTCAACGGCAGAGGCACTGCAACGCCTCCGTGGAGAAACAGGACTATCCAAGACTGATTTTTCTTTTGGCGGAACAAAAACCTCCACTCAGCAAGGACTCGAAATTCTTTCGGTGCTACCCATTTCTAGCTCGCAGCTGCAACGCTACGGCTCGGAGCGCGGCATTTCGCCCTCCCAGTTAGAAAAGTATTGCTTCGAGGTGCATTATCGCTCAGGCGAACGCACCTATTACGCCCTCGGCTTCCCCAACGATGCAGGGGGTTGGGAGCTACGCAACCCCTACTTCAAGGGTTGCATCGCCCCGAAAGCTATAAGTACACTCGGAGCCGGTACTAAGAGCGTGCAGGTCTTTGAGGGCTTTATGGATTTCCTCTCTTGGCGGATACTGCACCCCAATGAGCCAAGCGACAGCCTGGTGTTAAACTCCTTGACTCTCCTCCCACGAGCTTTGCCACAACTGCAAACATATCCCTGTGTGGAGAGCTTCTTCGATATTGACGAGGCTGGACGAAAGGCTTTGCAGCACCTTCGAGAGACAGGTATAGAGGTTAAGGATATGAGCCGTCTCTATGCTCCACACAAAGACCTCAACGAGTGGCTCTGTGCTGAGCGCAAGTCGCAAAAGCAAGTTCAGGCTCCTCGCAAGCGAAGGCTTCGCAGATAAGGCAAAAGCACGCAATTCAAACCGAGTATTCATCGGGATTTCCAAGGGTGTCGAAGCAATGGCTCAGCTTTGTTTCGGGACTATGGCAGAGCTGACCGCCTGCAAGTTCTCAAAGGGAGAACTTAGAAACAAAGCCAACAAGCATTCAGCAAATGCTTAGACACACTGAATTCAGAGGTAGCAGGCGGAGCGGACATTTCGAGAAATGCCATAGCTCATTAGGGCATTTTCTTCACGCTCCACTCCGTTACCGCTAAAAAAGCCCTCCTGAGCCAAGGGACTTCGCCCCTTTGGATACCCCTAAAATCAATCTTCAACTATGGGCTATGCCGTATTACATATAGATAAGGCGAAAGGCAACGACTCGGGCGTGACCGCTCATATCGAGCGGACGTACACCCCCAATAATGTCGATGCCTCTCGCACGCACCTCAATCGGGAACTGGTGCAATTCCCCGAAAATGTCACGAGCCGAACACAGGCTATCGAACACCGAATAGCGACCGCAGGTATCTACCGAAAGGTCTCTGAAAATCAAGTACGAGCCTTGCGATTTATCCTCTCAGGCTCGCACGAGGATATGCTTCGTATCGAAAAGGACGGACACCTCTCCGAATGGTGCGAGGCTTCGATGGATTGGCTACGACAGACCTTCGGAGCGGAGAATGTCGTAGCAGCCACGCTTCACGCAGACGAGGAGACGCCCCACATCCACGCCACCGTTGTGCCAATCGTGCAAGGCGAAAGGCGTAAAGCCAAGGAGGAAGCCGACAAGGGCAAACGCAAATACAAGACCAAGCGAAACAAGGTACGCCTCTGTGCCGATGATGTGCTCACCCCGAAGAAGCTGGAGGAATATCAAACGACCTATGCCCGAGCAATGGCAGGCTTCGGCTTAGAGCGAGGCATGCACGGCTCGGAAGCCAAGCACCGCACGAACATGGCGTATTACAAAGAATTGGTCAAAGCAACCGAGAACAAACAGGCAGAGGAAGCTCAGCTCAAAGAACGTGTTGCCCAACTGGAGAAGAAAGCAGGCAAGCTCCGCATCAAGGACACACTTTACTCTTTCTTTGGCAATTCGGAGCTGGACAAAGCCGAACAGCGTATCGAAGCCCTCGAGAAGGAAGCAAAACAAGCCCAATACCTTAGCGAACAAGAAAAGAACGACATCCGCAAGGAGGTTGTCGTTTTACAAGACAGGCTCAAAGATAAGGACAGAGAACTGGAGCAACGACAAAAAGAGCTGAAAGCCTATGAGGAGGAGCGGAGCTTCATTCAGAGGTTTATGCCTCCATTCTTTGCCCTCCTCAATGTACGCAGGCTTTTAGCGTTTATGGGCTTTTCGGACGAGCAAATAACGCAAATGTATCGCACAGGCAATGCCGTGCGAGCCAAAGCCAAGGTCTACTCCTCTATGTATAGACGCTACTTCGAGGAAGATGATACAATGCTTTGCATAGAGAAAGACCAAAAGCAAAAGCCCTTTCTCTCCATCAACGGCTTATCCGTCCCCGATTGGTGCGAACACAAATGGCAGCAGCTTATCGGGCGAAATAGAGGGAAGAGATTGTAAGAAGGAACAGCCCCCTTCCGCACTCAAACAATCCCCTAATCACATATAATTGAAACGCTTATACATGCTCCTTGATGAGATTTTGTCGCAAAAACGCATCTTTTTTGCGACAAAACCCGCTCACAAAAGAATTAGTTTATCAGCAATAATTCCCATTTATTGCCGATAAACTAATATCTATCAGTCCCCACTTTGTTATGTAAATGCAAGTATTTACACAACAAACTCTCTTAAAATCTACTGGCTATCCACAATCTTATTGAGCTCCTCCTCGACCTCTTCGATGCTGGGGAGGGTAGAACGAAGGTTGTCGGGGATAGCCTTAGTGAGTTGATAGTCACTGACGCCTATTGGCTGTTCGTAGCCCGAGAGGGCATATTGTGCCACGACCTTATCGCCACCATTGCAGAGCAGCAAGCCGATGGTCTTGTTGTCGTGTTCGCCTCTGAGTGTGTCGTCTATTACATTGATGTAGAAATTTAGTTGCCCCATGTATTCGGGCTTGAAGGGTGTTGCCTTCAGCTCAATGACCACATAGGCATGTAGTTGAATGTTGTAGAGAACGAGATCGGCATAGAAATCTTGTTCGCCCACCTGAAAATGTTTCTGCTGAGCCACAAAGGCAAAGCCACTCCCCATCTCAAGCAGATACTTTGTGATATGCGATACCAATTGACGCTCGATGTCTCGCTCCGCCATTTGCTCAGTCTGCCCCATGATGTCGAAAATGTAGGGGTCTTTCATCAGATAGTTGGCAAGGTCACTCTGTGGCTCGGGCAGACGTACGGCAAAATTATTTACCTTCTTCGCCTCAATCTGACGAGCGAAGAGATTCGTGTCCAGCTGTGTTTTCAGCACATTGCTACTCCAGCCATTCGCCACGGCTTGCGTGATGTACCAATAGCGTTCGCCGAGGGGGAGCTTGCTGTTGAGGAGTATTACATGGCTCGCCCAATTTGTACGAACGACCGCAGAACGCTTGAAGATCTGCTCTATTTGCTGAATGTCTATGCGATAAACCGAAGAAAGCGTTTGAGCTACTTCGCCTAATTGTGCAACAGCTTGTTGAACAATCTCAACAGACTGATTTTCTGTATTTTGAATTAACGCAAGAGGCTCTTGCGTAATTTCGTTTAGGGCTTTCGTTTGCTTCAAAACCTGCTCCACGGAAGGATTGGTCAATGTCTTGTCCGCCTCTCCCAACTGTGCTAAGACTGCTAATGTGTAAGCCTTAGCGAATTGACACATATAAAGCAGATTACGAGCCGAATACCCCTTCTTATCGGGATATTGTGAGCGGATAGCCTCCGAGAGCTTGTCGATAACCTTAGCTCCCCAACCCTCTTTCTCTTGGAGGTACAGAATGAAATGCCCCACCTTCCAATAGTGAAAGAGCATATCGGCATTGGCTGATGCGACGATGCGCACCTGTGTTTGCTCGATGTCTGCCCCAATAGCGTGTACGATAGGGGCGAAGTCCTTGCGGTCTATGGCTTGTATTTCTTGTTTCATAGGGCTATAACTGATTGAATTTACTCATCGCATTCACCTTGATGTCGTCGGCAATGTCGATGTAGGGTTTCATCGCCTTGTAGTCGCTGTGTCCTGTCCACTTCATAACCACCTGTGGAGGGATGCCGAGGGCAAGGGCATTACAAATAAAGGTGCGACGACCTGCATGCGTGCCGAGGAGGGCGTACTTGGGTGTGACCTCGTCTATACGCTCATTGCCTCGGTAGTACGTCTGACGCACAGGCTCATCTATGCCTGCCAGCTCTGCCAGTTCCTTGAGGTAGTCGTTCATCTTTTGATTAGTAATCACAGGCAAGACCTTATCGTCCTCAAATACCACATCTTTATATTTATCCAAAATCGCCTTGCTGTGATTGTTCAGTTCGATGATCAGGTTGTCCGAGGTCTTAACGGTGGTCACCTCAATATGTTCGCCTTTGACATCGCTTCGGCGGAGGTTGAACACATCGGAGTATCGCAAGCCTGTGAAGCATTGAAAGAGGAAGACATCACGCACTCGTTCGAGAGCCTGCTTGTTCGCAGGTATTTCGAACTCTCGGAGCTTCGTCAGTTCATCCCACGTCAGGAAGATAATTTTCTTCTGCGTGCTCTTGAGTTTGGGCTTATAAGTATCGTAAGCATTGTTCTGATGCACTCCCTGCTTGAAAGCCCAGCGCAAAAACCATTTGAGGAATGCCAGCTGCTTGCCAATAGTGCTATTACGCATCTCCTTGACCTCACGAAGATAAGCGACATAGTCGTTCAGCCCCTTCTCATCAAAAAACTCGAAGTTGAGTCTCTCCCGAAAGTTCGAAAGGTGGTTCTTCACGGCTGCAAACTTCTCATAAGTGGAGTGCGTCCAATCATTCTGTCGCCCACAATCACGCACAAACTCATCGAAGACCTTGTAAAAATCACTGCCTTCCGTAGCTTTTTTCTTTTTGGAGGGCTTCGCTTCTTCCTCCGCAGGTCTGTGCAGGGCGTTGAATGCCTCCTTAATCTGTTCGGGCGTAGGCATCACTTCATCGACCTCAAACTTCTTGAAGATCTCTTGTATCTCGGTATAGTAGACGAGGAGCGAAGCATTGATTTCGGCTGCGGACTGCTTGAGTTTGTTAGTGCAGCCATTCTTGACTCGCTGCTTATCCGCATCCCACTTGGCTGCATCAATGCGATAGCCTGTAGTAAACTCGATGCGCTGAGAGGCGAAGTTCACACGCATGCGAATAGGCACATTCTCCACGATGGGAACACCAGCCTTCTTGCGACTCTCAAGAGCAAAGATGATATTGCGTTTGATATTCATATTGTCTGGGTGTGTAGTTTCTGCACCCAAAATTACACCCAAAAATCGATATCACCAAAGATTTTTCATGAAATCTTACTTTATCGAAGAAATATACAAACTACTGAAAAACAAAAGATTGAACACTTATGACTATTTACGAGAGTTCAAGAGAAAGAGCCTCTCTCTCCGCTGGAAGGTCTGGACAAAAACAGACAATAAACAGACAAAAGCCTACAAGTCAATGATTTGTAGGCTTTTTTGTTTGTATTTTGTCCAGCATAAAAGACACCAAAAAGACCTCAAAAGACACAAATTTGTGCCTAAATCGTTACCGATTCCATACCGGACAAAAACGGTAACGATTTGTCCAAAAATGACCTCTCGCTGTCCGAATTTGTACAGCCTGTATATATCTCACAATTAATACATTAAAAGTAATTTTGTAACATTAAAAAGTGAGATTATGAAGAGTACATTCAAAGTCCTTTTCTACCTGAAAAAAGGGTCAGAAAAACGTAATGGAGAGGTAACAATTATGGCAAGAATTACCGTTGATGGAAAAATTTGCCAGTTTAGTACCAAACAAAGCATCCATCCCGATAATTGGAGTGTGAAAGCTGGTAAAGCAACCGGGAAGTCCTGCGCACAACTCAATAAGTTACTGGAAGACATTAAAGCATCATTACACCAAATCTACCATGAACAGCAACGGCGAGAAAACTATGTTACTGCCGAGCAAATCAAGAATGAATTTTTAGGGCATACGGAGAACCACGAAACGTTGCTGAATTTATTTCAGAAGCACAATGATGATGTGAAGCAGCTTATAGGTCTATCTAAATCTGCATCTACCTATCAAAAGTATGAAGTAACCCGCAAGCATCTTGCGAGTTTTATCCAAGCTAAGTACAATCTTTCCGATATAGCTTTGAAGTCTATAAACAATATGTTTATAAATGACTTTGAGGTCTATCTTATGACAGTTGGCAGATGTAACCATAACACGACTGCCAAGTTTATGCAGTTCTTCAAACGTATAGTCTTGATTGCCCGGAACAACGGGCTGATAGTCGGCGACCCTTTTGCCAACTATAAAATACGCTTACAAAGGGTTGATAGAGGATACCTTACGGAAGATGAAATCAAGAAAATCCTTGAACTCAACCTTGTTTCCGAAAGGCTGGAACACGTTCGGGATTTATTTCTTTTTTCTTGTTTTTGCGGTTTGGCTTATATAGATGTAGCAGGACTTAGAAAAGAGCATATCCGCAAGTCGTTTGACGGCAACCTTTGGATTATGACTAAGCGGGTGAAAACTGGAATAGATGTAAATGTACCGTTACTGGACATTCCAAAGATGATTTTGGATAAATATAAGGATAAGCTTCCTAACGGTAAAATCCTTCCTGTAATCAGTAATCAAAAACTTAATTCCTATTTAAAGGAGATTGCCGACCTTGCCGGAATCAAGAAAAACCTTACGTTTCACCTTGCCCGTCATACCTTTGCCACCACAACGACACTGGGTAAAGGAGTTCCCATTGAAACCGTTTCTAAAATGCTGGGGCATACCAATATTGAAACGACCCAAATCTACGCCCGCATTACTAATAATAAGATTAGTGATGATATGAAAGGACTTTCCGAGCAATTTACGGGTATTGAAAAAATCTATAAAAAAGTGGCTCAATAGTTACCTATTTCCAGTAGGTAACCAATGGGTAACGAATTAGGTAACGATTTTTATTCTAAAACATTAAAATATAAATAGATATGGAATTACAAGTCATTCAAAACAAAATCTTTGAAGTCCGGGGATACAGGGTAGTGCTGGACTTCCATTTAGCAGAGTTATATAATGTAAAGACAAAGGTTCTCAAACAGGCTGTCAAACGTAACATTCAGCGATTTCCTTCTGACTTTATGTTTGAACTGGATAAAGAAGAATTTCACCAACTGGTCACAAATTGTGACCAGTTCCCCGAAACCCTAAAACACAGTTCTGTCAGCCCAATGGTTTTCACGGAACAGGGTGTAGCAATGCTTTCTACTGTATTGAGAAGCCAAACAGCAATAGATGTAAATATATCTATTATGCGGGCATTTGTCCTGATGCGACAAATGGTTATCGGATATGATGAACTTCTTAAACGTATCGAGGAACTGGAAGAAAGCACCGATGCACAGTTCAGTGAGATATACCAAGCTTTAACCCAGCTATTAAGTAAACCTGACCCTAAACCAAGAAAACCCATAGGATACAGAATACCTGATGAAGAAAAATAACTTATCACAAATTGTGATAACCTAATGATGGCGAGCCGACAAAGCCCGCCATTTTTTATTTAGCCAGTTTCAAAATTCGGATTGCACCACGAATAACAACAAGAAAAACTACTATACCTATTATCAAATCAGGGATATTGCTTTCAAGCCACCAAACAAATAAGGCTGCTATAATAACTCCAATATTTATAATAACATCGTTTGCCGAAAATATTACGCTTGCTCTAATATGTGCATCCTTACTTTTAGTACGTTGAAGCAACCATAGACAGATGGAGTTAGCAAGTAATGCAAGTAAGCTAATGACAATCATAGTCTTAAATTCGGGCATAACCTCAAATCCTAAGAAACGCCTTATAACCTCTGACAGCCCTAATGCTGCAAGTAAAATTTGCAGGTAGCCGCTTATAAGTGCCACTCGCTTTTTCTTTGCAATAACAGCCCCCACAGCCATAAGGCTCATACCATAAACAAGAGCATCTGCCAACATATCAAGGCTATCTGCTACTAATCCCATTGAACCTGAAATAAGCCCTGTTGTAATTTCAATCAAGAAGAAAGCAAAATTGATTGCGAGTACAATCCATAGAACTCTTCGCTGTCGGGCTGGATTATCGGTAGAATCATTACCATCTGTTGCCACTGTTTCTTGAAGCTTTGCACCAAGATTAAGTGATTCAAGTTCTGTAATAAAATTACTGCTGTCGCCACTATGTGTTACAACTAATATCCGTTTTGCAAGGTCGAAATCAAGATGCTTGATAGATTTATTATCCTGTAATTTCATGCGAATAAGGCTTTCTTCACAGGGGCAATCCATTTTTGGAATATGAAATATTGATTTATACATAATTAGAACCTTTATTATATGATACAAAAGTAATGCTTTTTTGCCAGCTTCTTTAACCGTAAACCACTCCCATAGGCAGTCATTCCATCGGGGCGGTTATTCCTTTCCATTTCTATATGCAAAAGTATTTACGGCTTCTTAACGTCTTTGAAAGTTCAAGCCCTAAAGGGTTTGATGCAAAAATCTTCCTACTGCGCTTCGCTTGAGAGTATTTTTCCACAAAAACTTGCAAAGACTAAAGCCTACACTTTCCGGCATATATGAAACGAAAACGACCGACCCGACGGAAAGACGCATATAAAAAAAGTCGGATTTACGAGAAGCAGGAAAAAAAGGTTATGAAACTCAACTCCCTCACCTCAAGAATCCGCATATATCTAAAAAATCAGAAGTTATGGAAGCAACAAGTTTAAGCGAAGCAAGGATTTATGTAGGTACATATGCAAAGTACAACGATGGCTCAATCGAGGGCAAGTGGTTTGACCTTTCCGACTTTTCGGACAAAGACGAGTTTTACGAAGCCTGTGCGGAACTCCACGCAGACGAGGAAGACCCTGAATATATGTTTCAGGACTGGGAAAATATACCGGATGAATTAATCGGCGAAAGCTGGCTATCTGACAACTTTTTCGACATCCGGGATGCAATGGACGATTTAAGCGAAGACGAGCAGGAAGCATTTTTAGTGTGGTGTAATCACGGTTCACACGACCTATCGACCGAAGATGCAAACGACCTTATTTCTTCTTTCAGGGACGATTTTCAGGGCAAATACAACGATGAAGAAGATTACGCCTATGAAATTGTAGAAGAGTTATACGAATTGCCGGAGTTCGCAAAAACATACTTTGATTACGAAAAGTTTGCCCGCGACCTATTTATGGGTGATTACTGGTTTGAAGACGGTTTTGTCTTCCGTGTTTGCTGATTATTCACCGGGCGGGGAAACCCGCCTACAAAATAAAAGACATTGAAAATAAGCGGTTTATTCAGATTATTGTTCCGGGTGGGGTTACTGGCTTCAGTAATTTATTTTCTGTCCACTTCGGCGGGTATATGGGCGGTATTGATAATTGCGTTTTTCGTTATCCGCTTTATCCTGCGGTTATTTGTATCTGTTTTGTATAGCCTTTTGATAGCTGCGGTTTTCATCGCCTTATTACTCACTTTATTAATGTAAATATATGGAATCACTAAATAAAAATGGAGTGTCCACGACCCAAGAGCCGGGACAAGAAAAATATGTAACGTTCATTGCGGGAGCGTTCAGGGGAACAGAATATTTCCAATATGATTATCGCCATACGGATGGAGAACTTTTCTCTACGGTAGCGAAAACGCTGGAAGAGTGCCGAAAACGGCGGGATGAATGGTTAAACCGGAAAAATGCCCTACTAACCTACAATGAATGGTGGAAAATGCTCAATTTTGATGAATTGGAAGACATTACAGGTATAGAACAAGATAGGGACGGTAATAACGAAGAAGATGCACGGTTTATTGATGCCTGTAACCTGTTTTGGGATATTAAAACATTTGAAGAGAAAACAGAAATCTATCATTCACACATTAAGCAACAGTAACATGAAAGTATATATTTTATTTCAAACGGACGTACACAAAACAAAGTCAAGCCGTGTTTGCTTTGGCGTTTTTTCTACGCAAGAAAAAGCCATCACAGTAGCAAAAGAAAACGACTTATACAGTTACCAGTCGGAAGTCGTAATCATCGAATGTGATATAGATAAATTTGAAGAATTATAAACCAACGGGCGGAAACCCCGCCCGCTACTTTCTTTCGTGAAGTGTGCTGAAAAAGAAAGTAGCAAAGAAACCGCTTTCCAAACTTTTGATTTTTATTAATGAAAGGATCCACCGCTAACCCGGTGGATTTTTCCATATAATTTATTCCTTTCCTTTTATTGCATTTCCCCAGTCAGCATCAGGAGATAAAACTTTATAATCAAAGTCGTTTTCTTCAAATATATTTATGATTTTTTGATACCGTTGTTTATATAAGTGATAAGTTTGAAGGTACTTCCCTCTTATTTTGGAGTCCGTCTGTATATCAATATTTTTTTTTATTGTTTTCAATATCTTACTTTCCCATTCGATGTTATAGCAAATTAACTCATCTTCAATATTGAACCGGGATAATGGAATAGTATAATCAGACTTATAAAGTGTTTCCATGCTTTGCGTTAAAAAGACAAAATGCAAATCCTTGTCAAATGGAGTAGTTTTGAATATGGTATTATATTTCAGGATGTTTTTATCTATAAAAAGACCTATGCCATTTATGTCTTTTTCCTTTTGGTATGAATTGACTAAAGCTTTACCATGATATGCTTCTATATTGGATAAACGTTCATAAAAGAACTCACCATAAGTTAATATAGCACGAAACTGTATTTCTAAATCAACACTTCTACACATTAAATCCTGAACAAATTCACAAGCAAACATGACAAAATATTCATGGTCATGGGTACTTATCGGAGTTTCTTTGTTGAAAATTAAAATTGTATCCGAAAATACAATAGTTTGAAATGCACCATGTCGATGTACATTCAGATTATTTATATAATCGAAAAGTTTCGTGATTTTCCCATAATCGTTTTTTACCATATCGGAAAATCCAAGTATATCAATATATAGTAGGTATTTATTGTTCACTTTTGCTCATTCAAGTTCCTTTATACGCTTTCGTGTTTCTGTTAGGTCAATTTGAGAATTTAATTCTATCGCTTGTTTATAATACGGTAAAATTATTTTAGGAAAGCTTTGTTTTTTATGTAGGTTTTGTTCATCCTGCATCTTTTGATACCGTACATCTCCAAACTTTATCAATAATGAAGCAGCTCTATTAATCTCATTTTGTTGCTTTCTTTCTGAAACCTTGTCCACTAAGTTGAAAAACTCTGCATTATTTTTAGTTATATCATCCTTATTCTCGAATCGAGAAAGTTGTTCTCCAATTTCAATAGTTTCTTTGTCTGCTGCACTAATCCTGATATTATGTCCAGCCCACATATCATATTCTTCTTCATACCAAATTCCTGAATCATACCATTTCCCACAAAATTGCACCGAATTTTTAATCCTAAATCCTTGAAGACCTTTATCAGAGCCTAATATAGTTATCCTCTGTAAATTTGGGAAATATCCCATAACTTCTTTATCTGCTTTATATGAATCCAAGCTATCCAAAAAAAGCTTCTTAAAAGCATCAAAAAAAGCAATTACATTTTCTATTTTAGGATAAAAAAATTCTTCTACATTAAAAATAGATTGTCCAATCCCATTAATAACAATAGGGTCGGAGTCATGCAAGACATAGTCTTCTTCACTCAAAGAATACGCAGAATGAAAAAACGTATTTCTTATTTCTTTGAAGTGATTTTCTTCAAAAAAAGCAATTATATTTTGCTTACCTGCATCATTCAAAAGCTCGATTAGATAATCCTGCTTTTCTCCAATTCCCAATAATCGTTCGTATTTTTTCGTTTTCCAAAAAAGATAAGATGAACCTTTATAACCCAATTTTATTCGGCATAGGCTACCAATAATATTATAAAAATCACTATTTTCAAAGAAGGTAGAATAAAGTAATGTCCCGATTCTTGTTTTTTCTTTTCCTGTATGCGATTCATACAGCTTCTTATAAAATTCTATTGCATCAAACCATTCATAAAGATTAGAGGTCAGTTTTTGTGTACCCATACCCCTGTAATTTATAAGAGTTAATACAAACTCAAACTCACTTTTATTTTTTGCTTCTTCAAATAAAGATGTTAAGTCCTGTAATGTATCTTCCATGATTCTATGTTTTTTGCAAAAATACCCATAAAAAAGCACCTGACAAACTGTTATCAGATGCTTTTCAATAAGTTGTTTAAAGTTGCTTATTCCTTTTGCTCTTCTTTCTCGTTCTCATTATTAAAAGCAAACGTTAGCTGTACCACCTGCCCGAAGCTGTCTTCGATATACACATCAATTTGTTGCTGGTCTGTGGAAGCGGAAGTATAGTACAGGCGGAACGTTTCGCCCGGAAGCGGGTACAAATCATTTGGAAGAAAAACTGTTCCGTTCGCCATCCGAAGCGTACCTTTTCCATCCGGTTGAAAATACCTGATGAAATACTTGGTATCTTCGTAATATCCTTCCCTTTGAAGTTGAAAACGTATTTCTGCCGTTTCACCCATCTTAATACGTTTTTGCACGGGCATCGTTGTTACCGTAAACGGGTAAACCTGCTGAACATCCAGCTTATCATCACAAGAAAACACCAGCAGCATTGCTCCCAGCAAGTACACCCCCATTATTATGTTTCTGATTATTTTTTTCATATCGCACTAATTTATTATGAATTTAAAACCGACCCCGAATTGTGTGTGGAACTTCCCGATGGAAGAACCAAACAGCGCACGTTCACGGGCATTGATAAGAAAAACCACCCTGTCCGTCAGGTAAGTTTCCAGTTCCAGCGTAGCAGCCCCACCATAAACAAAGGCATCTTTGTTCGTGAGTGTAGAACCATCGTATAGTTCCTTATCTCCCCAGTTGCTTGTTTCATATCCGGCAAGAGCTGACAACCCGAAGGACAGAAAGAAGGTTTTCCGGCGGTCGGAAAGTATTTTTATATAATACCCGCCTTCTCCTGTAAACAGGCTTAAAGGCACGGTTACATTCTTATATTCATACTCCTTATTGAAGTATTCCGCACCGACCACCCAACGGTTTCCGTTTTTGGTATAAGTGGCAAGCGCAGCACCGAAATAGTAAGCCGATTCCGGTTCACCGGGCTTCTTAAAGCCATCTGCCATTCCGCACGTAAGTTGGAATCCCTTTTGTCCGGGCAGGTAACGTTGTGCGTGTGCCAGGTTAAAAGTCTGGCACAAACACAACACTGCTATAACACAGATTAATTTCTTCATCTTACTTGATTTTAAGTTCGTTAATCACTCTGGCGTTCACAATATCCGAACTTTCGATACGGATATTTTGGTGACGGCCACCGTTCTTTTCGACCAGCTCTACCACCAATATCTTATCGTCCGGGATGGTGAACTTTGGTAAGGTATAGACCGTGCGGACAGTGGATTTTCCGCCTATGGTAATCACTTCGTTAAAACTGCGGACGGGATAAAGTACCGATTCCTGAATGGCAGTGCGCTTTGCCACCTTCTTATCGACCACCTTAAATTTAATGAAGTCCGTATCGAACGGAACATTGGAAGAGTTCTTCACCTGTGTATGGAAATAGAACATTCCGTTATGCACGTAAATTCCCTTGATTAAAAATTGTATCCCGAAACGCTTGCATCCCAAGTGGCGTATTTCTCTATCGTTATTTTTATAAATAGACTGCATTATCAGCTTTACCAGCAAAGGCGATTCATTACCCAGTTCACGGAAGTAAATGTTCATCCGGGTATGGGAATAATCGGTTATACTTTCATTCTCAAGGAAATCTTTCATTTCTATATTCAGCATTTCCGGTTCATGGGCGTATTTGGCATTGAAAGAATAAAAACTGCCGTCCTCACAGATAACTGAAAAGTTGGTTTCTCCCGGAAAACCTTCGGTAGCAGCCTTAACACGGATAACATTTTCTGCCCCATCCGCTTTTCCTGCGATAAGATGGTTAGAACCCAAATCCACATATTTGACAGTGGAAGGGAAGATAATGTGTACTGTTTTGGCAAAAGTGACCTGAACGCCATAAGGCGTAACCATCTGCCCGTAAGGAAATTTTTGGGTAATACCCTGAAAGAAATCATTGCTTTGCGCTTTGACCGTTACCGCACCGATAACCAGTGCGAACATGATAATTAACTTTTTCATTACAAATTGATTTTTAGTTGCCGTTGGCGGGTGGATAGCCCACTTTCCGGCAGATTAATAATTGAGATTTTTTTGTGGTTATTATTACTGTTTTGTGTATAGCATTACTTTATAATCGGCTTTCAGGTTTACTTTTACCGTCCTGAACTTCTTTGACAGGTATTGCGAACCGCCTTGCAGAACACCCCTTGTCAAATCCGACACGATGGCAGCCCCCGCATTTTGATTGACAGTAAAACTTGAGCCAAGCCCAGCCCCAATATTTGCCATACCTTCGTTCAGGGCTTGCATTTCCAGCGAAGACGGAACGGATAAACCTTTTTGCCCGTCTGAATCATAGACCACCAATTCAACCGGAATGATATTACCTTCATATTCCAATGAAGAGATATTAATATCCATGCGCTCACCCTGAACCCGTGCCGTTCCTGATAACAGGCTGTTTTTCGGCATACGGATATGACCCGCCTGTAACGGCTCTAACAGGCGAAGCCGGACATTCTGCCCGTCCATCACCGACTGGTCTTCATGGATACAGGCAAGAATTGTATTCTTTCCCATTAACGACTCAGTTCCGACCGCCGTATTAAATCCAAAGTTCCGGGGCTGGCTATATGCTGCGATAAACTCCGCATCACTCATAGGCACTTGCAGTCCCGAAACGGTCTGTTCTGTTACCGCTTGCACAGGCAACGCCTGAACCTTTCCCTGTATGGATGCAGTGGGTGTTACCTGTTTCACTGCCTGTTCCTGCCCGCCGTTCATGTATTTGGCTGCCAATTCATAGGATTTTTCAAGTAGTGCCAGTTGTTCGTCTGCCGTACTTTGGGTATTCTCCCGTTCGTACAGCCGGGATTCCAGTTCTTCAATCTTCCGTGCCAGTTCTTCTTTTTCCGGGTCTTCTTTGGGTGTTTCGTAGAAACTTCCCAACTGGCGGTTTATATCCTGATAGGCGTAAGCCGAAGATTGCACATAAGAACTATTACGGGAAGAACCGCCGTAGTAACTCCGGTTGTTCCTTGCTGGTTGTTCTTCCGGCAGGTCGGCGGTCAGGCTCAAATTATCCGTAACCTTATTTTCTTCACCCAATGTAAATCCGAAGTCCTGCAAAGAACGCATCCGGTCTTCCTGTTTGGATTTCATGGATTCCTGTTCATAAGCCGTCTTTTTATCGCTATATATCCCGTCTTCTTTGGGTAATGGAATATCGGCATTAAAACCGCCGATTTCGTCCGGCTTTACTTCGTCTTTTGAGGACGGGGCAAATATCAGCCACATACATCCGGCAAAGGCAAGGAACATCAAAGGGAAGATGATTAGTTTCTTCCGTTTCTGTAATTCCTGCGGGGAAAGCTGTTTTTTCTCTTTCCTTTCTTTGTTGTTACTCGTTTCCTGATTCAAATTCTGATTCTGTTCCATATTTTTGTAATTGATAATGGTTTATACTGTCTTTTCGTTCCAGTTCCAAGCGTTCAATGTGCCTTATCTCCATAAATTCTTTCTCTGCACTCTTCTTTCCTATATTATATATGGAAGAAACCGTCCAGTAAATAGATAGGATGCTACCACCGAGAATAAAGGTTATGATAATGATTATCCGGGCATCTTTCGACAGGCTTCCGCAAGCGTAACGCAACTTATCATCTATCCAGTCCCGCAGGTTTATTAATGATTTCTTTACCATAGCTCTACCGTTTTAATACTTGTAAATCCTTATTCTCCGTAATCTCGAAAGCTTCAATGGTAAATCCATGTGGGTTGTTATCACTCCTTACAGAGTTCAGCAACCGGCATCGGGTAACAAGGCTTCTTTCGGTAACACTGCTTTCCCGGATAATCATTTGCCGGGCATAGGTCGCCACCTGATAGGGATAGTGGTCAAAGTTGCATATTACACTGTCCACCTGTACCGACTGGTTGATGTTCCCGGAAATGATACGGTTATAATACCCCTTTTCGGATAAGTCCTTATAGTAATTGAAAGCACTTTTATCCGCCAAGTATAAGGAACGCTGTATGTTCGATTCAATGGCGTTCTTATCCGGCGACAGGGTAAAAAAGAGTTCGTGGAAACGCCGAACGTGTTCCTTTGCTTCCACGGGACGATTCTGTGATAAGTCCTGCGAAAGTGCCAACATAAGGGATTTACCCCCATCGAGAACGTAAATCTTTTCACGCTGTTTTTCTGCAAAACTGTACGAGTTCCAAAGGGCATAACCCACAATCCCGGCACACAGGCATACAAATACAATCCCGAACAGGCGTATTTGCTTGAAACTGGTTTCTATATTTTTTAAACTTTTAAACTCCATATTTTTACTGTTTATTTTTTAATTAATTTTCCGGCGATGTTTCCACCTACTGCCCCGGCTGCTGCACCCGCAAGGTTTCCACCACCACTTGCTGTTTTAGAAAGATTCCGGTTCATACCACCCAATCCGCCAGCCTGAATAATCCAGTTGGATACAGTCGGGATGGTAAAGTATCCCACAATTCCTATAATCATAAAAATGATGTAAACCGTATTGGAACTGTCGGGTATAAAACTGGGGTCGTCCAATAATTGTAAATCACGTTCCAGCATTAAGACCTGAATCCGGGCAAGAATGGAACTGAATAAATCCGATACGGGAAGCCACAGGTACACACTTACATAGCGTGTTATCCATTGTGTTAAGGTTGATTGGAAGCCATCATAGACCGATATTGCAAAAGCAATCGGGCCAAGTATGGCTAATACAATCAAATAAAACGTCCGTATCGTATCTATGACAAGGGCAGCAGCTTGAAAGAGTATTTCCAACAGTTCCCTGAACCAGTCCCGGACGGCTTTCTTTATATTGTAAGAAGCCCGTTCCATATACATCCCCATTGTCGTAATCAAATCCGAAGGCGACCATCCAAGTTCATCCAGTTGCTTGTCGAACTCTTCATCAGAAACGAGATAAGCGGTTTCAGGATTCCGAAGCATGGCTTCATACTCCTTTTTATCTTTCAGTTCCCGGTATTTATTCATATCAAAGGTCTGTCCTTCCAGTATTTGATTCGTTCCTTTTACTACCGGGGATAATACACTGTTTATCGTTCCCAGTACGATAGTCGGAAAGAACATAATGCACAGACCAATGGCGAACGGTCGCAAAAGCGGGTACACGTCTATCGGTTCAGCTCTCGATAAGGCTTGCCATACCTTCGCTGCCACATAGAACAATGCACCCAATCCCGCCACACCTTTGGCTACCCCAGTCATATTACTGCACAGGGGCATCATATCCACATAGAGATTTTTCAGAATCTCATGCAGGTTTCCCCAATCAACGGCTAACAACGTCATAATTACCAGTATCTATCGTTAGCAGTTCCATACAAGGCTATCACACGGTCGGTGTCGCTGATTTTCTTTGCCCGCAGATAAGACACGGATATATTTTTACGGGTATAGTAGGAAACCAAATTCCGGTAATTCAATACGGAATTATATGCTTTGTCTATCCGTTCCATACGTTCGGCATCGGTCATGGACAGCCCGTTGATATTCACAACATTTTTAAGTTCGGTCAATACATCCGAACTTTCTTCCAGCAGTTTGGAATATCCGAAAGCAATGGCGTTGAGTTCTTCCGGTCGGAAGTTCTTATCCGATAACATTAGCTGGAAGTTGGTAACGTATATATCAGTAATCTCACCCAGCAAAAGCACGGTTTTCTGTACTTTGCGGGCATCTTTCACTAAATTGTTTACCGATTTCAAGGCATCATAATATTGCTTGCCTTGGTCGTACAATTTCTTGGTTTCCTTGAAAGTATCTACCGTATTGCCTACAATTTTTGAAGTCTGTGCAATTTCTTTGGTAGTATTGACAATACCCTGAGCCAAATTTGTCGGGTCAATGACCGCCCATTGTGCGCTGGCGTTACCTGCAAACAGGCAGAGTGCCACGACTAACATCATTATTTTTGTTTTCATCGCTTTAATTTTTTGATTGTTTTTTACTTCTTACATATTCACCGCCGGAGGATAATAGTATCCGGTCGGTTTCACTATCATAGCTTACCAGTATGGAAAATCCTGTTTCGATAAACAGGTATCCGTCCTTTTCTATGATTTGATAGGTTTCCGCACGGGTTTCACCCCTGCGGGTTCTTCGTTGCATGGTTACTTTATAGCCATCCGCACTTTCAAAGACCGTGAATGATGGTCGGTTTGTAACGCTTTCCCAATGACCGCACATGGCTTTCAGTCGGTCGGCGTTTGTTTCATTACAGGAAGACAAAGCCAGTAGAATAGCACAGAGAAGAACCGGGAAGATGATTTTTATTTGTTTCATATTGATTTGATTTTAATTAGGATTACGCTTGCTTTCGGCAAGCTGTTTAATAGCTAACTCAAGGTCGCCATCCAGCCTATCGGCAAGTTGGAACAGTTCGAGTTTTTCAGTTTCTTCCGTTGTAAATGCGTAATACTCTTCCAAACTTACTTCTGTGGCATAGACAGCCGATTGTACGCCACCCAGTCCAATCCATACTTCTTTGTATTTCCGTCCCGGATGGTTCGCCATGTTGATGGAAAGTATTTGCGCTTTTTCTTTGTCGGTCAAACCCAGCATCGCTTGGATACTGTCAAACTTGTTCATGTATTTGCGCTGGTCGAGCAGAATTTTACAGTCGGAGTTCGTTATGATGGATTCTTTCACAATGGGAGAATGGACAATATCGTCCACTTCCTGCGTTACCACCACCGCTTCACCGAAGTATTTACGCACCGTTTTGAACAGGTATTTCAGATAATGTGCCATGCTATCTTTGGCGATAGCCTTCCACGCTTCTTCCAAAAGCAGCATCTTACGGATTCCCTTTAACCGCCTCATTTTGTTGATGAAAACTTCCATCAATATGATTGTAACCACAGGAAAAAGTACGGGGTTATCTTTGATGGCATCTACCTCAAAAACGATGAAGCGTTTGTTCAACAAATCCAGTTCCTTATCCGAGTTCAACAGGTAATCGTATTCACCACCTTTATAGAAAGGTTGCAACACGAATAGGAAATTATCAATATCGAAATCCTTTTCCCTGACATTCTGTTCGTTCAGGTTATTCCGGTATTCATTTTTGATAAATTCGTAAAAGGAATTAAAACTGGGTACGATGGACTTATCCTGTGTAATCAGGTTAATAAAATCGCTTACAGCATTGGACAAGGCAACGCTTTCCGCCCCGGTGGGTTTTTCATGTTCCTGTTTCCACAAGGTCAGGATAAGCGTTTTGATGGATTCCCGTTTCTCAATATCGAAGACATTATCTTCGGTATAGAATGGATTAAATGAAATCGGGTTATCTTCGGTATATGTAAAATACACGCCATCTTTCCCGCCAGTCTTCCGGTGGATTAATTCGCATAATCCCTGATAGGAATTTCCGGTATCCACTAACAGGACGTGTGTACCCTGTTCGTAATATTGACGTACCATGTGGTTGGTAAAGAAGGATTTCCCACTTCCGCTCGGCCCAAGAATGAATTTATTACGGTTCGTAATAATTCCTTTTTTCATGGGCAAATCGGAAATATCAATGTGAAGTGGTTTTCCGGTAAGTCTGTCCACCATCTTAATCCCGAAAGGGCTGGGTGATGATTGGTAGTTCGTTTCTTCCGTGAAGAAGCACAAAGCCTGTTCAATAAATGTAAAGAAGGATTCTTCCGCCGGAAAATCGGCTTCATTGCCGGGGATACCCGCCCAGTAAAGGGTCGGGGTATCCATTGTATTGTGACGGGGCTTGCACTCCATCAAGGCAAGCTGGCTTCCCACATCATTTTTGATATGCTTTAATTCCTCTTTATCATCCGCCCATGCCATTACGTTGCAATGGCAGCGAACGGAGGTCAAACCCTGACTGTGCGCTTCGTTCAGGTATTCCTCTATCCACTCTTTGTTCACCTGATTGGAACGGCTGTATTTAGACAGCGAATGCATATTACGGGCTTGCTTCTCAAAGCGTTTCAGGTTCTCCGTATGGTCGTCTATAAAGATATACTGGTTATAGATATGGTTACAGGAAAGCAATACGCCCACAGGCGAAGCGAACGACAAACGGCAGTCGCTACGGTCGGTGGACAGCTTTTCGTAACGGGAATCAGTAGTAACCGCACCCGGCAGGTCTTCCACATCCGAAAGCGTATGCAAGCATAAAATATTATCGCCGATACGCATATCTTCGGGGTTCAGTTGCATATCCAGTAGTGTAGTCGTATCACTCTGCGACAGGGAAAAGTATTTTTCAATAATCCCAGCTTTTTCCGGCGTTCCGGTAATATCATCCGAAGTCAGGCGGGTAAGGGTGATAAATCCCGAATCGTTCATTATCCGTTCAAACTGCCCGACCGATTCCAAAAACTTCGTTACGGTTTCCTTATCCTGAATTTCCTTTGGAATGATGAAGCCCCGGCAAAGCGTATTAAAATTACTTTGGGTACGGCTTCTTTCCTTTGTGGTTTTAGTCAGGAACAGGTAACAGGTATGATTCAGGAACGGTCTTTCATTGAAATGCCGTTCAAAGCTTCGGGACAGGAAACTTAACCCATCCTTTTGAATTTCAGGGGTATAGTTTTCCTTAATAAACCAGTCCTGCTTATGCACAATACTGTAATCGGGCAATACTTTGATTGCCTTATGCCAAGCGGAATGTATCGCTTCGTATTCGACCCCGGTAACGGTGAACAGTTCGGGTAGTTCAACCCGGAACGCCACCGTAATATCGGCATCCTTACTGATGATACAATCGTGTTCGGCTGCCAGCAGGGGAAATTTACTTTCCAATGTGGCAGCTTTTAATATATTCCTCATGCGTGCTTCTGTCTTTTATAGGTGAATAATCGGGGGATGGCTTTCCGGTTGATAATGTACCGGGGATGGCTTTTGCGGGCGGTCATTTTCATAAGACCGTGAGTACCGTATTTATCATTCAGCATAAAAGTGAAGTACACAAGAGCCGAAGCCGCTACGACCCCGAACCCGATGCAAACCCACTGGTTTATACCTATCATGTAAAGAATGATGAACAATACGAAGACGGCAAGTAGCCCGCCTGCAAAAATGAAAAGGTATTGGCTGCGAAGCCCTTTGAACTCCGCAGGTTTTCCAATCCCCCTGTTAATTGAATAGCTAATCATAACACCTATGATTACAGGAAGAATGAACGAAGGATGGTAGCAGCCACAATCAGGAAGATACAAGCCCCGAACCATGAAGCTGCGGTTTTGCTTGTATCCGGGTCACCCGAACTGAACTTGTTATACACCTTTACACCCCCAATCAAACCAACGACAGCCCCAATGGCATACACCAACTTTGTCGCCGGGTCAAAATAGCTGGTAACCATGTTTGTAGCTTCTGTAATACCACCTACGCCGTTGCCCTGTGCAAATGCGGAAGTTGCAGCCAAGACGATGGCTGCGGAAAGAAATATTTTCTTTTTCATTATAAACTTGATTTTATGATGCCGGAAAGCGGGTGGATAGTCCGCTATTCCGGCGGGATTAATAATTGAGAATTTTTGTGGTTGGTCTTCTGACCTCTTTTGAATGGTTAAGCCCAGCTAACCGTAATCTTTTTCTTTCATACCTGATTCGTTTTAAAGGTTCTACATATAGTCGTTCATATCGAACGCCTGTAAATCTTCGGGGCTGGTTTCGTTTGGCGGGGCGATAAATACAGCATCATATTTACCCAGCATTTCCGCCACCCGTACCATGCCCCCGTTTATCTGTTCCATCATTGTGTCGTACAGGCTGGTTTGTTGCATAACCGACAAGGTTTGCAGGGCTTTCCGTTCCTCTTCTTCCGGGGCTTCCTGCTCCCTAACGACCTGTACTGCTTGTGCCATTTCTTCAAAGGAGATACCCCGTGCCGACTGACCTTCACCGCCAGTGATAAGTGCGATTTCTTCCGCTTCCAGTTCATCTTCCGGTACTTCATCTTCATACTTCATTTCAAATTCAACATCCATCGGCTGCGGGGTATCTTCCGTGTCAGCCGGGGCAAATATAGAAGCATTATCAACCCCTTTAGAAAACTGGCTTTCAGTGTCTTCGGATGGCGTTACTTGTCTTAACCGGAAGGTAGTTTTTCCTACGACAGCCCTTTCGTTTTTACGGTTGCCGGGACTTTTGGAAGGGGAATTGTTTGCTTCCTTCCTGAACCGACAAAACAGGACGAGGTAGTAAAGGACAACCCCAGCTATCATTAATTTTAGTATCATATCGGGCTTTCAAAAGTTTTCTTATACAGTTCGTTGATTTCGTCCTGATACTGGTCGAAGTGATTCAGGATAATTGTTTCCACATAGCTGCTTACAGTCGCTTTTCGTTCACCGATAACCATTACTATTTTCATTAATTTTTCATGGGTGGAACGACTTACATATATCGGCTGGCGGTCGGGAAGTTCCATTTTCTGGAAATAGGTTTCCCGGTAATCGGCAGGGGTACTTTTCTTCCGGCGGGTAGTTTCCCGGATGGTTTTTGCTTCCGGTTGCCGGACAGGTTCTTCCACAGTTTCCTGTATAACTTCCGGCGTATCCGGTTCTTTACTTACTGCTTTAGGTGAAATTTCCTGTTTCATGGGTAAACCCTGTGAAATGATTTCTTTCATAAAATCTTCATCCACCTGTACTTTTTCCTGTTTTGCCATATTAGTATAGTTTTATAATGTATCCTATTTCAGCCACCAATTCTTCAAGGTTGCTGCCTTTTATCATTCGCTTATCCGCAGGGAACAGTGTGGAACGGAAGACAGAAGTCTTATCACCGGACAGTTCCTTTTTGTAGCGTTTGGTATCCGGGATAAAGGTTTTCATGAGGGGTAATTTCAGTTCGCCGATAGTATTTTCGTAAATTCTATACAAGTCGGTTTTCTCCCTGCCATCGACCTGATTCCAAAACAGGTGCAAGCCTTGTATCCGGTAAACTTCATTCTGTACCAGCAGGTTGTTTACTGTCATGGCGAATGAAAGGCTACTTTCCAGTACCACCCGGTCGGCGGTAATCGGTGTAAAGATGTAGTCCATAGAAGCCAGCGAACTGATGATACCTTCGCTGTTCACAGTTCCCGGCAGGTCGAAAAAGACCACATCTATTTCCATCGGCTCTGTTTTCAGGAACTCTTCGGCTGTACTGATGGCAGCTTCGGGAGTGCTGCACAAGACCGGATAGGCTTTCTTTCCCAATGCTTTGAACTGGTTAAAGGCAAGCACCTTGTAATTGGTATCGTTGTTTACCTGTTCACCGTCCCGTTTACGCATGGCACTGATACTGTGCTGCGGGTAGTCGCAATCGACAACCGCTACATTGTAGCCTTTCAGGTAGTAGAGATAGCTTGCCACCAATACCGTGAAAGTGGTTTTACCGACCCCGCCCTTTTGGGTGGAGAAGGCTACGAATAATGTTTCTTTCTTCATTTCTTTAATTCTTTATTGTTTTACTTCATTATTGATTGACTGCTTCATTCTGTGCAGTATTGATTTCCATATTGTTATCTGTAATTCAATCTGTCTTTATCGACTTGCAGACATATTGTTTTATTGATTGCTTGAAATATTGATTTCAGTATTTCTTGCTTTCTTGAAATCAGTAAACCAGTCTTTCCATATTGCCCAGTTCATTCCAATATTTCTATCGGTATTTACCGCTTTACTTATCTATTTCAATACTGATTCTGACCGCAAATAAATGGAGAAAAACCGTCCGTTTTTGAAAGTGGCTTCGTATGGCTTTAGATGGCTTTGCTTGTCCTATAATGTGCTATGGCACAGCATAATTAATCCCTGTTACTTTGCATCGGAATCCTATTTGAACCGATAAAAAGGTATCCGTTCGGTAGCTTCCCGGAGTTCATTCACCTTATGGCTAACTGCTAATCCGTCCCATGACGGATTTTATTTGCGCCGTGCAAATAGCAAGGTGTGTTCTGCGCAGCTTGAAATTCTTTCAGCAGCTTAGAACCCCTTGCCCGGACAAGCCGGGATGGGTTGTACTCCGAAGTCGTAAACCCTTAAAAAAATAATGGTATGGGAAAAGAAAAAACGAATGTGCCACAATCCGGTGGCAAAGGACGAAAGCCAAAGGCAGACCCGGCAGTTTTCCGGTATTCGGTCAGCTTCAATGCAACTGACCATGCCCGTTTTTTGGCTCTTTTTGAACAGTCCGGTATGCGGACGAAAGCGCATTTTATCATAGAAAGAATTTTTGGCGGTTCATTCAAAGTGATAAAAATTGATAAGGCAGCAGTCGATTATTACACACGCCTGACAACTTTTTACGCTCAATTCCGGGCAATAGGCGTGAACTATAATCAGGTTGTGAAGGCTCTGAATACCAATTTTACCGAAAAGAAAGCCCTTTCTTTTCTCTATAAATTGGAAAAGGCGACCGAAGAACTGGTGGTATTAAGCCGGAAAATTATCGAACTCACACAGGAATTTGAACAGCGATGGTTGCAAAAATAAATGTGGGAAGTTCGCTTTTCGGTGCGCTGGCATACAATCAGAATAAGGTTGATGAAGAACAAGGCAAGGTACTTTTCAGCAACCGGATGTTTGAAAGTGAAGATGGTAATTTCAATATCCAGCGTTGCTTGGAAAGTTTTGAAATGCACCTGCCCCAAGACATCAAAACCGAAAAGCCCATAATTCATATATCCCTGAATCCGCACCCGGATGATAAACTTTCGGATGAACAGTTATCGGAGATTGCACAGGAATATATGGAGAAGCTGGGCTATGGGAATCAGCCCTACATGGTTTACAAGCATGAAGACATCGACCGTCACCACCTGCATATCGTATCCCTGCGGGTGGACGAGAACGGCAAAAAACTGAATGATAAGTTTGAACATCGCCGGAGCAAGGATATTACACGGGAACTGGAAGCAAAATATGGTCTGCATCCTGCCGAAAAGAAACAACAGCAGGAACACCACCAGTTCCGAAAGGTCGATTATGCTGCGGGTGATGTAAAGCACCAGCTTTCCAATACGGTTAAAGGCGTAGTAAACACTTACCAGTTCCAAAGTATCGGGGAACTGAATACTCTGTTATCAATTTATAATGTACGTGCGGAAGAAGTTAAAGGTGAAGTTCGGGGCAAGGCGTATAATGGTATTGTCTATTCCGCAACCGATGATAAAGGCGAAAAGCTGGGTAATCCCATCAAGTCTTCCCGGCTGGGTAAGTCGGTCGGTTATGAAGCATTGGAACGCAGGATAGGACAAGCAGCAACCAAATGGAAAGACGGCAAACTGAAAGCCAATATCAAAGGTCGGGTAAGCGAAGCGTTGAAAGCTTCCGGCTCAAAGGAACAATTTGAAAAGAACCTGAAAGATAAAGGAATTGAAGTCGTATTCCGGCAGAACCCGGAAGGGCGCATATATGGTGCAACCTTTATCGACCACGAAAACAAAGCCGTCCTGAACGGCTCTCGTTTAGGGAAGGAATTTTCAGCCAATGTATTTAATGACCTGTTTAGAGAATCCCATGTAAACGAGGGACACACAAAACAGGCTGTTCCGAAAGAACCGTTCACACCTTTGGCAGAACCGTTCGTGCCGTTAGAACGGCAATCTGAAAACGGGGAATCTACAATCGGAAGCCTTTTCAGTATCCTGCCCGGTGGCAGCGATTCATCGGCAGGGAATGATAAAACTCCGCCAACTCCCAAGAAAAAGAAAAAACGCCGTTACGGACGGCAGATGTAATAACAATCTATAAAAATAATCAATTATGCAAAATGAAGATGATTTAAGAGGACTTGCCAAAGTCATGGACTTTATGCGGGCAATCAGTATTTTATTTGTGGTAATCAATATCTACTGGTTTTGTTACCAGTCGATAGTAAACTGGGGTATCAATATCGGCGTACTCGATAAGATACTATTAAACTTTCAGCGAACCGCAGGGCTATTTAGCCATATCCTGATAACGAAAGTATTTGCAGTGATATTCCTTGCTTTGAGTTGTTTGGGAACAAAAGGAGTGAAGGAAGAAAAGGTAACATGGACAAAGATTTACGTTTTCCTTGCTATTGGTTTTATCCTGTTTTTCCTGAACTGGTGGATGCTGTATTTGCCATTACCACTTTCGGCGAACGCTACCTTTTATATCCTGTCAATGGCTGGCGGATATTTATGTTTACTGGTTGCTGGGGTCTGGATGTCCCGGCTACTCAAAAATAATATGATGGACGATGTTTTCAATTTGGAGAACGAAAGCTTCATGCAGGAAACCCGCCTGATGGAGAATGAATATTCAGTAAATCTTCCATCACGTTTTTGGTATAAGAAAAAACAGCACAAAGGATGGATAAACGTGGTGAACCCGTTCCGGGCTACTATTGTGCTGGGTACTCCCGGTAGTGGTAAATCCTATGCAGTGGTGAATAATTACATTAAACAGCAGATAGAGAAGGGTTTTGCACTTTACTGTTATGATTATAAGTTCCCGGACTTATCGGAAATCGCTTACAATCATTTGATGAACCATTCGGATGCTTATAAGGTAAAGCCCACATTCTATGTGATAAATTTTGACGACCCACGCCGAAGCCACCGATGTAACCCTATCAATCCGGCTTTTATGACAGATATATCGGATGCTTATGAATCGGCATACACCATTATGCTGAACCTGAACAGAAGCTGGATTCAGAAGCAAGGCGACTTCTTTGTGGAATCTCCGATTATCCTGCTGGCAGCGATTATTTGGTTTCTCAAGATATATAAGGGTGGAAAGTATTGCACATTCCCACACGCCATCGAGTTCCTGAACCGGAAGTATGCAGACACATTTGTTATTCTGACTTCCTACCCGGAGTTGGAAAACTATCTTTCTCCCTTTATGGATGCGTGGGAATCCCAAGCCCAAGACCAGTTACAGGGGCAAATCGCATCGGCAAAAATCCCACTATCAAGAATGATAAGTCCGGCATTGTACTGGGTAATGACAGGTGATGATTTTACACTGGATATAAACAACCCGGACGAACCGAAAATACTTTGTGTCGGAAACAATCCCGATAGGCAGAATATTTATTCCGCCGCTTTGGGACTGTACAACAGTCGTATAGTGAAGCTAATTAACAAGAAAGGACAGCTTAAAAGTTCGGTTATTATTGACGAGTTACCGACCATTTATTTCCGGGGATTGGATAACCTGATAGCTACTGCCCGTTCCAATAAAGTAGCAGTCTGTTTGGGCTTTCAGGATTACAGCCAGCTAACAAGGGATTATGGCGATAAGGAAAGTAAAGTAATCCAAAATACAGTTGGAAATATTTTTAGCGGTCAGGTTGTAGGAGAAACAGCAAAAACATTGTCAGACCGTTTCGGGAAAGTTTTGCAGAAACGTCAGTCTATGACAATCAACCGTCAGGATAAATCAACCTCAATCAGTACGCAGATGGATAGTTTGATACCTGCCAGTAAAATATCGAATCTTACGCAGGGAATGTTTGTGGGTGCGGTCAGTGATAATTTCGATGAACGGATAGACCAAAAGATTTTCCATGCTGAAATCGTAGTGGATAACGAGAAGGTAAAGCGTGAAACAGCCCGCTATGAAAAGATACCGGAGATTATCGACTTCCGGGATGCAGATGGCAACGACCTGATGAAAGAGCAAATCCAGCTTAATTACGAGCGGATAAAGCAGGATGTAAAGCAGATTGTTATTGATGAAATGGAGCGCATCAAAAGCGACCCGGAGTTGCAGCATTTGGTGAAATCCGAAGAATAAAATAAAAAATAAATAGCCTCAATTTTGGGGCTATTTATTTTTTGTTGGAACGATTCTTCCTTTACTATTTTCTTTGTACGAATATCCAGTCGAAGGAAAGGCTACTACTCTACCATCTTTACCTTCTCTATATGTATATCCAGTAGATGGGAAAGCTACTATTCTGCCATCTTTACCCTCTCTGTATGTATAACCAGTTGATGGAAACGCTATTACTCTACCATCTTTTCCCTCTCTGTATGTATATCCAGTAGATGGGAAAGCCACTACTCTGCCATCTTTACCCTCTCTGTATGTGTAACCAGTAGATGGAAACGCTATTACCCGACCATCTTTTCCCTCTCTATACGTGTACCCAGTCGATGGAAATGTAACCTTTTTTCCATCTTTTCCTGTTCTATAAGTTTCTCCCATAATTAGTTATCTTATTTTTTGTGCATTATCTAATCTTCTATGACAATATGAAATCATTGATAATATTTCAAGCGCATCTTGTTCTGTAATCTCCCAACTGATTTTTGGCTCGTGGGCTTCTGGATTACGGAACATACCACATAATCCTTTTAGAATATTACAGAATCCTTTATGTTCGTCCTGTTCCGATTTTGACTGATAGTTATTTATTATCAATACTGGGGTACTACTGAAAACATATTCAATTAATCTATTGCCATCGTCATTATGCAAGGATAAATCTCTGATTCTTTGGAATAATCCTTTGTTAGCTTCAAAAACAGAATGAAAGTAATTGCTTGCTAATAGTTCTGCTTTGCAGTATTTGAAAATATCGGCATGTGCTTTTCTCTGTTCCAACTTCGTTTTCAAATCATTAGCCTTTCTTTGGGCTTCGGAAATTGTAGTTGCCTGTGTAATTTCACTAAACTTACCATTATCATTAAATTGGTATCCTATAAAACTTAATTGTTGATTTATCAGATTTCGTTTTTCTGTAAATATTTCGGGGCAATCAACATACTTCGCTGGTGCTAATGCTAATGCAATAAAATTCAGAATAGAATTTGAACATTGATTTATATTCTGATAGTTCGCAAATGCACTATACAATCTTCTCCATTTTGTTAGTGCTGGTTCTATATCTGCTATTTGACTTTGCATTAATAAGTATTGGATTTCACTACCCGTTAGTCCTTCATTCGTATCACCTAATATTTTAGAAATAACTTCTAACGTTGGCTGCGTGAAACACTTTCTTCTTGTTGCCATAATTACATTTTGAATAATAGTGCAAATTTAACAAAAACAAAGGATATAACCGTCTTTGTGTTTGGGAATAAGACAAATAAGGTCATATACAGCCACCTAACGCCACAACTTAATATATACACTATTTCATCCGTACTTTTAATTCGATAAGTTTTTTATTAACCATTAAAAATTAAAGTTATGGATGTAAATTCAAACAACAAGTCCGGCTCTGATGAACAGATGATGGAAATTCTTCTTGTCTTTGACAAGGAAAAGAAAACGATTAATGCCGTAAAGGGTATTGATGAAAACGGGGAACTGCAAACTGTTCCGCCAAAGCAGGAACATAACAACGATTTCCTGAAAGTGGATAAGCAGGGGAACGCACTTGAAAATTTCTTGAAGAACTTTTTCAACCAGCTAAAAGACCCGACCCGTTTCAGTTTCTTCAAAATAGCACCCGAAGATACCGAACGGACAGTAAAAATCATTCAGGAGAATATCAAGAATCCGACACCTGCTGCGGATGAAATACTTGATAAAATCCGTATCGAGCCGAAAGAACCGAAACCGGAAGTTCCAAAGGAATCCACTACACAGGAACAGAAGCCAGCCGATACGAATAAGTATTTCATCGACCCTAACAAAATTAACTGGGACGACCTGAAAAATCTGGGAATCACCAAAGAACAGCTTGAGAAGTCAAAGGCATTAGAACCTATGCTGCGAGGATATAAGTCGCCTTCCACTTTTCCAATTGAAGCCAACTTCGGGTCAATGGTAATGAAAACGGATGCCCGTCTTTCGTTTCGTCCGGACAGTGAAGGAAATGTGGTTTTGGCAATTCATGGTATCCGTAAAGAACCGGAACTTGACCGTCCGTTCTTTGGACACCAGTTTACCGATGAAGACAAAAAGAATCTCCGGGAAACCGGAAACATAGGTAGAATTGTTGATGTAAAGAACTATCGCACAGGTGAACTTGTACCTTCTTTTATCAGTATCGACAAACAGACCAATGAACTGGTATCCATGAAGGCTTCGTCCCTCAAACTACCCGATGAAATAAAAGGTGTTAAGCTGGATGAAAAACAGAAAGCTGCCCTGATGGAAGGTAAAGCGGTATTCCTTGAAAATATGATTTCCGCCAAGAATAAACCGTTTTCTGCCTTCGTTCAGGTCAATGCGGAAAAACGCAGCCTTGAATTTATCTTTCCCGAAAAAGAGCAAAAGCATACCCAGCAACAGGGACAACAGCAGAGGAACGACCAGCCCGAAGGGGTGCGTATTCCCAAATCCCTTGCAGGAGTGGAATTATCCGACAAACAGCAGGCTGATTTGCGGGCGGATAAAACCATCTATGTAAAAGGGTTGAAAGATAAAGAAGGTCAGGAATATAACGCCTATGTAAAGGTAAACCATGAAAAAGGAAAGCTGGATTTTTACAAATTCAATCCTGATAAAGCGAAAGAGAAAGCCAAAGAAATAACCCCTGCCAACGAACATAAAACACAGGTAGCGGTCAATTCCGAAGGCAAAACGAACGAAGCGACCAAGCATACGAAAGAACCTTTGAAGCCCGGACAAGCTACACCTACCGGGGAACAGAAGAAAAAGCGGGAAGAAAAGAAAGAAGAACAGAAGCCCGACAAACCTAAAAAGTCGCAAGGTCGCAAAATGAAATAATTATTAACCACAAAAATCCAATTATATAATGATAGCAGTAATAGCAGAAAAGCCCAGTGTGGCAAGGGATATAGCCACCGTACTGGGTGCAACAAAAAAGAATGACGGGAACATTTCAGGTAACGGATACATCGTTACCTGGGCGTTCGGTCATTTGGTAGGACTTGCCATGCCTGATGCCTACGGAATCGAAAACTTCAGGCGGGAAAATTTACCCATACTACCGCAGTCATTCCAGCTTATTCCCCGTCAGATAAAAACCGACAAAGGATATAAGCCCGATACTGGGACGGTTAAGCAACTCAAGATTATTAAAGAAATATTCGACCAGTGCGATAAGATTATCGTTGCAACTGATGCCGGAAGAGAAGGTGAACTGATATTCAGGTACATTTACCAATATCTTGAGTGTCGGAAACCTTTCGTCCGCTTATGGATAAGCAGCCTGACGGATAAAGCCATCCGGGACGGATTGCAGAATCTCAAGGACGGGACAATGTACGATAACCTTTTCCGGTCGGCAAAGGCAAGAAGCGAAGCAGATTGGCTTATCGGCATTAATGCTTCCCAAGCGTTAAGTATAGCTGCCGGAAGAGGGACATATTCTTTGGGACGGGTACAGACACCCACGCTGGCGATGATATGTTCCCGTTATCTTGAGAACAAGAACTTCGTTCCACAGAAGTATTGGCAACTGAAATTACACACCGGGAAAGACAGCATCGAGTTTTCAGCCCTTTCAGAAGAAAAATTCGATAGCCAGCAACCTGCCATCGACAAGTTGCAAATAATAAAGGATAGCGGTCAGGTGCAGGTTAAATCGGTAGAATGCAAGGAAGTGAACCAAGAGCCACCGCTTTTGTATGACCTTACCACCTTGCAAAAGGAAGCCAATACAAAACTTAATTTCTCCGCAGATAAAACGCTGTCTATTGCACAAAAACTGTATGAATGCAAGCTGATTTCATACCCCCGAACCGGAAGCCGTTATATATCACAGGATGTTTTCGATGAAATACCAGAACGTATTTCCCTACTGGAAACTTACGACCGGTTTGCCGGCTACGCAAAATCAATGAAAGGCAGCAGTCTGAATCGGCGTTCGGTGGACGATAAGAAAGTTACCGACCACCACGCCCTGATTATTACCGAAAATAAGCCCGGAAGTTTACAGGCGGATGAACAGGCAATATATGAACTGGTTGCCGGAAGGATGCTGGAAGCTTTCTCGCAAAAGTGTGTCAAGGAAGTTACTTCAATTTCTCTCACCAGTGGCGAGAGTATTTTTGCAGTGAAAGGAACAGTAATAAAGTCTGCCGGATGGCGGACTGTTTTCAACGCCCAAGAAGAAGGCGAAGAAAATACAGTTTTACCAGCATTAAAAGAAGGTGAAAATTTACCCCTCTCCGATATTGAGTTACTGGAAAAGCAGACTAAGCCCAAGCCGTTACATACGGAAAGTTCTTTGTTGTCGGCTATGGAAAATGCAGGAAAGGAACTGGAAGATGCAGAACTGAAAGCCAGTATGAAGGATTCCGGTATCGGTACGCCAGCGACACGGGCAGCGATTATTGAAACTCTCTTTACCCGCCAGTATATTATCCGGGAGAAGAAAGCTCTTGTGCCGACAGAAAAGGGACTGGCGGTTTACGATATAGTCCGGGACAAGAAAATCGCAGATGTGGAAATGACAGGTATGTGGGAAAACGCACTATCCAAGATTGAAAGCGGGGAAATGAATCCCGACACCTTCCATAAAAGTACAGAAGTTCATGCTTCACAGATAACCAGCGAACTTTTAGGGGTGCAGCTCACCTTATCAACGCAGCAGGATTTAACCTGCCCGAAATGCGGGACAGGTCGGATCCTGCTGTATCCGAAAGTAGCAAAGTGTGATAATACTGATTGCGGGCTGGTTATCTTCCGAAATAAAAGTGATAAGCAATTAACGGATAAACAGATTACGGAACTGGTAACAGCGAAGAAAACCGGAATGATAAAAGGTTTCAGGAGTAAAGCCGGAAAGCCCTTTGATGCTTCACTGGCTTTTGACGACCAGTTCAATGTGGTATTCGTTTTCCCTGAAAAGAAAGGGAAATCAAGGAAATAATCCGAAATTCCGTATCTTTACCACAGAAAATTCCATTATGAATAGATTTTATGCTATCCGTAATTGAGGATTTTTGTGGTTAGCACCCGGTGGGGACACTGGGTGCTTTTCAGTTTAATTCATACCTAAAATTATATGTTGCACATAATATTCCACCATCCAGTGAATGACAATCTGATAATTCCCATTCTGAACCGATTGTTTTTCCGATAAAAGAAACACCTTCTCCCAACATGATAGGAACTGTGTAAATTGTCAATTCATCCAGCAGTTGATTATTGATTAAAGATGTGATAAGTTTACCGCCCCCAATAACTACCAAATCGGATTCCATTCCTTTTTTCAATCCTTGAATAACATCGAAAGGATTGTCGGTTATGAAAGCTAAATATTCTTCCTGAATAGTATTTATAGGGGTATTTGTGACAACAAAAGTCTTTTTACTTTTGTATGGCCAACCACCCCAGCGTTCAAAAATAAAATTATAGGTATTTGTGCCGGAAATCAGCGTTTCTGCGGAACTATAAACTTTGTTGATAGATTCTTTTACTTCTTTTGTAATCCAGTCAATTTCACCATCTTTACGGGCAATAAACCCATCAAGAGATACAGCTATTTGCGATTTTAAGATTCCCATATCAGTAGGTATTAAACAGTTATAAAACTGTTCGCCAGCCCATCAAAAAGAAGCGTGGAACTCACACTGCTCCGATACGAGGTACTGGCATACCTAAGAATAGAAGACAGGCAAGCCCACGCTATACAACGATAGCATAGACATTGCACAGTAGTCCCTATTCTTTTGAAAATTGCCAGTTTTCGTATCGAGACGTTCTGCGAACGTTATGTTATATATCAATTCTGAAAGATTAACTTTCAGCTTTTTATCTCAAATTTTCTTCTGCAAAGATACTGAAAGTCGGTGATATAAGCTATTATTTTTTACAGTTTCTCCCGAATCAACTTATGTACATCGGTAGCTTTATAATAGCATCGACCATCATCCAGTTTTATATACGGAAGGATACCTTTTTTTCGATAACGTTGGAGTGTGCGAAGACTGACTTTCAAAAGAAACATCAAATCCTGATTATCCAAAAGCTGTTCACCATCCAAACAATTACGCTGGGTTGCCAATCGGTCGATTTTCTTTTCGGTCATATCGAACCTGTCCATTATACGTTCCATCCAAGCGATGAATGTTTCCCTATCTATATTCATAACAATAACCGATTAAAAATGACCTTTAATAAAATAACTCTGATTTGAAGGGTCTTTAATAATAATTTCCTTCTCCCGCATAAAGCGTATATAACTTTTCGCTGTGCGTTCCTTTACATCCATAATCTGCTGTATCTGTTCGCACAGGTCTATATAAGTGATAAATGTTTGCTGGTCGAACACTTCACGGGCTACGCTTACCAGTTCTTTTTCTTTCCGCTTCTCTTTTTCTTCACGGGGCTTTTCACCACGATATAGGTGCATCCCGGTTTCCTTATCCCAAGAAAAAAGCATTAGCGGAACATCCAACGGACTGCCTTCCCGTACCTTCAAGGCTTTCACTACTGATACAGTCGGTTCATTATCCAGCTCGATGGAGAGGATGGCAGCCGATTTTCGTTGCAGTTCCGACCCCAAGTGTCCACGAAGCTTTAATCCGTTCGGGACATAGTGCAATACACAAACAATACAGGTCTGATATATTCCAGCCAATCGGTAGAGTTCATCGACAACCCGCAAACTTTCGGCTTCATCATTGGCGGAATGTACCAAATCTGCAATACCATCTATGACAACTAACTGAATACCGCCATATTGATAATGAAACTTATCCATACTTTGAACAATAGCCTGTAAACGTTCCTTCCGGGACATCCCGGTCAGACAGAATGCTTTCAACTCTTCCGGCTTTCCCGGTTGTTTTGCCCGCTTTAATAGGTTGGAAACATTCTTAAACAGTTGTACTTCGGACTGTTCTGTATCATACAACAGGACAGCTTTATTTTGGCTGTTTTCGTGTACATTGATTCCCAATGTATCAATACAAATATTTTCCGGTCTGATTGACCCGGCAACCAACGCAGCAACATAGTTGCTTTTCCCTGTACCTTCACCACCTGTGATGCAAAGGATATTTCCCTGTGTTCCCAGTGGCACATCCCCGGCAGATATGATTTCCTGTGCTTTTGCCGGAGGGTTATTAAAATCTATTTCGCACGATTTCAGCATAGTCATAGTATCGCTGTATAGAGTATCTAAAAAATCAAGGAAGAGTTTCAGAAACGATTCACGGCTATTTCCAAGCCTGAAATAATCGGATATATCTTTCTCTTCTTTTGTTCCTGAAAGCGGTAATAGAAGACGTTTTACACCATATTCTGCTAACTGTTTTTCATGTTTAGAAGAACTCTCAAGCCCGGTTTTATCCATATCATAAAGCAGGATGATATGTTTGAACCGGAAAGACAGTTTGTGAATGATAGTTGCCGGAATATTTACGGTTTCGCTGTTAAAGCATATCGCATGAAATCCCTTCGCTGCGAGGGAAAGGACATCTTTTTCACCACCAGTGATAAAAACTGTGTCACCTTTGGCTGGTAACTGTTCCAATCCGAAGCTGTAATTTTCCCCCATATCACCCCCATATAAGAATCGCATTTTGGAAAATGGACGGTATAGTTTGATATATCGTTTGCTCTTATAACCAAATATGGGTTCTCCCAATGATGAAGTTATGGAGTATGGTTTTCCTTCTGAATTTTCGCTTTTGAACTCTCTGATAGAACAGACCTTGTACTGTGCCAATATTTCAGAAGTGATGCCGAACGTTTTCCAATATTCCAATTCATTCCGGGAAATTTTTTGTTCCTGAAAACTATATGGTTTAGCTTTCTTTTCAGGAATGACAAGTATAGATTCCTTCGGACTATATGGTACAGAGGTATCTGTATTCTCTGATAATCCAAGTGATAAATCCTTATTAATAGTTTTCAATATCTCGACAAAATCATTAGCATTGTTACAGTTCAAACCTTTCAGTTTTCCTACGAGGTAGAAACAATCCCCACTATACTCGTCATTCCCAAAGTCTTTCAGCTTATATACTCCGGCTTTTCGGTCGAAATAAATATTACACGAAGCCTTATTGTCTTTATACAATGGGTTGAAGAAATTACGTCCTACACGCCATTGACAAGCAATGTAATATCTAAAAACGTTCAGTCCGTTACTTGTTCTTTCTAAGATTTCTTCTTTCCTTAACATATAGCTTATGGTTTGTTACTAAATCGTTTAAACATTCTGAATTGCTCTTAATCAGTCGTTCTTCCAGCATCCGTTTTATTTCTCCGATTTTGTAGAAATATCGACCCCGAATATTGGAATAGGCGATTGTGCCTGATACCCGAAGCCTTTGTAATGTTTTGTCGCTGATTTTTAAGAATGTGCAGACTTCGTAACTATCCACCCATATTTCATCTTCGTTTATATCTTCCGATTCCTGTTTGTTAAGGATATAATCTGCAATGGCGTTAATCTTTGCTTCCAATTCCTTAAATGCTTTTGATTCTATCGTTATGACATCCATAATTGTAACTAATTGATTTGCTGCAAAGATGAAGGGATAAAATCAAATAAAAACCACAGTTTTACCCACCTGTGGTGAAATTTTTATTCAATAAAAAAGGCGAAACATTGATAGCTTCGCCTTTGGTAACTTGCCAGTACCTCGTATCGGATTGACAGTAATTAATCCTCTTCTTCCATCCGCCGAAGAAGATTCTTTTGTAGAATATCTAAATATCTTGTTCTGTTAATTTTACGTCCCTTTATCTCCATGTATATGTGATAGAAGTCCCCCAAATCTATATTGAACATCTTTTCAAAATTCACAGCTATTGTTTTTATATCAGTATTTCCCTTATCGAATGCACCGCAAGTATCAAAGGCGTAAATCAGTTCAACAAGCCCACGTTTTGAGCCTGTCCAAGTCATTTGACAACAAGAACCCTGATTCCTTTTCCGAAGACCTTCATTTGTTAGTTCTTTTATCCTGTTCGTGAGGTAAATTTTAATTAACTCGTTGGCTAAAATTTTTGCGACCTTGAAATCATAACTGGTGGAGAACTGTGGGTCTGAATCGAAAAAAGAATTATCTATAATCAAATGTATATCTGGCTTTCCACGAAGAAAGTATTTATCGTCAAGATAACAGGCATTTGTTCGGTAGTATTGATAAAAAGTGAGATTTTGATTGAAAAAAGTAGTGAGAGAATCTAATTCTGATACATAATATTGCGTTTGAACATCATCGCTTCCGGTAGGACGTTTTAACTCAATATTGTAAATGCTATTGTAATAGATTAATTTACTACTAATTTGAGGTTTCAAGTGTTTGAAAAACAATATTTCTTCTGAATTATCCTGAAATTTATAATTCAATACGAACGACTTTAAATCAGAAATTATATCCTGTAAGTAATTAATTACTTTTTTACACACATGGAGAAAGTCGGATTCGTTTAATTCTATTGTTTGAATTTCCGAATCCACTTCCTGTAATAGATTGCTGAAATAGTCTTTTATTGTTATTTCTCCCATCGTAGTTATCGTTTTGATTCCTGATGATATATTTATTTTCTCATTTTCATATATTTTTATCTGTGATAAAACAGTAAGAACCTGAATCCGCTAAAAAACAGTTTCAGGTTCTTATCTCAAAAAGGATAACTTACATAGAGAATAAGAAAATTCCTATTCCTTCCTGTTTTGTAGCATTACACCTTTTCTTTCCATTCTATAACTGCAAAGTTCCCCTCTGAAATTTCCTTTACTTTATTAATCCATTGTACTTCGCTTAGTGCTTTGGCTTTAAGGAAAGGACTATTCGTTGAAGTAAGCAGCAGACTGGAATTAACTACCCACCATTTGTTTTTAATTCCGGCACGTTGTAAATCCTGTTGCAGCCTTTGTGCTTCAAATACAGGCGTTGTTTCGGGCAGAGTTACAATAACCACCTCTGTTTCCTTCTCATTCCGTAAACGAGGCAGCAGGTTTTGAACCGCAGGAGTAATATTTCCCTGTGTCCGTTCCACTTCTTTATGATAACTTTGAGTTGAATCCAATAATAGCAACGTGTGTCCGGTAGGGGCAGTATCTATCACTACCACTTCATTATCCGCTTTGGCAACAATTTCGGCAAAGGAATTAAAAACAGCGATTTCCTGTGTACAGGGCGAACGCAGGTCTTCTTCGATATAGCTTAAATCGGCATCCCCCATTGTTTCCCTTGCTTTATCCAATACGTTTTTTTGATAAGCGGCAAGCACCGCTTTTTCGTCTATATGACTTACTGTAATACCATCTAATTTCGTTTCGATGAAGGACAGGTGATTGGCTGGGTCAGTTGTAGTCAAATGCACTTTTACGCCTTTTTTAGCCAACCCACGAGCAATATTCCCGGCAATAGTAGTTTTGCCGACACCACCTTTACCCATCGTAAAAATTACACGCTTACCCGATTGGTAGAGGTCTTCAATAACGCTGTCAATCGTATTGAAATCATCTTTTTCAATATGCGCTACATCGTTCTTTATGGTTACATCTGCATTCAGCATATTACGGATATTATCAATACCCGTCATATTATAAGAACGAAGCGGAACTATGTATGTATTCAGTTTTAACAAGGCTGACGAACGGTTATTGAGTGCATTTTGCTGGCGTTCGTAAATCTGTTTGGAAATACTGTCGTTTGCATCGTAGTTTTCTAAAACTCCATTTATAATTAGATGCTGTGTTTCAATGCCTAAATCCAGCAGTTCATTAGATGAACGTTCGACCTCTTTCAAAGGACTTTCTTCCGGTCTGCTGACAAGGAAAAGTGTAGTTTGGGTTTTATCTGTCAGGGTAGCAACAGCATTCTTATATACTTCTTTACGGTCTTCCAGTCCCGAAAGCTGTCCTAAACAAGATGCTCCGGTTGTATTTTCGGCAATAAAAGTGTTCCATGCCGATGGCAGTTGAAGCATTCGCAGGGTATGTCCGGTAGGTGCAGTATCAAAGATGATATAGTCGAATCCCCTGCGCTTTTCTTCGTTGGTAATAAAGTCGGAGAACTCATTAAAAGCTGCAATTTCAACGGTACACGAACCTGAAAGCTGTTCTTCCATATTGGTAATAACACTTTCGGGTAATTTCCCACGATAAGGGGCGATAACTGATTCCCGGTATTCGGCTGCTGCCTGTTCCGGGTCAAGATTGACTACTGTAAGGTTTGGAACCTCTTTAATAGCTGTTCCCTTATTGTCTAACGGCATATCAAATACATCCTGTAAATTGGATGCAGGGTCGGTACTTATCAAAAGTACCTTATTACTGTTATCAGCGAGATTCACTGCCGTAGCACAGGCGATGGATGTTTTCCCAACGCCACCTTTACCCGTGAAGAATATATACTGGGTAAGTTTTTCGTTTGCCGGATTATACTTTTTCATATCTATATCTGTTTTATGGTTACAATCTGGGATGTAAACATCCTGTTCTACCTATTTTTACAGATAGAATAAATTGTTGTAAACCTGATTATTGTTACTGTTATTTCTTAACGGTCAAGTCCTCTTCGGGGACATTTAACCATTCTGCAATCTGCTTATTTGAGGGGTATTGCTTTGTCAGAACGACTTCACCGTCCAGTGTTGTGATAGGAAGCACTTCTGCCGATTCTTTCATCAGGTATTCGTTGATTTTCTTGTTATCAACATAAACCTGTGGATGGTCACGCAAATTAAAGCGTTCGATGATAACACCTTTCTTTTTCAGGCTTTCGATAACAACTGCTATCCGCATTAATTCAGGGTCTATATTTACCCCACATAGTCCGGTAGGACAACACAATGCCGGGTCGTATATCTTTACGGCTTTCCGTGTATCTAACTTTAAATCAACCATATTATTTTTATTTATTCTGTTACTAATTTCTTTATCTCTTCTTCGGATGGTACATAGCCCTTTATTTTCACTTCACCATCCACAACGATAGCGGGTAACGACATAATGTTATACTTCACTATCTCCAGTATATCTTCTTCTTTCTTCAAAGTTGCTTTACTGTTCGTGTCGGCAATTACTTTGGCAACTCTGTTATACGTGGTTTTGCAATTTGCACATCCAGTGCCTAATACTATAATTTCCATTTTCGTTCTCTTTAAATATTTGTAATGATATAATAAACTCCTACGATGATAAAGATGGCGGCTACTATCCGCTTAAACCATACCTGAAAGGTTTTCATATTATTGTAGAACTTTCCGACATTCCCGATACTATATGCCAATAACCAAGCGATGATTATTACAGGCAACCCGGTGGCAATAGCAAATACCGGAGGAAGTAATAATCCTGACGGGCTGGCTATCGTCATAGGTATAAGCACCCCGAAGTAAAGAACTCCGCTATATGGACAAAAAGCCAAAGCAAACACAACTCCCATCAAAAAGGCATTCCAGTAATTCCGTTTATTTGGCTTATTTTCCAATCCTGATGTAAGTTTATTCATTCCATTAAACTTGAATTTTATTACATCGAGCATTAAGATTCCTACTATAACTAATGCTATCCCCAGCCAAAATCCACCGATATTTTGAAGAAACCTTGCTATCTGAAACTGACTTGCTCCGAAATAGAAGATAGTTCCAAGAGCCGTATAAGAAAACATCCTGCCAAGAGTATAGAAAACCCCGTTAAGCAATACCCGCCTTTTGTCGGCAATATCCTTGCTTAAATAAGCCGTAGCCGTAATGTTGGTAGCCAACGGGCAAGGACTTATTGCAGTCATTAAGCCGAGCAAGAATGCCGTCAGTAGTGGGAAATTAGACCCATCGACAAGATTTTGTAAAAACTCCATCATAGGTATTATAGCCTTGCGTTTACTTCTTTCTTAATCAGTTCTGTAAGCACGTCAGGAGTATTGACAGCATTGGCGAAACCTTCTTTTGTCAGGTCGATATAATTATCGCCTTTTTCAATGATAAGGGCATTCCAAGTAATCTCATACTTCTCTACCAGTTTAGCATTTGCTTTATCTTCCGTGTTTATCTCTACAAAACGAACTTTCTTATTATCAGCAAAAGCCTTTTCTATGGTTTCTTTAGTTACTTTCTCAACTGCCACACAGGTTTTGCAACGTTGCTTTCCATGAAAGTAATACACATTCACCACAGAAGCATCTGCAACTTGTTCTTTAGCTGCCGTTTCAGATTCAGCAGCTTGTCCGTTTTTCTTTTGTGTATTACCACCACAAGCAACCAGCAATACAGCAAAAAGTCCGATTAAAATACATTTCTTCATACATTTTCTTTTTATTGGTTTGTACTATGTTTATTTATAATATTTCTTCCGAAGCCAAAATGCTAAGTTTACCAACAGGATTAATACCGGGACTTCGACCAAAGGCCCGACTACTCCGGCGAAGGCTTGCCCACTATGTAATCCGAATACACCAATTGCCACTGCGATAGCCAGTTCAAAATTGTTTCCGGTTGCAGTAAAGGCAATCGAAGCATTTTTATCATAAGAAGCCCCCATAAGCTTACCTGCGAAGAAGCTAAGCAAGAACATCACCACAAAGTAGATAAGCAACGGTATAGCTATGCGAACTACATCCAGTGGTATTTGCACAATCAGTTCACCTTTCAGGCTGAACATAAGGATGATAGTAAACAGTAGTGCTATTAAAGTTATAGGGGATATTTTAGGGATGAACTTTTCTTTATACCATTGTTCTCCTTTTAATTTAACCAATATAAATCGGCTTAATATTCCCATCAAGAAAGGAATACCTAAGTAAATAGCAACCGTTTCGGCAATCGTACCGATAGAAATATCAACGATAGCCCCTTCAAAACCGAATAGGGGAGGAAGTTTTGTAACAAACAACCAAGCGTAGAAGCTATAAAAGAACACTTGAAAGATACTGTTTAAGGCTACTAATCCTGCACCGTATTCCGTATTTCCTTCTGCTAAGTCGTTCCATACAAGAACCATCGCTATACATCGTGCTAATCCGATAAGAATTACTCCTACCATATATTCCGGGTAATCGTGTAAGAAGATGATGGCAAGTAAAAACATTAATACTGGCCCGATAATCCAGTTCAGGATTAACGAGATTGATAATATTTTTACGTTTTTGAAAACCTTCGGTAATTGTTTGTAATCGACCTTTGCCAATGGTGGGTACATCATTAAGATTAAACCGATAGCTAAAGGGATGTTTGTAGTTCCACTGGATAATGAATCTATTGTACTGCTGAATGATGGGAAAAAGTAACCCAGCCCAACGCCAATAGCCATAGCCAAAAATATCCAAAGAGTGAGATTCTTATCTAAAAAACTCATTTTCTTCTTACTCATTGCTTTTTATTTTTTCGATATATAGTTTGTAAAATGCTTCTTTAATTTCGTCCCTTACCCGAATAAATTCAGAGTGGATAAATTCAGGCGAACCCGTTGCTTCTGATGGGTCTTCAAATCCTATGTGCAAACGATTCTTAACATTACCGGAAAAGGTAGGGCAACTTTCATTTGCACCACCGCAAACCGTAATAACATAGTCCCATTCTTCATTCAAGTATTTATCTACATTGTCGGATGTATGGTGCGAAATATCTATTCCGGCATCTTTCATAACCTCCACTGCTTGAGGATTTAATTTTCCACTCGCTTTTGTCCCTGCGGAATATACTTTTAGTGATGGGTCAAAAGAATGCAAGAACCCATGTGCCATTTGGCTACGACAACTGTTACCAGTACATAGAATAAGTATTTTCATAGCTTCAATTATTTATGTTAAGCAACCAATGACCGACATCCTGCCATTGATTAAATTTCCATCCTATTTCTTTCATGTGTGAAGCTTGCTTGAATCCAAATTTCTCGTGCAACTTCACACTGCCTTCATTTGGAATACAAATTCCAGCAATTAACACATGGATATTTTTTTTATCTAAGTTTTGGAATAGATGGTTGTATAACACTGTTCCAAATCCTTTTCCAGTATGGTCTTTATCTAAATAAATTGTAACCTCTTTTGTAGATGAATAAGCACACCTGCCATTCCATTTGTGGATGTAATAGTATCCTACTATATTACCATTGATTTCTCCGACATAATAGGAAAATCCGGAATCAATAATCTCACTGATACGTCCTTTCATTTCTTCTACTGAAACAGGAGCAGTTTCAAATGTTACAGCCGTATTCTCAATGTAATAGTTATATATTTCACAAATCCTACGGGCGTCTTCTAATTTTACTTTTCTAATTTTCATATCACTTTATTTATCTGAACACACCAAACGAATGTAGTTCGCCAAACAACGAACGTCTGTCGGAAAAAATATATGCTGATTAACAGCATACATCTTTTACATATACATTAAAAAGGTCTGCAAATAACTTTCGGGCTATTTCCCAGTTCTCCTTATTGATACAATACCTCACTTTCGGGGTTTCGATTTCTCCCTGAATTAAGCCCGCATCTTTGAGTTCTTTTAAGTGCTGTGATACGGTCGCTTTAGCTATCGGAAGTTCATCGTGAATATCCCCAAAGAAACAACTTTCTTGCGATGCCAAAAACAGTAGTATCGCAATCCGGGTAGGATGTCCCATTGCTTTTGCAAAGCGGGCAATTAATTCCTGTTCTTCAATGTCATTCTTAATCTTCACAATTCTATCTCCTTTATTTGTTGTTCGCAAAACTACGAACAATATTTCAAACAAACAAATTTTTCTGCATTTTTTAGTGCAAGGTGCAAGTATCTATATAGATAAGCTTGCACCTTGCACTAATGCTAAAGCATTGAGGACTAAATAATTTGCAAATATGAAATTTATATGTATCTTTGAACCCACGATATATGCAGAAGAGCATAGGTCAAAGGTGGACAAATAAGGCTATTTAATTTGTGCCTATTTCGTTACCGATTATAAGTTTGGAAAAACAAAAGCATTGACTTTTAAGCACATAAGGGGGAAGGTTCACTGACCTCTCTCTCCGCAAACAAGGGTGTAAATCAGCGAGTTATGAGATTTACACCCTTTTCTGCACCCAAAAACTTACGAGTTAAGAAAACTCCACCCAAGACCGCAACTGGGGTGGAGATGTTTGTTTAGGGCTAATCAATCTTCCTCAGAACTAACAATACAGCCCTATTATATAGTCGTCCCTTAAAATTCTTTTTAATCTCTGATATTCAGCAAATTAGTTTGCGAATATCTTTGCTAAATCTGCAAGTTTTCTTATCTTCATAG
>NZ_JQZY01000005.1:0-2255 GCF_000765965.1 Porphyromonas sp. COT-052 OH4946
GCCCCTCAGGACGCAACGGTTTCGACATTGTCATCGGTAATCCACCGTATATTAGGTTAAAAGAGATCTCAGTAGAATATAAAAGAATTTACAGAAAGGCGTATCCTTATACGGATAATCAATTTGACATTTTCTCTCTATTCATTCAGCTGGGGAGCAATCTCCTATGTAGTAGAGGGATTAACTCTCTTATAATACCAGATTCCTTTATCGGACGCTCAAATTTTGCGAGCCTAAGAAGAGTGCTTCTCAAACAGACACAAATCTTAGTCTGGCTACATCTTGACCAAGTATTTGATGTTGCTAAAGTAGCAAGTCTGATATTCGTATCTCAAAAGAAAATATCGGAACAAGAGCGGGTGCTTCCGTATACGAAAGCTACGAATATAGAAAACTGGTTATCTGGGAAAAAAGAAAGTTATGAGCTAAAAGTTTCTAGTATCTTGGAACGAGAAGACTGTAAAGTAATAGCTGCGTCAGCAGTTCAACTTAGTTTGTGGCAAAAACTAGAGACAACTATCAAGTTTGACAATATATTTCAAGTTTGGAGAGGAGAAGAGTTAGGTAGAAAAAGTCCTATCTTGAATAGCGATGAACTCGACAGCTATTTACCCATTCTAGCAGGTGAAGATGTACACAGATATCAGATCAGTGTCCCAACCAGATGGATCGACAGAAAATTGGTGAAAAAATCTTTGATATCTTATTCTAAAAAAAAGATTCTTATTCGTCAGTTGGGAAATCGGATAAACGCAACTATCGATCTAAATGGGAGTATCGTGCTGCAGTCTGTATATTGTCTTACATTGCGGACAGAGGGAGTAGATGATATCTGGTTTTATTTAGGCCTATGCAATTCTAAATTATATGATTACATATATCAAATAACAACTAGAGATAAACAATCATTTCAGCGAATATTGATAGAGAATATTCGGACATTACCTATTCCAAGTGTAATTGACCCTGAAATTTCTCAAAAAATTTCAATGTTTGCAAAGCAGATACTCCAAAATCCAAAAGAACTATCTAATAGTCAGCAGCTAGATCAACTTGTCTATGAACTTTATGCCTTGACGGATGAGGAGATTCGGTTGCTTGAGAACGATGAATAAAAACAAAGGAACTATTGGGCTACCCACATACCCCATAGGTGTACCATTGGGTAGCCCTATCTTGATGTTCTCTAAGGTATTACTCATCATCGCCGAGACGAAACTCTATCTCGTAGTTCTTGATAAACTCTGTTTCCTCGGTACTAAGTCCATACAGCGGACAGATATAGTCGTCTATCTTATCTATGAAGTACTTAGAGCGTCCTATCTTATACTCCTTAAAGCTATCTATCGTATAGCTTGATGCTGCAGAGGTCTGTCTAGTCTTGGCATTACGCTCTATATCTTCTAAGTACTCACGATATAGCTCTGTTAAATCTCGGCACGCCTGCTCACTAAGATTAGGCACCCTAAACTCGGAAAGTTCATAGTTTTTCCAGTTTAGGTTATCAGAGTAGATTTGATAAAACCAAAACGATAAATTACTACTAAGAATTGCCCCTAAGGGGTAAGCGTAGTCTTCCGAGAGGCGTAGTGTTCGCTCTGCTGAAGAACTATTGCTATAAGGGGTTACTACCTTGAAGTATCTTCCTCCAGCAAAACGGTATATAATAGGACTTCCCTCTTCTTGAATAAGCTCCTCAAGCTTTATGTGCTGTGATAGCTTGCGAAGAATAGACAATTCTATCTCTGTGCTAACCTTAGGGATACGCCCATATAGTATATGATCACGAACCTCCATAAATGAGAGGTTATCTATAAGTTGTTGTAAATTAACTCCTTTAATCTTCCTGTGCATTTTTGTAGCATATACTCTTCTAGCAGGCGACAAGGTCTTACGGAATGACACAATAGAGGTATTGGCTACTGCATTCTCAAAGACAGGTTGAGGTCTTACAGCATAGGAAGATATGTAGATGTCTTCACAATTATGTAGTAATATGTGATGTAGCCCAGACAATGCATCACTGGAAGTAATAGAAATGGGCGTAATCATAGAGAGCACTCCATCTTGGACAAGAAGCGTGTAGCCCAGTTCTATAAAGAGACTATAGGTATCAAGTGATCCCTTTTGAACACCTTTAATTGTTTTAGCAGACTGATATAGTTGTTTGTACTTGGCTTTCTCCTCGGAGGACAACTTTGCACCCCATGGTGGATTACCGATGACAATGTCGAAACCGTTGCGTCCTGAGGGGC
>NZ_JQZY01000006.1:0-39921 GCF_000765965.1 Porphyromonas sp. COT-052 OH4946
ACAGTTAATTATGTGTAAATATGCTATTTATCAGTGATATATACAACAACCACAACCCCCAAAAGACGCAAAGTGCCGTGCAATGGTCTCATAAATATCCCTCAAAGGCTAAAACCGGTGGCTTAACCAACCCCAAACCAAAATAAAAGGGGCTGCGCCAAAAATGAATTTTGACACAGCCCCTTCTTTTGTCGGGGTAGCGGGATTCGAACCCACGACCCCCTGCTCCCAAAGCAGGTGCGCTAACCGGACTGCGCTACACCCCGAGAAACTGCTTCCTCACAGATTTCAGATGCAAAAGTAGCATCTTTTTCAAAACCTCACAAATTATTTTGAATTTGCACATTCCCCCTTCCATCGCAACATTGTTGATCTAAGTTAGTCCTAAAACTTGGCTTGGCGTTAGGTATCCTAGCCCTTTTCTGGGTCTTCGATTAATTTTGTGTTGTATTTTGATACACATATCTTGACTTATTTGCCTGAAATCCATCTTCTTAGGGATGTATTGTCTTACGAGTTTATTGAATAATTCGACATGAGGTTTATCTGTACAGCAGTAGGGGTGGGCAAAGTACACCGGTATTTTGAGTGCCTTCTCAATGATTTCATAACTAGAGAATTCGGTCCCGTTGTCCGTGGTAATGGTCTTCAGTAGCCCTCTTCTTGCTATCCCCTTCATTTCTTTGCTGACAAGTATAGCTGGTTTCTTGGCATTCTTGCCATGCTTGAGTTTTCGAATCATCCCGTATCCGGTGACTCTCTCTACCATTGTCAGTATGACATCTTGATTGTGTGCCCCGACAATAAGATCCATCTCCCAGTCTCCTATTCTCCCCTTATTTTGCACAACAGGATCTCTCTGCTCAATGCTCTTTTTATTGAGCTGCTTGGGGCTTGTAACAAGTTTAGGGGTCTTACGTTTTTTTAGAGCATGTCGCGTATGCTTCCATAGATCTCCTCCCATATTCTTGTCCTCATGGATATACTCATAGATACGAGACTTCCCTATCATAGGGATCCTATTTTGAGTGCAATACCCAGAGATTTGTTCGGGAGACCATTGCTCCACGGCGATATAGAAATTGACCTTCTTGCGTATTTCGGGGGTGAATTTAATCTTCCTCTTTCGGAAGCTACCTGCTTCGAGAGCGTGTTTATGAGCCTTTAAGGGGCGGTAGTCCTGAAGCTCTCCTAAGCGACGTATCTCCCGAGAAATCGTACTTTTGTGCACACTAAGAATTTGGGCAATTTCAGTGACAGATTTGCCGAGTCCAATGCAATTAGCAATGATCTTTCTATTGTCCAGAGTGAGTCGTTTGTACTTTGTTCTTTCCATTTCAACATCAAAGCTATGAACGATTTTTGACAGGTGGCGGGCTAGCCCGCCACCTGTCGTTCTTATAACCATAGTGTTGCGTTAGAAAATGGAAAGTACAATATGCACAGGCTGTACACATTCCTTCTTGAGGTAGAAAGTAAAGTTCGAAGAAGCTCGCCTTGCCGAAGAATGACGTACTCCGGGATATAATGCCAACCGTACATGTCCATTGCTTTTTCAATAAAAAGAGAGCCTGGAAGTAACTTCCAAGCTCTCAAAAAACAGAATACCCCAAAGAAGTATCAACTAACTCAGAATTATTCTTATTCCTCGCTCTAACTTGGCACACTTGGCATCGGTCGATACATCTCTTAGATGTGCATTATATCTATCAGGGATAAGAATAACTTCGGTAGAATCAAAAGTACGAATAGGCATGTATACATAAATAGTACCTAACACTTGGCATTCTCCATAAGGAATACCAGCTAAAAATTCCCTTGCTTGCCATGTCAATAATACTTTTGCTGAAACCATATTGTTCTGGTCGTCATAGGACATATTGTTTAGGTCAAGGACATATTGAGCATCTTTTCCACTTTGTGGTGAAAACTCTTTCATCAAAGTTTTAAGCATCTGCGATGACGCTGTTTCCAAGATTCCCCGATATGTGCGACGAAGTTGTTCCTGCTTTGAAATCCAAGCTCCCTGATGTTTCTGTACAGTATTGGGGGCATCACAATTACTGAAAGTAAACGCTATCACAAAAAAAAATGATAAGGCTGTGATTTGATAAAATCTTTTCATATCCGGATATTGTCAATTATAATTTTTACAGTTTTGCTATGTTACCACTCTTTTAATGATTACAAAATCAATTCAGAACGATTACTATTTCTCGATTTAACTTGGCGCGGTCTTTTTCCATGGACACTTTCTTCAAATGTTCATTGTATTTATCGACTCTGAGGATTGCTTTTGTAGAATCAATCGTGCGAATAGGCATATATACCTGAAGGGTACCTGATACTTGACACTCTCCATAAGAGATATTTGCCATAAATTCTCTTGCTTGCCATATCAATAATACTTTGCTTAAAACCATATTGGTTTCTTCATCATAGCGGATGCTCTCTAAATCCAAGACATATCGTGCATCTTTTCCACTTTGCGGTGAAATATCTCTCATAAGCTTTTGGGTCATCTGCGATGCTGCAGCTTCCAATTGTCCGCGATATGTACGACGAAGTTGTTCTTGACTTATAGTTTGCCCTTTACTTTGATTTGAATACCTATCGTCTTTTTGTATTTGTCCAATATTGGCATCAGTACAAAACTTGGAGAGAGGAGCAATATATTTTTTCCCGTTTTCTGTCAGAAAAGAGCACAAGTCCCTCGAAGTATAATCAGTATGGGTCTCAAAAGCATACCACGGAATCACAATCTTGTATGAAGAATCACTATCGGGAGTATAAAGTCTGGCCGAAAGAGTCAGTATCACACCCTCATATCCATAACCAACACTAAAGCTGTGATTAAAAGGTTCGTTTAAAAGATATTTCAAACATAGATCGAGTTCGGGATTTTGATAAAATGGATCTGTTGGGTCCAAAACAGGCCCTCTTGCTCTATGATAGCACAAGTACTGTATCGCTTCTTTTGCTTCTTGTGAAGAAGAAATATGTCTTTTGATACAGCCAATTATATCCTCCTTTTGCCTGACATCGAAAACATCCCATATATCCAGAATCTTACCTGTCTTTTTATCAATACTCACGCAACTCTCGGTTTCTGTTCGATGATTCCATGTAGCTCCATCGTAAAGAGTTTCAACGATATTAATGTGATGCCTTACCGTCAGCATATCCGCTCCGTCATGCAGTACAGTCAATACACTTAAGTCCAACAAATCGCTATAATCGCCGGAAGGAGCATATTTAAGAACGTTCGATTCTTGTAATCTATATTTGACGATTTGCTCGGGAGATAATTGTAGGATCGAGTTAGGAATACTCTCTTCGGTCACTTCCCATGGATTTCGCAAAAAAATCCTTTTAAGCTGAATAAGGACATGCGAGTTAACATTTTTCGGATACTGAAATTCCAAGATAGCTGAGTTCTCGGTTATGGGGAAAAGGTCTCCTCTATCAGGGAAATAACATACTGTGTCTAATCTCGCTTGTATCGTTGTGATGGAATTTTCTCTTACATAGCGTGTTTGTGACTCTAATGAACTCGGATAAAAACTAAGGATAGAGAAAAGAATAAGAGAGAGTAGTTGTTTCATATTATTTTTCAAATTATTCATCCATTATACTTATTTAGAAAATTTATTACCATAGTTTATAGTCCGCCTCCGGTGGAGCCTTGTTCACCGCCGCTATTGTCGCCCGTATTTGAGGGCTGCGAAGGCGTTGGAGTATTGCTATTGGTTTTGTTTGCCACTTCCACCTGCTCATAGGTTATGCCGTTCAGTTCTTTGAACGAACGCTTGAGGATGCAGCCGATGGCCGGTTTGCTGATGTGCATGCGAGGATTGAAGTCCTCCTTTTTTTCCACACCCTGACTTTTGAACGTGCCACGGAAAGTGGCCAACCCGGCGAGATCGACATTCATCCCAAGACCGACGAGGTATCGGATCGAGTCGGACAGCTGTTCCAAGACGGCATAAATATCGGCACGACCGACAGTCGTGTTCTTGGCCATCAAGTCGCAGAGATCTTTCATTGTGGCAGTCTTTACGGAGACGGGATTGGCATAGTAGAGTTCTTTGCCGGCATCTTTGCCTAAGCGAACTACTCGTTTGGATACTGAATACTTCATAGTAATTCTATTTTTTATGTTAGTAAAAATTGGATTTGCTTTTGTCCGAATATCTCAGTCCGAAGAGGATAACGGGCTATACCATAGGAGAGCAGGCGGTATGCCGTAGAGGATGACGAGCTGTCCCGTACGGCTCTTCGAGCTACGCTGTAGGGCTCGGCGAGGTACGCTCTACAGCGTAGCGAGCCGAACCGTAGAGTTCCGCTCCGGGAGCCGTACAGGTGGCCGAGCTGAGCCGTAGGGCCCGGCGCGGTGAGCCCTACAGCGTAGCTCGAAAAGCCGTAGAGCGTAGCTCGGTACGCTCTACGGCGTAGCCCGAGTCGCTGTACGGCGTAGCTCGACCCCCTCCGAAGTATGCTCCGAAAGGATGTAAAATGCGATCGAAAAAGGATGGATAAGAAAAAACTTCGACAAGGGGCAGAGGCCGATATAGCCTTAAGCCGACTGTCGAAAGCGAAACGGATTATACCGTTTTTAACAAATATGGGGGGGGGTATTTGGGGAAGTGCGGTCGAAACAAGCAGGGATACGTAGTAAGGACATCGTCGACATAAAACGCCCATGTCCGGTATGAAAATATTTACTTGTCATTTCTTATTAAGAATATATTTACGTTGCGAGCAAAGGTAGAAGATTTATCTCATATAATCTGTCCTATTTCTTTCATTTATTCTTCACCTTTTTGAGGCGTACAGAAAAACAAATGACCGGTCGGGGAAAGGATGCTGTCAGAGAAACAGATCCGGCGGGTAGACTACCCTCTCCAGATAGAGGGCGTGAGCCGGAGCCGAAGAGCCGGCACGGCTACGATCCTGCGATTCGATGATGTTCCGAAAGTCTGCGATGGATAGCTTGCCCGTTCCCACATGGAAGAGCGTGCCGACTATGGCTCGTACCATATTGCGCAGGAATCTCTCCGCCGTGATGGAAAAGACCCATTGGCCTGTCTGCGCAAGCGGCATCCATCGGGCTTCCGTTATACGGCAGTTGTTCGTTTTGACGTCGGTATGCAGTTTGCTGAAGCTCGTGAAGTCGATATATAGGGGAAGAAGAGCTGCCGCTTCATTCATGCGTTCGAAGTCGAGCTTGCGATAGGTCTTTAGCATCAAGCCTTCCATAAAAGGATCTTTCTGCTCGGTCAGATAGTAGTGGTAAGTCCGGGAGACGGCATCGAAGCGTGCGTGGGCATCGGCTTTGACAGGAAGCATTCGGTATATGACGATGTCGCGTGGGAGGAGTTTATTGAACCTTTCTGTCAGATTGGCCGCTTCCTCCGGCGTATCGCAGGGAAGATCGGCGTGTGCGACCATCTCGTGGGCGTGAACTCCTGCATCGGTTCGTCCTGCTCCGACGATACCGACAGGTTGGCGTACGATGGTGGATATGGCTTCCTCTACGGTCTGCTGCACACTGGGGGCATTAGGCTGCGTTTGCCAGCCACTGTAGCGGGTGCCGTTGTATGCCAGATAGATGAAGAAGCGCGCCATTTGTTACTTCTTGGCAGTCTTCTTGGCCGATGTCTTTTTGGCCGGAGCTTTTTTCTTGCCCTTGGTGGGTTTCGTCTCGCCCTCTTCCACGTATTTCAGACATTCTTCGAGGGTGAGTCTCGCAGGATCTTCGACCGTCTTGGGGACTTTGTAGTTTTTCCCTTTGTACTTGATATAAACCCCGAAACGCCCTGTGCGGATCTCCATCTCCGGATCTTCCACAAATCCTTTGATCAGGCTTTTCTCTTCCTTCTCGCGTTTGTCGGCGATATACCTGATGGCATCGTCGAGCGAAACGGAAAGGGGATCCGTATCTTTTGGCAGCCCTACAAATTTGCCTGCATGCTTGATATAAGGGCCGAATCGTCCTACGGCTACCGTTACATCCGCATCCTCATATTGTCCCAATTTCTTGGGCAGGAGGAATAGCTCCAAAGCTTCCTCCAGTGTGATGGATTCGATGGACTGTCCCGGCTGGAGCGAGGCAAACTGGGCCTTGACACCGTTTTCCTTATCTGTGTGACCTTTCTGCACCATCGCTCCGTAGCGTCCCATTTTTGCCACCACAGGTTCTCCGGTCACAGGATCCGTGCCCAGCATTCTTTCGCCGATCTTCTGGTCGGGATCGAACTCGCACGCTTCTTCCACCAATGGGTGGAATTTATTGTAGAACCGGCCTATCTGCTTCTGCCACTGGAGTTTTCCTTCGGCTATTTGGTCGAACTCTTTTTCTACTTTGGCCGTGAAGTTGTAATCGATCACCTGAGGGAACGAGGCCACGAGGAAGTCGTTCACCACAAGCCCCATATCGGTTGGGAGGAGCTTGTTCCGGTCTTGTCCGTTCAGTTCCGTTTTGGTCGTCTCCGTTATGGCTTTCCCCTTATGGTATTCCAGCAGGATGTATTCACGTGTTTTGCCCGGTTTGTCGCCGCGTACTACGTATTCGCGATTCTGTATGGTTTGGATGGTGGGGGCATAAGTAGATGGTCTGCCGATACCCAACTCCTCCATTTTGCGAACAAGGCTTGCTTCGGTATAGCGTGCCGGACGCTGTGTGAAGCTCTCTGTTGCTTTGGCATGATGGAGAGAAAGCATGTCGCCACGATTGACCGAAGGCAACAAGCGTTCTTCTGTAGCTGTAGCTTGTTCTTCATCCGAGTCCTCACGATAGACGCCGAGGAATCCGTCGAATACGATCACTTCCCCCTGCGTGCTCAGGGTTTCGGGAAACTTGTCGGTCCCGATGGTGATTGTCGTTTTTTCGAGGATGGCATCTGCCATCTGGGAAGCAATCGTCCTGCGACGGATCAGCTGATAGAGCTTTTGCTCTTGTGGGGTACCATCTATCTCTGCCCTGCGTATGTAGGTAGGACGGATGGCCTCGTGAGCTTCTTGTGCTCCCTTGGTTTTGGTTTTGTATCTGCGGAATTGGTAGTATTGCTCACCCCAATGTTCGGTTATTTCCTTTTTGAGTGCACCGAGGGCCATGTCCGACAGGTTCACAGAGTCCGTACGCATATAGGTGATAAGCCCTTCTTCGTACAACTTCTGGGCAATGCGCATGGTCTGGGCTACGCCGTATCCGAGCTTTCGGGCAGCTTCCTGCTGGAGCGTAGATGTAGTGAAAGGAGTGGCGGGAGATCGTTTGCCCGGACGCTTGGTAACATCCGTTATATGGAAGTCGGTATCCACACATTGCTCCAAAAAATATCGGGCTTCCTCTTTTGTCTTGAATCGTTTCTGCAATTCGGCCGTCAGCATTTTACCATCGGGAAGGACAAACTCTATCGTACAGCGAAATGATGCTTCCGGAACGAAAGTATTTATTTCACGCTCTCTTTCGACAATGAGGCGGAGGGCAACGGACTGTACACGACCGGCCGAAAGCGAGGGGCGGATACGCCTCCACAGAACGGGGGAAAGCTCGAATCCGACGATGCGGTCGAGGACGCGCCTTGCCTGCTGGGCATCGACCAGATTGACGTCTATATCTCGGGGATTTTCGATGGCAGCTTTAATAGCCGTCTCGGTAATTTCGTGAAATACGATTCGTTTCGTTTGCTTGTTTTTCAGCCCTAACGCCTCGTACAAATGCCATGCGATGGCCTCTCCTTCGCGGTCCTCATCGGAAGCCAGCCAGATGAAATCCGATTGGTCGGCCTGGGACTTCAGTTCCTTGACCACTGTCCGTTTGTCGGCAGGGATCTCGTATTCCGGCTCGTAGTTGTTTTGTATATCTACACTGAATTTATTGGGCTTGAGGTCGCGGATGTGTCCGTAACTCGAGAGTACTGTATAATCCGAACCGAGGAAACGCCCTATCGTTTTGGCTTTTGCCGGAGACTCTACGATGACTAAGTTTTTCATCCTTCTGCTTGCTGGGGTGTGATTTTGGGCGCAAAGGTAATGTATTCGTATCGCAATACAAATGAATGAGATACTCTCTTCTCGCTCCGGATCATAATAAAAGTACGTTTGAGAAAGGAGAATTTATTTTCCTTTCATAAATGCAATACAACAGGGCAATACAATGGATCGGTTCTTGAGCGCTTAAAAAAACGTATCTTTACAGGCAGATGCTATTGCATAATTATCCTCCTCAATCAAGAAATATGATCAGCTCTAACTAATGACTCAACTTATGGCAAAATACAAATTCACCCAAGAACAATTCGACAGGATTTCCTTGCTACTTAAAAGAAGGCTGGAAGAAAGTCGGGACGAACAGAAAAAGACAAGAGCCGAAATCAGAAGATCAGGCTTCTATATTTCTCATCATTTCAAGGGATTTACCAATGATAATTTGAAAGAATTATTGCAACGGAAGGAAATTGAGATCGTCAAGTAGTACTCACATTATCTTATAAGATTATGCGCTACACATCTTTTCGCACGAGTATCGTAGCTGCTGCCATAGCGATTGTAATGGCAGTAAGTTCGGGATGCCGAAGCGACAAGCAAAAAAACAACGCCTCGGAAATTACGCAACCCACCCACACAATTACCTATTCGAACCTGCTGGACAAGCCGACGCAGGAAGAAGTGGAAAAAGCAATGATCGACGCCGGTATATCCCCGGAAAACATTGCTTCTTTTCTGCAAAACGTGAACCAGTTCAACGAAGCCATCGAAGGCCAAAGCCTTGTAGAAAGGGGGTTCGTAGTGCTGGATACCATACTGCCGCATTATGACGAACTGGCCATCGAAGCACGGTGGGAAAAGAAATATCCGAATTTCTTCGGATACAATTGCCGTATCACCTCTTACGATCTATTGCACGACTTTATCGCCATAGACCAACCGATCGATGAACGTTCGACCATATTGAACTTTGACGAGGAAACGCTCGACAACTGCGGTCGCACCCTTTTCTCCCCGATAGAGCGACAGGATTCCGAACCCTTTATGCTCCGATACCGACACCTTACGATAAGGACATCGACAAGCATCTGCAAAACGTGAAAGCCTATTGGCAGAGCCACGGTATCCGTTTCATCCACAAAGATGACAAGGCCAAAGCATCGCTGATTTCCGTGATGATGCACTCGGCGATCACACCGGATGAGAGCTATCTCTTCGTCGGACATGTGGGTGTACTGATCCCGATGGGCGACCAACTACTTTTCGTCGAGAAGCTGACGTTTCAAGCACCCTATCAGGCTATCCGGTTCAGTAATCGCACTGAGCTGAACGATTACCTGATGAGGCTATACGATGTAGAATGGGGACAACCTACAGCATCGCCTTTCCTGATGGAAAATGACGAATTGCTGGAGGGCTACCGTCCCAATCCTGATAAGAAAGCAGCTGATTAGCTGCTTTTTTCATTACGATCCTTTCTTTCAATTAATAGTCTCCTGTTTTTTTCATTCCTCTAAGCTGACACACAAAAGTTTTTTTCCCTTCGTCTCCAATCGTAGGGAAACAGCTCTGTGCAAAGCTGTCAGTATCGTGATAAAAGGGAAAAGATATTCTGTGCTATCTTTGCTCATAGATGATTGATTTATTCCAAACCGATACCGGATCTTCTCTGCTTCTGCCATTTGCGGACGAAGGTATTCGCGCAGGCTTTCCTTCGCCCGCACAGGACTATATGGATATTGCCATAGACCTGAACCATGAACTGATCACGCACCCATACAGCACGTTCTACGGAAGGGTAAAGGGCAATTCGATGGAAGATGCGCATGTATTCGATGGCGATATTCTCGTCATAGACAAGTCGCTTGCACCACGAGACGGCGATATGGCCGTATGCTTTCTGGATGGCGAGTTTACACTGAAAACTATTCGCATCAAATCGGAGGAGATCCTCCTCGAACCGGCCAATCCCGACTACCCTACCATACATGTATCAGCAGACAACGACTTCGTTATCTGGGGGATCGTAACCTACTGTATCCATAAAACAAGAAGATAATCAGCCCCCCGTTGTGTATGCTCTCTTAGACTGCAACAACTTCTTCGTCAGTTGCGAAAGGGTATTCGACCCCTCGCTCCGAAACAGGCCGGTAGTCGTCCTCTCCAATAATGACGGCTGTATCATAGCTCGCAGCAATGAAGCCAAAGCTTTGGGGATAGGTATGGGACAACCTCTTTTCAAGGTACAGGACTTGATTCGTCGGCACAATGTGGCTTTCTTCAGCTCGAATTTCATTCTCTACGGCGATATGTCCCGACGCATCATGTCGCTTGTATCGGAGCTTGTACCTCGGATGTCTATCTATTCGATAGATGAGTGCTTCATGGATCTAAACGGGGTGGAGGATTATATGTCCCTATGCCACACCATAGCGGATAGGGTCCACCAATGTACGGGCATACCGGTGAGCATAGGTGTAGCCAATACGATGACCCTGTCCAAAGTAGCTGACAAATACGCCAAGAAGTATGCAGGCTACAGAGGTGTATGCGCCATAGATTCGGAAGAGAAGAGGGCAAAGGCTCTGCAAGCATTCGACGTAAGCGATGTATGGGGAATTGGGCGTAGACTATCACGCAAGCTATACTATTATGGCATCAATACGGCAGCAGACTTTGCCTCGATGAGAGAAGGTCAGGTGTATCGCTTGGCCGGCACTCCGGGCGTTAGGACATGGCAGGAACTTAGAGGCGAAGCCTGTATAGAGATGAAACTGCCTCAACCCCGCCAAAGTATCTGCACCACGCGCTCTTTCGGGCAACCATGCCGAGATTTCGACTCTCTTCTTAAACACTTGGTTGTCTTCGCCGATAGCTGCTGTATGAAGATGCGCGAAGAGAAGAGTCGAGCACGCCGATTGAGCATCTTCATAAGTTGTAGCCGATTCGATCAGAAGAACGATTATTCGGCCCAAAATGAAATGCTCCTCCCCGTAGCTACGGCCGACCCATCAGAGCTACTCCCGAAGATTCGCACCCTACTGCAAGAGATTTATCGGCCGAATACACCCTATAAACAGGCGGGCGTAATCTTGTCCGACTTGGTCACGGATGCTTATCAACTCAATCTTTTCGACCCAATCGATCGCATACGGCAGGAGCGTTTTCTGACTTCTGTGGATACCATTCGCCGACGCTTCGGGAAAGAGAGCCTGACCATTGCCACTCAGGAAGCAGAAGCCATAGCATGCATCTCTTCGGTCAAGCATCGTTCACGCAGATATACGACCAATATAAATGAGGTCATAGACATCGTTCTACCCGATCAGCGGAAAAGCGGAGAAAAGGAATCGACGATCAGCAGCCGGCAAGAAGAGACCAATCGAGAGACCTCATGCAAATACCCACTGCAAATCGCCGATTATACGAACAATTATAGCCTCACGCCAGGAAGTAAACCATCAGTCCTACCACCACTACATAGAAGAGAGCATAGGGGATGGCAGAGCGCAGGATGCTGCCTTCCTCGCCCTGTTGGTTACAAGAAGCAGTAGCAATGGCGATACTCTGCGGAGAAATAATCTTTCCTCCAGTGGCTCCTGCCGTATTGGCCGCAGCTAACCACTGTGTATCCACGCCTATCTGATTGGCTACTCCTGCCTGCAACTTACCGAACAGGATATTGGACGAAGTATCGCTACCCGTAACAAATGTACCTACAGCACCTATGAGGGGAGCGAATAGAGGGTACAGCGTACCGGTAGCCTCGGCCAATGCCGTAGCGATAACCAGTATCATGCCGCTATAAGTCATGATCGCGCTCATAGCGACAAGACTGATAATGGTGACACCGCTTTTTCTCAGGCCGACAACAGTCTTTCCCAAAATGCTAAATAACTTTCGGGCCGAAACGCCCTGCACCAAACCTCCGATAAAGGCTCCGAGGAAGAGCATAAGACCGGCATTGCTAAGCCAGCCGAAATTGAACGTCTTGCCTTCTTGGTAGATGGGCAAAGCTATTTTGGATACCAGATTGGACTTAAGGAAGTCGCTTATGGGACCACTCACCGGACTGGCCAGCACAATAAAGAAAAGGATGAAGAGATAGACACTCCATGCTTCGAAAATCTGTTTGCGGCTATATTTCTCATGAGAAGTTGCAGCTGCTTCGTCATCTTTCTTGGCAGTCAATTTCGCAAAAGCGATAATGACGATAATGGCTGCAATACTACCGAATATGGCCGGCGTTTCTGCTCCCAGATAACGAGCCGAAGCATACTGTACGGCCAATGAAACACCTCCGACCAGCAAGGCAAGAATAATGTTTTTGGGCTGACTCTTAGCACTCCTGTCCGTCAGGAAAAGAATGATATACGGGATAATGAACATCAACACCGAAAGCTGGAGGACCACATGCGCACTGATGATCTGAATCTCTCCCGCTGTCGCCACACCGTTGGCTGCGACCTCATTGGCCAGCGTGGTTACAGGTACTCCTACCGCGCCGAAGCCGGTAGCCACGCTATTGGCTATCAGACTGACCAATGCGGAGAATCCCGGTTTGAATCCCAGACTGATAAGGATAGCAGCCGGTATCGCTACTGCTGTTCCAAAACCGGCCATTCCTTCGAGCAACCCACCGAATCCCCATACAAGCAATAAGACTTGGATACTCTTATCCCGGCTGATACCGGTAAACTGCTTCTTGATAATCTCGATTCTACCCGATTCCAGCAGCACATTGTAGCTGTAGATAGCCATCAAGATGATAATCAAAATGGGGAAGATAGCTTTGAGGGCTCCTTCCACAAAAGCCCAACCGACACCGGCACGGGTAAAATCTGCAGGAGCGAATCCCAACGCCGGAGCAGCGAACAAGGCTACCAGAGCTGCACAGACGAGAGCCAGGACAGCACTCTTGTGGCCTGCCATTCTGAGTCCGAGCATCAAAACGATAAGAAGAACGATGGGAAGAATTGAGAGAATAATGTCCATAATCGATCGTTTTTTAGCGTGTATTCTGAATTGATATCTACACAAAGAAAATAAAAAAGCTCTGCTCTTGCACCATTAATGACATACAATAAAGTCCTTACGACGGTATAATGAGACCTTTGCACGGCAATTGGCCTGCATTTTATTTATTAATTCATTGTGTAATAGGAAGTTTTTTGTGTATTTGAGTATCAAAAACAGAATAATATTCTTCCCATGGCATACCAATCCAAGAACACCGATGAGCATGTAACGTTTGCAGACGCACTCTTTTCAAAGCGTTGTCGCAAAGCACAAAACGACTTCCTCAGTCAGATTGACAGGCTTATTGATTGGCGTCCGAATCGGACACCAATCAACAAGAAATACACGAAGCGACAAAATGCCATCGGTGACCCGGCTTATGACGTGATTCTCTTATTCAAGATGTTGCTTCCGGAGACATGGTACAAAGGCTGAAGATGGAAGAAGGATCTCCCGACCACAGCACCATCAGTCGATTTCGTTCGGCACTGACCGAACCGGGCCTGATGGACAAACTATTGGTGCAGTTTAACAAACAACTTTCCCGCCATCACATTTCGGTAAGGGAAAGGGTGCTTGTCGATGCAAGCCTTGTGGAGACGCCATATAAACCCAATGGAAGCATTACGATTGAAGTCGCAGACGACAGGGAAGACAATCGGAGCGAGGAGGAAAAAGAGGCAGAGGAGGATTATCAAAAACAGGTTGTCCGTCAGCGTAAAGGGACGGATGAAGAAGCCCGTTGGGTGTACAAGCAAAAGCATTATTACTACGGATACAAAAAGCATTGTTTGACCAATGTTCAAGGCATTGTTCAAAAGGTGATAACGACTGCAGCGAACCGCATTGACACGAAGGAGTTTATTCCGCCCTTGGAGGGCGCAAACATACCTCAAGGCACAGTCGTCTTGGTGGACAAAGGATATGCTTCCGGGGAAAATCGTTCGTACCTGCAAACTCATCACCTTCAAGATGGCATTATCCCAGAATTGTCATTAGTATTTTTACGGGACTGCAAACTCTTTTGCTCTCCCCCAGATGGATAGGAATGCAGGCCTCTGTTTGAGTGCTAGAGCCAACTTTAGGGTCTTCTTTCGCGAGTGTTTTTGGATATATGCAGGGATAGCTAAAAACTTCATCCGAATTGTTTTGAGCATCTGTTGCTTGGGTGAATTGATAACCACCAGACGCAATAAACTCATCAGATTATAGGCCATAATGGCCATATTGATCATCGCCTCTGTAGCCCAAAAGTCTTGCTGCACAATGCTGTCCATCGCAAAATCATACTTGAGCTCTTTGATCCTGTTTTCAGCTTCTGCTCGGCCTCGATAGCTGCTCCAGACAATGGATGCAGGCAAATCTAAATCTGTGATATAGCAACTGTAACGATATTGGTCTGCATCATATTATTCGGGGAAGAGTACGCCACGTTGAATTAACTTACCAACCGCCTTTTTACGCTTGCTAGAATCCTGACGAACGATAATCAGACGCTCGGCCTTAGCCCAACTATCAGCTTGGTAAGTCGTCTCTGCGACCTCAATCCCATCTGTGACGACCAGCCAGGTCTTGTGACGAATGATGTTGTACTTGACTGTTGAGGTTAAGCGGGCTGCAATGATATAATGAATCTTTTGCTTTTGCAGCACTTCAATAACTGGCTTGTAACAAAAGCCACTGTCGGCACGAACTAGTCCAACTTTTTACCCTCAAGCTTATGGAGTGTATCTTCAAGAAACGCTAAAAAGTTGTTGCAGGCAGAGGTATTACCAGGCCGCAACCAACAATTGGCAACCATCTTGTGATCTGAAAGAAAGGACATCAGCGGATGGTGGATGACACGACTTGGCTTAGTCGAATTATACCCCTTAGCTGTCCCCTCTTGATCTCCATATATAGTCATGACTGTGGAATCAAAGTCTAGAGTTAAGTTATCAAAGTTAAACCGCTTAAAGAACCATTGATACAAGGCTGAAAAGCAGTCTTGATTCTCTCTCTGACTGAACTTCTTAAAGTAGCGACTGTAAGCCTTGTGGCCGGGCATCTGATTGAAGTTAAAGATTTCAGCCAGTGTTCGATCCTGACGCAGTAGTTCTGTATGACATATGGCAGACGCTCCACACCACAGCGAAATCCAATACCCCAAAATGAGCTGCTCGGGAGAGTACCCTCGATTGGAACCCTGCTCAGGCAAGCCAATGCTCTGTAATACTTGACGCATATTCATTCGATCAAGCATTTCCGCTAAGAGCTTGAGTCCTCCCCAAGGACTCATATGTTTATCGACAAACTCTATTTCCATCGCATAACCAAAATGGTGATCCTAAAAGAAGGTTCGTTAATCAAGTGTATAAGAACCTAAATTAATGAAATAAAGCAAATTCCAAGTCGAAATATCTAATGACCGCCATTAGAAACTCATCCTAATGACAATTTTGGGTTGAATGTACTAGAGTCCCAAATTATAGAAGAAAGAGGCCAAGGATACAGTATAAACTTTCAAATGCGATAGCCCTGCCTATACAGAACACCAGGGATAATTATGTCCTCATTAGGATAAGGCATAATCCCCCTTGCGGAGCTCGTTCATGTAGCTCCGCAAGGGGGATTGACAAGCCCTTTTACTCCTTCTTCCACCCAAATTCTTCGCTCCTTGTAGCCGAAGAATGCCTCTTTCCTACATCTCCTTATTTTTCAATGGTCTCATCAGATATATTACGGTTCGAGAACGATGGAGGCTGCCCGCTCTACCGGGTAGCCTCTTCTTTTTTATTACAGCAAAGAAAACCTTGCCTTATGGAGATTGGACATACAGCATTGCCATACAGTATACATTAATAACCCAAAGAATACCGACTCCTCTGTCCGTGCTTTCTGAATCGTCATTTCCATCAAAAATCGGAGAATCAGCCCAATTTTTTCGTCTGATATTTGGTTAATCCAAACAAGTAAGCTATGTTTGCGGTGCACTATCAGACTAACACACATTATCAATTATTAATAAAACGCTGATTATTAGTCAATAAAAGATAGAATCAGACGAAAGGAGACATAGAAAAAAAGAAGACAACGACAAAAAAAGTATCGCAAAACAAGGAAATACGGGCAAAAAAGTCTCGCCAATATGCACTTGATCTGTAGCATACACGGAAAGAGATAGAATGATATAAAGAGTAAAAAACAGAATACAAACAAAAAACAGAATAAAACAATGATCAACGCTAGCAACATCAGATTCAGCTATCCGCGACAAAGGTCGCTCTTCGAAGGCTTAAACCTCGAACTACCTAAAGGCAGTATTACGGGACTGCTCGGACGAAACGGCGAGGGAAAAACCACTCTGCTCAAACTCCTATGCGGCCAATTACTCCGAAAGGATGGCAATCTGACAGTATTGACAGAAGATCCGCGACACCGCTCGGTGAAGTTTTTGTCAAAAGTGTTCCTGCTGCAAGAGGAAGTGACCTGCCCGAATGTTACGATCAGAGACTACTTCCGGATGATCACTCCTTTCTATCCCTCCTACTCTCCCGAAGTAGCTCAGGAGATCATCCTCGCGTTCGACCTGAACTGGGATATGAAGCTCGGCAAGGTATCGCAAGGACAGAAGAAAAAGGCTGTCATCGCATTGGCTCTCTCTCTTCGCACTCCACTCTTGCTAATGGACGAACCGACCAATGGGCTGGATATTCCGAGCAAAAGTGCTTTCCGCCGCTTGATGGCACGATATATAACGGATGAGCAAACGGTCATTATCAGTACACATCAGGTACGCGATCTGGAGCAGATCATCGATCGCATCGTGATGATGGACAAGAATGCCATCGTCTGCAACAGGTCCGTAGCCGAACTGAGCGAGCGATTTGCTTTCCACCAAGTGGCACAGGGCGACAAGCCTATATACAAGGAAGGCTCCACAATGGGTGAAGTGGGTGTGTATGAGAATACCACCGGAGAAGAAACGCCTTTCTCCATGGAGCTGTTTTTCAATGGCATGATAGCCGAAAGAGAGGTATTTAATCGTGTGTTGAACCGCTAAAGCCACCATCACCACTATGACAGCATTAGTAAACAGCCGGCCGACAAATGTCTGGCAGCGCATCGGCCTCCTCTTCGCCATGGAATGGGGTACTCAGAAGAGAAACATTCTGTACGTAACCGGCACGCTCTCTATAGTAGCTCTTGCTATTGCCATCCTTATATCAGTCTCTGTCAATGGCCCCATGTCTAAGGAAGGATTGTCTGGGTACATATTCAGTTTCTTTTCATTGTTTTTAATGACTACGATGGTCTACACCTATATCGCCATTCAAAGACAAGTCAATCACTCCAAGACCATAGCCTATACGATCATACCGGCTTCTGTGGGAGAGAAATACGCGGTGCTCCTGCTTTCTTTTTTGCTTCCGTTTATATGGACTATCGCTCTTTTGGCTATAGCCATATTGTTCTTGGGCATCTTGCTTCCAAGTACTTGGACAGCGCTGTACGACCTTTGGATGAACCTCTTCTTCATAGAACACATCGTACCGGTCGAAGAAGCAGAGTGGGCAACGGAAATGCTTCGCAATCTGAGATTCTATTTCATCTTGTACAACATCGTGGGCACCTTCTGTAGTATAGCTATGGCCCTTTGGTGCTGCATCAACGTACGAGGTACCACTCAGTCCATTCTGTCCTATATCGGACTCAATGCCGTGCTGGGTATTTTCTCCTCGATAGTCGTATTGCCCGCGATGGTAGCTCGCCTATCCTATATCTCATACAGCAATTCCGTAAACGAGGGGGAAGCTGTCGTAAATGCTATTTTCTCTCCCGAAGTATGGAGCTATCAGCTGATGGTATTAGGATTGGTAGGGATACTATTCTATATCCTATCTTATTTCTCACTGAAAAAAAGACAACTACGATGACAACTACACACAATCGACATAAAGCCGCTCCCTCCTTTCTCGGGCGTATAGGACTACTCTTTCGCATGGAGTGGTGTACACAGGGACGCAACACCTTATTTTTCTTGTTGGCTCTGCTGGGAGTACTCGTAGGTCTGACTATGCTGCTGCACATAGGAGACGAGCTGAATCCTCTCTCCGTAAAGGACAGAACGCATTTTGACCTTTGGCCTTTGACCCTCGTATGCGTAGCTTTCTACGTATTCCGAATCGTACAAGGTCGGGTCAATAAGTCCGACACCATCACCTACACCTTGATACCGGCTTCTGCCACAGCAAAGTTCGTCGTTATACTGATAGAGGGGATATTGGCATTGTTGGCAGCCGCTGTGGTAAACCAAATAGCCTATACGATAGAGGTACTCCTCTACCCCACTGTCTTGGAAGCATCGTACTATGCGCCTTATATCTGGAAGACGTCATCGGGCTATGGGTGGTTTTCATCCGGATTCTTGGATCTCTACTGGCCGGGTGTAGTCGTTCTGTTCAATGTACTGTCAGCAGGTATTTACTTCGCCATCAGTGTCCGAAAGCTCACCATGGCTACCGTGGCTTTCCTCCTGACTATGGGAGGAGAGACGATTTTGTTCGGCGTACTGACATCCAATCTGAACCTGTACGGAGAAGATCTTTTCATGGCTCTTTTCTTCGGCAGTATCGGTTTGTGCCTATTCGTTTTATCCTTTATCAACCTCCAAAGACGACAACTGAAATGACCGCTATACTTCAAGCACAATCCATATTCCTCCAAATATCGGACACGATCAAGGACAGGATCCTCTCCGGCGAATATTCAGCCGACGAGCGAGTACCATCTGTCCGCGAATTGGCCGAGCAGATGGAAGTCAATCCCAACACAGCGATGCGAGCTGTCGAACGCCTGCAAATGGAAGGAATGATCTACAACAAGCGCGGACTCGGCTACTTTGTCAGCCCCAACGCTCGCGAAGAGATCCTTGCCTCCCGGCGCAAGAAATTCGTAGAAGAGGTGGTACCGGCCCTATTTAGCGAGATGAAACTCCTCGGGATAGGCCTGGACACCCTCCGATCCGAATGGAACAAGCAAACAGAGAATAATTCATAGACTATATGCGTTTCCTTCTTATCCGCTCCCGTTGCGGCATTGCGAGTCGCCGCTAATGGGGCGGAGCGGAAGAGATCCTCCCTCCTACTACTTCTTTTCGAGCATTCTGATAAGAAATAATAGGAGTTCAACTAGAGACTAAATAAGCAATAGACTCAAAGTATTTGCGATACGTACACAATAAACTACCAATCATCCAAACAATGAAACGAATCGTTTTATCATCTTTCCTGTTCGTTCTGTCCATACTTTCTTTGATGGCACAGAGCAATACCCTCGATGTACACATATCCGGTACAATCAAGGATGCTTCCACCGGCGAATCGATCCCCTATGCCACCGTAAGCATCCGGCCGGCAGGAGCAGATACCACACAGGTGTTCCGACAAGTGACTGACGGCAATGGCTATTTCATCATAGGCCTACCGGCTGCGCCTTCTTACCGCCTCAAAGCCTCCTTCGTGGGTATGAAAACCCATACCATGGAGATTCGGAGAGAGAACGGACAGCAGGATATCAAGGCTGTCGATATTTCGCTCGAATCCGAAGACAAACAGCTCTCCACTATCACCGTATCAGCTGCACGACCGCTGGTGAAGATGGAGATAGACCGCCTGTCCTATAATATGAAAGACGACCCAGCAGCCAAGACGAACAACCTACTCGAAATGCTACGTAGCGTTCCTTTGGTAACGGTAGACGGTCAGGGCAATATCCAGGTGAAAGGATCGTCCAACTTCAAAATCCACCTCAACGGCAGGCCCTCGACCATGGTGAGCAGCAACCCGAAGGAGGTCTTTCGCTCCATTCCTGCCCATACGATCAAACGAGTGGAGGTCATCACCGACCCAGGCGTAAAGTACGATGCGGAAGGCACAAGTGCCATCCTGAACATCGTCACAGAAGAAGGCAAGAAGCTGGAAGGATATTCAGGCTCCATCACGGCCAGAGCGAGCACAGACCCCTCTGCGAATGGCAGTGTATTCGCAACTGCCAAATCCGGCAAGGTGGGACTGACTGCCAACTATAATTACTATAGAGGCAAAAGTAGCGACTCACGTTACCTTACTGAACGCACGACCCCAACACTCCAAACGATAGAAGAGGGGACAGGAGAAGAAACCTTTCACGGACACTTCGGTAATGCCCTCCTTTCCTTCGAGATAGATTCGCTCAATCTCTTTACGGTAGGCGGCAACGTACGCCTTTGGGAGATGACCACTGACCGGAACAACGTAGAAAAAAGCTATGCCGGCGGCAACCTCATGTCCTACATAGACAGAAAACTCAAGACACAGATGGATGCCGGATCATACGAGCTCAATGCCGACTATCAGCACAGCACACGCCTGCCGGGCGAATTGTTTACCGTCTCGTACCGTTTCACTCACAGCCCGAACAATAGTGAGACCTTCATAAATCAATGGAAACGCGATCCACTCAATACGGCCAATACGATCCAGTATGCCGGCCAGCACTCCAAATCCGATGCAGGTATGGACGAACATACGGCACAGGTGGACTATACACGCCCCATCGGACAAGCACATTCTTTGGAGGCAGGGCTGAAGTACATCTATCGTCATGCCACGAGTGATCCGCTCTATGAGATACGGCCGTCCGAAGATGCTCCGTGGCAGCCCGGCTCCTTATATCCCCAAAATCTGTCTGCAAGAAAATTCCGTCACGATCAATATATAGGAGCAGCCTATGCCGGTTACAACTATCGTAAGGCGCAGTATTCGTTGCAGACCGGTCTGCGTGTGGAAAGTAGCAGGCTGAAAGCACTCTTCCCCGAAAATGCAGCAGCAGACTTCTCTCACAACTCGTTCGACTGGGTACCGCAGCTCACGCTCGGCTATACCCCCTCACCCATGAAGCAACTCAAGCTGGCCTATAACTTCCGGATCCAACGTCCTGCCATCAGCCAGCTGAATCCCTACAAGCTGCAGTCCAACGATTATCAGGTACAGTACGGTAATCCCGACCTAAAGTCGGAGAAGCGTCACCATGTCGGTCTCTCTTACAACCAATACGGAACCAAAATAATGCTTACCGCATCGCTCGACTATGACTTCTGCAACAACGCCATCCAGAATTACACCTTCTCCGATCCGGCCAATCCCAATCTGTTCCACCAGACCTATGGCAATATCGGACGAGAGCATTCTTTCAGCTTGAATACCTATGCCATGTACACGCCGGCCGTATGGGTTAGGATTATGCTCAACGGAAATATCGATCGCAAATACCAAAAGAGCGATGCACTCGACATCGATGTCAGCTCATGGTCGGGGATGGTATATTCAGGTCTGATGTTCACCCTGCCGAAGGATTGGACTGTGAACATCTTCGGAGGTTATTATCATGGGGGAAGAAGCTACCAGACGAAGTATGATGGCAATGTATTCAACAATATCGGTATAGCCAAACAGCTTTTCGACAAAAGGTTGAGAATCTCGCTGAGTGCAAACAACATTCATGCGAAATATTCGACATGGAAAAGCCAAACCATCGGCAATGGATTTACTATTGATTCGGAAAATGCCCGTACACAAAGGAGTGTTTCCCTCAGCCTCACCTACAGCTTCGGCAAGATGAATACGCAGGTGCGCAAGGTACAGCGTACGATCGTCAATGACGACCTCAAGCAGACCTCATCCCAAGGGCAGCAAGGCGGCGGACAAGGAGATCCTACCGGCAACTGATCAATGAAACTCTGCAAAAAACACCATACAATGAGAAAAAAGATTTTCGCAGGCCTTGTCGGCCTCATAGGCACAGCACTGATAGCCGGTGCATGCAACGTCAAATTCGACAGCAAAGGCAAAACAATCACCCCCGAGGGCGATGCCATCACGGAGACTCGCGACATCGGCACATTCGACAGGATCGATGTCGAGGATGCATTTGCCATCCACTACAAGGCCGGCATTCCGACCGATGGGCTGACCATCGAGGCGGCACCCAATCTGATGGAATACATCGTCACGGAAGTAGCGAATGGCGAACTTTCCATCCGACTCAAAGACCGCTATTCGATCCACGACGGGAAGATCGTCGTTAGGGTCGGTTCGCCGACCCTCAAGGCAGTGGAGATGTCCGGTGCCTGTTCCCTGAATGTGGAGGGAGAGCTTGCCGGTGACCGGCTCGATCTGGACATGTCCGGAGCTTCTTCGGTGAACCTCACCGGTCGCCTCAGAGCCTTGGATATAGATGCTTCGGGAGCCTCCGGCATCACTCTGAAAGGTTCCTGCGAGGAACTCACGCTCTCATGTAGCGGGGCTATTGGTTGCGATGCATCCAAATTCATTACCCAACGCACCGAAGTGTCCATCAGCGGCACGGCATCGGTGAAGATCAATGCCTCGGAGTCTGTGCGGGGAAATCTCTCCGGCATATCCTCTCTCGAAAACTACGGAGCCTCTTCGAATGATGAGGTAGTGACCTCCGGCATGTCTTCCTACAAGCACAAATAACCCTATAGAGCAGAAGGGGACGACCTTACCATCAGAATAGGACGACCTAACCAAATTGTTAGGACGACCTAACAGAATCATTAGGACGACCTAGCCGATCGGGTCACTGCTTTTGGATAGAATATGTCGGCATATTTTTCTAATCTTGTGGTCGCTATCGGCAGAATCCAATGGTTTTCTCCTTTCTGCACGACACAACCGAAGAAACAAGCAATTCATCATAATCACTCAACAAAATACCAAGTATGAAACTAAAAATCCTATTACTAACAATCCTGACATTAGGAGGAATGACTGTGCATGCACAAAAGATCACAGGCGACTGGAAAGGAACACTCTCCATTCCGCAAGCCAACATGGAGCTGGAACTCATATTCCACATTACCGGAGAGGGTGCCGACCTCTCCACAACGATGGATGTACCTGCTCAGGGAGCGACGGGCATCCCCGTAGACAAGACCACCTTCGCCGATGGCAAACTGACACTCTCCGCAGCTGCCCTTCAGTTCACATTCAAGGGCACCCTGTCCGGCAACACGATAGAAGGCAATGTAGAGCAGATGGGCTTCAGCCTGCCGCTTACGCTACAACGATTCGAATCCAAATTGCCCGGCAATACAGCCCTCCCTTCGACCGAAGAAGAGCTTAAGGCACTGGCAGCTTTGGACAAGGGCGACTACAAATACAAAGTCGAAGACTACTTTGCCAAACCCAAGGCTTCCGCCTTTCAGCTAAGCCCCAACGGCAAGTACCTCTCATACATGGAAAAGGACGATGCCGGCAAACGCCACGTCTATGTCAAGGAAATAGCCACCGGCACCGTCAAGCGTGCCATCGAAGAAAAGGACGAGCTGATCAAAGGCTATGGATGGATCAATGACGAACGCCTCTTCTTCGTCATGGACAAGGGAGGGAATGAGAACTATCACCTCTTTGCTTCGAATATCGACGGCAGCAATACCCGCGACCTCACACCCTTCGATAGAGTGAAAGCTTCGATCCTCAACATGCTCAAAGAGCAGAAGGACTACATGATCATCTCCATGAACAAAAACAATCCGCAGATCTTCGAACCCTATAAGCTCAATGTCGTGACGGGCGAGCTGACCCGGCTCTACGAGAATAAGGATGCGGCCAACCCCATTCAGGGTTATGAGTTCGACAAGGACGGCGAACTGCGTGGATACAGCCGTCTCGTAAACGGGATAGAATCCGAGTTGTACTACAAGGATTTGGATACGGGGGAGTTCCGTCTGCTGAAGAAAACACACTGGGACGACACCTTCGGAGTCATCGCATTCAACTATGCCTCCAAGAACAGAGACGAAGCCTACGTACTGACCAATCTGGACAGCGACAAGACTCGTATCGTACTTTACGACCTGAAGCAGAACAAGATCATCCGCGAGATCTTCGCCAACGAAGACTACGACGTCAGTGGCCTGCACCTCTCCCGTAAGAGAAACTACGAAATAGACCTCATGGCCTACGAAGGCGAGAAGTCCGTAGTCGTACCCGTAAGTGCCACCTACAAGGAGCTGCACAAGCTGATGGAAAAGGAATTCAAGGGCAAAGAATTTTCCGTGGTGGATTACGACGATGACGAGACCATCATGCTGATCGCCGTACAGAGCGACAAGCTATACGGCACCTACTATCAGTTCGATGCTCGCACCAAGAAGTTCACCCTCCTCTACGACCTGATGCCTCAGCTCAAGGAGGAAGACATGGCCGAGATGCGCCCCATCAAATTCAAGAGCCGCGACGGACTCACCATCCACGGCTATATCACTCTGCCAAAAGCAGCCCTCGAAGGGAAGAAAGTACCCCTGATCGTCAATCCTCACGGAGGCCCCCAAGGCATACGCGACTCATGGGGCTTCAATCCTGAGACCCAGCTCTTCGCCAGCCGCGGATATGCTACCCTGCAAGTCAATTTCCGCATTTCAGGCGGATACGGCAAGGAATTCCTCCGTGCCGGATTCAAGCAGATCGGTCGCAAAGCCATGGACGATGTGGAAGACGGTGTACGCTATGCCATCAGCCAAGGTTGGGTAGATCCCGACAGGATCGCCATCTACGGTGCCAGCCACGGAGGTTATGCCACGCTGATGGGTCTGGTGAAAACACCCGATCTCTATGCCTGTGGTGTGGACTACGTAGGTGTATCGAACATTTACACCTTCTTCGACTCCTTCCCCGAATACTGGAAGCCGTTTAAGGAAATGGTCAAGGAGATTTGGTACGACCTCGACAATCCCGAAGAAGCAGCTATCGCCAAGGAAGTGTCCCCCTTCTTCCAAATCGACAAGATCAACAAGCCGCTCTTCGTCGTACAGGGAGCTAATGACCCACGTGTGAATATCAACGAGTCCGATCAGATCGTAACGGCACTGCGTGCTCGTGGATTCGAAGTACCCTATATGGTGAAGTACAACGAAGGCCACGGATTCCATCGTGAAGAAAACTCCATGGAGCTATACCGCGCCATGCTCGGTTTCTTCGCCAAACACCTGAAGAAATAAGCCGGAGAATAAAAGGCTGAAAGCTCAAGAGGGTGCTGCAAGCGTTTCGTCTTTGCAGCACCCTCTTCCTTTTCATCGGCCATACCCAAACATCCTGTCCGACCCCAAAGAAATTTCCGGTGGGATCACCTTTGAGGCTCGTACCCTCTCATTCTTTCAAGTGAAGGAATTGGGGATAATGCAGGATTCGGCACTTCTTCTCAATGAAAATTCATCCTTGTACAGGATATTGAGCTTCTACTCTAAGTGTCGGAATGTAAATGACTTGGAGATTTCTCATCCGAGAAGCTCCATTGTCTTCACCTGTGAAAGGTCTATTACAAGAGCTAAAAATACTCTCTTTAGGAAAGGTCTCGGCTGCTGCTTTTTGCAGATCAGAAAACACTGTAAGAAGAAAGACCATTTGGCATACAGACAGCTTCGCATCCGTTCACTTACCGGTCTTGATATGCAGCTTTATTTTCTTCATCGCCCAGTCGTAATGACTGGAAGTGGCTGATACGCAGTATGCACCGAGAGTCGAAGTACCCGTCCAGTCGAATACTCCCTTGGCAAATAATTCATCGTTCGAAAATGTCTCGATCAATGCCATTACTTGTCGATGGCTTTCTTTCAATTTGTCCTTTGCTTCTGCCAATGGCGTCTGTTGGTGTTTCTTCCAAAACTCCACGTTCATCACCGAATAAGTCTTCCAGTTATAGGGTTCAGGCAGAAAAGGCTTGCGTTCGCCCTTGCTGTTGGAGTTGATCCAATTCAGCAAGAGTTGGTGCCACTCGTACAGATGCACGAGTACATCGCGGAGGTTTTTGTCCCGACCCCAATGTGCTTCCTTGCCGGCTGTAGCCATTTGGTCGGCAAATGTCGCATTCTGCAGATCATCGCTCATTCCGTCAACAAGTACCCACAGCTTCTCGAATTGTGCATTGGAAGCCATGATCAAATCCTGTTTCGTCGTTGCTCTTGCCATATTTCACTGTTTTTTAATGTCTTTATTCGGATGCTTGGAAGCATGTTTGTAAGTGAACAAGACCAAAGGATCGGACAAATCCCATTTCTTTAGCTCTTCTGCGACCGATTCTTTGTGCTTCTTGCTGATGTCTTTCAGTGCGTTGCCGACAGACTTGCGCACGTATTCGCTTTCGTGCCCCCTATGCCGACTGAGCCATTCGATAGCAAGACATGGATTCTCTTTGAAGAATGGGCGACTTGTCCAAATCCTCAATCCCTCCGTTACGGCCCTGACCACATTCGCATTGTCGCTATCGAGCCATTCCCTGATGACAGGCAGGGACTTCTCGTACCCCTGCTCCTTACAAAACGTATCGAAAGCTTTGGCAAGTATCTCCTGCACACGCCAATTCATATCCAAGCTCACCCGATCTTTCAGAAAGAGGAGTGCTTCACTATTCGTACCGGCCAGATGTCCTAAGATTGCAGTCGCCAACATTCGTGGCTGATAGGCTTCATGATCGAAAAGCTCGGAAGCGATGACAAAAGATCTTTCTTCCGAAGAGGAAGACAAAATCTCTTTTGCAGCATCGAGTATATGCACGAAGCCATGCTCGATTTCCAATATCCGTTTCAATACATTGTCGGTCTCCATACTGGTTTTTATGTTTCAATGATTAGAAAAAAATCCCTCGTTTGACCTCCCATCTATAAAATTTTGACATGAGGAAAAATGCTGAAAGTAGACTAAGAGCAGCAAGAGTGATACCGATGACTGTCCATAAAACCATTTGTAAGGGAGACAAGGAAGTAGTGTCTGTAAATTTCACGAAGGCATATATACAATAGGGGAAAGTCAATAGAGTCGTAACAATTACCGGAATATATTTACGGTATATAATCCATTGTGCAAGATGTATAAACAAATGGATAGAATGTCCCATCAATACAGCAAACCACCATTGATATGCACCTTGCCATACGGCAAAGAAAGAAACAACGGAAAGCAAAATAAATTCGTGAGCTGTACCAACGGCAAAAGTCGATGTTGAGTAATCGAATAGCCCCCGCTCTGTAATGAAGGCTTCTACTTTAGGAAAATGTCTTTTCAGGTTCTCTCTATTCTGAAATATCCATTGCTTGAACATAACTACCTCTTCATATTCATGAAGCATGAACATAATAGGAAGAAGCAACATAAGCTTTTCTAAATCGGTCATCACATTATCCTTTCTTACTTGATTTTATCGAAATTACACCGGCCAGACGACCTACGACTGAGCCATCCTACATGACTTTTACCTGCTGTACCTTATTCATTTTTTGCTACCTCTCTTGCGCTTGGGCTGCTGTTCTGCCATGACTTCATCGAGTGTCTGATACTGCCTTTGGCCGAAGAGTAGCGCAAAGTCCTGCAAGGCATTCAGGGCGAATCCGATTTGCAATAAGCCTCTAAAAGAAATTTCGCCTGTACGCTCGAACCTGCGATAAGTAGGCAACTTCATTCCTGCCCGTAAAGCCATTCCCTCTTGCGTCAGATCCATCTCCAGCCGTCGGGCCTTTACTCGGGAAGCAACCTGCATAGCTACGGACTGGGGATCAGAAGCCATAAGTACCAATATATTATCCATATGAGCAGAAAAAACCTCTTTATTGATATTATGTTATCACTTTCAAAGATAATAAAACCGCCTAAAAAACAATCAAACGGACTGATCCACCAAAGTAATAAAATCCGTTTTTTGAATTTTATCGCAAAAGATTGTCCATTGCTTTTTGGAGGGTGGCATACTTGAAGCGATAGCCCGAAGAGATGATTTTTTCAGCCGATACCCTACTTCCTTCCAGCAGAATGGAAGCCCGCTCGCCGAATACGCGACGAATAACCCATTTGGGTATGGAGGGAAAGAAAACAGGCCGTCCGATGGCACGCCCAATAGCGCGCATGAACTCTACATTACGCACATGCTCCGGTGCCACCACATTATAAACACCGGATACAGTCGGATTTCGGAGGGCATGCAAGATAATTCCGCATACATCGCTGATATGGATCCATGGCATATACTGCTTCCCACTTCCTAACGGAGCACCGAGAAACCATCTGACGGGACGCACCATCTTAGCCAAAGCACCGCCCCGAGAAGCCAGTACAATACCGTTTCGCATAATGACAATTCGCTCCGACACCCCCTCTTGTGAGAAATCGTGAGCCGCCTGTTCCCACTCCATACAGACATCGCTCAGAAAGTCGTCGCCCTTTTTGTCGTTTTCGGCGAAAATGCTTTCGCCGGTTAGCGTCCCGTAGAACCCCACGGCCGATGCCGAAATGAAAGTAGCTATCCGAATGTCATTGGCTTTCACGGTCTCTAACAGGAGCCTTGCCGAATCGACCCTGCTCGAACGAATGACCTCTTTGCGCTCACTCGTCCACGGCTTATCGGCAACTCCGGCTCCTGCCAGATGGATGATATGCCTCACTCCTCGCAGTGCTTCGACCTCGATTCGCCGCTCGGCAACGTCCCATTCATATTCGTTTTCGTTCCGTTTATGGCGCGTCAAAAAGCATACGGAGTAACCGTTTCGCACAAGTTCTTCCGACAATGCCCGTGCAACCATCCCGTTTGCACCGGTAATCAAAACAACGTCTTTCTGCATAAAGAAACTCACAAAATTCAATCCGCTAAGACACTGAAACAAATATATAAAATGGGATGTACAGGAAAGTGTACCTCAATGGAAAAATACGCGCCAAAAAAGTTTTCAACAACGAAGCGGAATTTGGAATGATTCCAAATAAGCATCCAAAAGAGAGAGGTGATCGAAGTAAAAAAGACAAGGAAACGGATTTTTGCAAGTCAAAATACGCTTTTCGGAAGATTGGGAAACGATTTATATATAAAGCATTTTCAATTTATATATAGATCGTTTTCGATTTGTATATAAAACGTTTTCAATAAATATATAGATCGTAAATGATTTGTATATAAATCGCAGGACGAAAAAGGCCGATTCGGGAGGTGATAAAACAAAGGCACCCACCGAGTTTTACTGCAAACTCAGTGGGTGCCCGGTCTCTTGGGAGAATTACCGAAAGGGTATTCCGCCCTTATACATCATAGGTCTACACGCTTTTTTTCTCTAATGCAGTGAAAGGATGTGAATAAAAGGGATGCGACTGTAGCGGTCGTATCAGCAAATGGTCGAGTGGTCATTGTATCGGAGTGCATACCTATTTAGCAGTTTACAATCTATTTATATTGATCCGAAGAGCGTATTCTATTTTCAAAAAGAGCTTGATCGGCCACAAATATAAGAAGATCGGCCAATTCGAGGGAATCGAAACATTCGCATAAATTCTACACTCACAAACCATGAAATGATCTTCGAGAGAATATCGCCGAAGTTTACAGGTTGGCTCCAAGCCAATGACCGATCAGACGAGGGGCTTCGGCGGGCAACAGCTGATCGGGAGGCAACTCCTTGAAGTACCGATCCGTGACAGTCGGCTGAGAAGATTCCATCTCGCCGCGTTTAAGAGCATTGTCCAATAGGATTTTTCGGTTTTGCTTCATCCAAAGCAATTGATCCGAGGTAAAACCGAAGAGCCATTCGTCCGTGGCTTGGGGGAAAACCTGCTTCATCAACCGATATATATCGCCCCAATACTCCAATTGGAATCGCAGGGTCAGTACCGTCTCCCGAGGCAATGGACGTTCGGAGCATATCCAGCCCAATACGGCATCGCGCACTACATATTCGGGCGACATGGTTTGGCGCGCATACTCGCTGAAAAACTGCAGATACACGGGATAATCGGGACGGATATACTTGTCTATCGAAACAGATACCAGATCCGGGACGGCGACGACGCTCTGCTGTAAGCCACTGACATGAAAGGCCACATAGCGTGGTATGGTCATCTGCGGATCCAATGTGCGCAACCGCTCGAATGCTGCCCTCACCTCTCCGGCTATGGAGTCGGCTAAAGGAGTTGTATAGCAGGCTTCCGTATCGGCATACAAACGCCGAAGCTGCGGATGGCTATACATGCGGACGAGTACTTCGGTGGGATTTTCCTCCTGTGCGTTGGGATCCAGTACCCTGTATGCCAACCAGTCGGCATTGGCAGGATCGCAGCGGACTATCTCCTCCGTGGCCGCCTTAGGATCGGAGGAGAGGGATGCAGCGTAGTAGAGGCTATCGAAGCGGACAAAGCGAATGGAGTCCTTCGTCTCTTGTGCCGAAAGGGCAAGAGCACAGAAAAACGGCAAAAATGCAAGCAGCATTTTCTTTACTAAATACGTATTTCGTTTCATTGATATTCGGTATTGCAGTTAGCCAAATAAAGGTAGTTGCTTTTTTTACATTTCGATAATTTATACATATATTTGACGATCATAGCACGAATTTCCCATCGGGAAAAAGAGTGCCGTGGCGTTTAATTAGAGAAACTAACTCATGTATGGGAACTCTCTGTAGATATGCGATTTGAGTTCGCAAGATCAAAGCAGACAGATCTCATCAAAAACAAAGCGTATTATGAAGAAATTTATTCAGGACTTCAAAACGTTTGCTCTTAGGGGTAACGTAGTGGACATGGCTGTCGGTGTGATCATCGGTGGCGCATTCGGAAAGATCGTCACCTCGTTGGTGAACGACATTATGATGCCTCCCATCAGTTTGCTAACGGGTGGTGTCAACTTCTCAGATTTGAGAGTTGTATTGAGCAAGGCAGTTATCGAAGGCGGAGAGGTCGTTAAGCCGGAAGTCTCCTGGAACTATGGCAATTTTATCCAGACTACAATAGACTTCCTGATTCTGGCATTCGTGATCTTCCTGATGATCAAAGCTATCATGGCTGCCAAGAGGAAAGAAGAGGAAGCACCTGCAGCTCCCGCTCCTACGCCACCTGAAATCGAACTGCTTACAGAGATTCGCGATTTGCTCAAGAAGCAATAAGCACAGAGTCTCCCCTACTCTCGGCCACAAATGGCGAGGATATATCCGCTGCCTACCGGTCGGGAATGGGTGAGGAATAAAGAGAGACCGCTACTCACAACTATCGGAGACAGGGCTTGCACGCTCTGCCGATAGTTCGGGTAGCGGTCTCTTTGTTTTTCCATTTATTCTTTTGGCAATACTCGTTACGATTAAAGAAAAGTGCGCTTAATAAGTGCATTATATACATTTCTTTTCTACTTTTGTGATCGCTCAGCGGCTTACATCCCGATGACCTTTGGACGCCTACCACTCATGCACCGGCAGACGTTCGGAGCAGCCGATGTTAACCTCCGGCAGTTTAGTTTAGAAAATCACATTCAAAAAGAATCTAAGCAATGATTATTGGCATTCCAAAAGAGATTATGCACGGCGAAAACCGTGTGTCGGCTACCCCTGAAACAGTGGCCAAATTTGTAGCAGACGGGTTCAAAGTCCTGTTTGAAAAAGGAGCAGGAGAAGGTGCTCAGTATCATGACGAAGAATATGCCCAAGCCGGCGCTACGCTGGTAGACGGTGCTAAGGCCGTTTATGACGGTGCCGAAGTGATCCTGAAGGTAAAAGAGCCTTTGTTCAACGAACAGCTCAATACGCACGAAGTAGAACTGATGCGCAAAGGTCAGTACCTGATCACATTCATCCATCCGGCTTCACCGGTGAACCACGAAATGGTACGCAATCTGGCCAAGCAGGGCGTTATCTCCCTGACTCTCGATGGTATCCCCCGTATCTCACGTGCACAAAACCTCGACGCACTGACTTCGATGAGTACTTGTGCCGGCTACAAAGGTATCCTGATGGCTGCCGAGGACCTCGCCAGTTTCATCCCGATGATGGGTACGGCTGTCGGTATGATTCCGCCCGCCAAAGTAATGGTGATCGGTGTGGGTGTGGCCGGTTTGCAGGCTTTGGCTACGGCTAAGCGTCTGGGTGCCATCACTTATGCTGCCGATATTCGCCCCGCGGCTGCCGAACAGGCTCAGAGCTTGGGTGCCAAGATCGTGGACACGACCGTTCCTGCCGAATTGGCTATCGCCGAAGGCGGATATGCCAACAAGCTGCCCGATGATGTATTGGCCAAAGAACGCGAGGCTCTGAAGGCTACTATTCAAGACATGGATATCGTATTCTGTAGTGCATTGATCCCGGGCAAGGTGGCTCCGATCATCATCACGGAAGAAATGGTAAAGGGTATGAAACGCGGCTCTGTAATCGTGGACATCTCCATCGACCAGGGCGGTAACTGCGAAATCACACCGAAGGGAACCAAGGAAGTGAAGCACGGCGTAATGATCCAAGGTATCAAGAACATCCCCGGTATGCTCCCGAAGAGCTCTACATGGATGTTCGCACAGAACATGTACAATCTGGTGAAGTACCTCACAAAGGACGGCCGGATCGAATTGGATATGAACGACGAAGTTTGCAGCAAGATCCTTGTTACTCGCGACGGCGAAATCAAACACGCCGGTACTCGTGAAGCGATGGGTCTGTAATCGAACTGTTCCTACATCTTAATATCAAGAGCCAAGGAACGACCCCTCTCAAGTGGCCGTCCCTTGGCTCTTACTCTTTTGAGCTAATACACCAATCACTCTCATAGAATAATGAATCCGATCATTCTTATCATCGTGCTGATAGCTTCCACGCTTATCGGCTACAAGCTGATCAGCAATGTGCCGAGCTTGCTGCATACTCCGCTGATGTCGGGTATGAACGCTCTCTCCGGAGTAACCGTAATAGGGGCTATTGCAGCTGCCGGACTATCCTTCAAGTTCGGACACGACGGCCAACTCATCCTCGGCCAAATCTTCGGAGGACTGGCCATCATCCTCGCTACCATCAATGTGGTGGGTGGCTTCGGCGTCACGCACCGCATGCTCCGTATGTTTAGCAAGAAAAAGAAAGGAGGCGACCAATGAGTCCCACCATCTATTATATACTCTGCGTCCTCCTCTCTCTGATGGTATTGGGGGGAATTTCGATGATGAGCCGCGTGAAGACTGCCGTCATGGGCAATACCCTCAGTGCAGTAGCCATGTTGGGCGGTATCATCCTCACCCTTCTCTACAATGAGATCTTACCGGCCTGGTCGGTTTACATCTTCCTGATTATCGGTGCCGGTATCGGTTGGACGATGGCACAGCGTGTCAAGATGATACAGATGCCTCAGATGGTGGCCTTGCTCAACGGTGTCGGAGGTGCTGCTTCCGCTCTGGTGGGGATTTTGTCACTGGCAGCCGTAGGTATCAATCCCAACAACAACACGGCATCCGACTATCCTGTCTTCACACAAGCCACAGGTATGCTGGCACTGACTGTCGGTATGATTACCCTCGTAGGTAGCCTTATTGCCGCCGGCAAACTGCACAAAGTCTTGCCTCAGAGACCGGTGGTATGGCCTAACCATTCGATGCTTACTTCGTTGCTGCTGATCCTGACTGTAGGGTTCGTGGTGCTCGGTTCTGTTTCCATCGAAGGATTTCCCCTCTTCTGGGCTATCATCGGAGGACTGTTTTTCTCCTCTCTCTTCGGTTTGTTCTTCTCCATCCGTGTCGGTGGAGCTGATATGCCCATTACGATCTCGCTGCTGAACTCCCTTAGTGGTGTAGCCGGAGCCATTGCCGGTATGGCCGTGGGCGATATTCTGCTCGTAGCCGTAGGTGGTATTGTGGGTGCCAGCGGTCTGTTGCTGACGCAGATTATGTGCCGCGCCATGAACCGCAAGCTCATGTCTATTCTGATGGCTTCGGGAGCAAAGGCAACACCTGCCACTACAACACCGACAGCTGCTCCAAAACAAGAAAAAGAAGAGGTTGCCGCTCCTGCTCCTGCCAAAGCGGAGAAGACAGCCGGCAGCGTACTGCGCGATGCCAAGCGCGTCATCATCGTACCCGGTTACGGTATGGCATTGGCGCAAGCGCAGCACCAAGTCAGACAGCTGGCCGATAAACTTGCTTCAAACGGTACGGAAGTTCGCTACGCCATCCATCCGGTGGCAGGTCGTATGCCCGGACATATGAATGTACTTCTGTGCGAAGCCGATGTACCCTATGACCAACTCTTCGAGATGGATGCCATCAACGGAGACTTCGCTCAGACGGATGCCGTGGTGGTAATCGGTGCCAACGACGTGATGAACCCTGCCGCTCGCAATGCAGAGGGTACACCTATATATGGTATGCCTGTGCTGAACGTGGACGATGCTCCCGAAGTGATCATTTGCAACTTCGACCTCAAACCCGGTTACGCCGGTGTGGACAATCCACTCTACACACGAGCTACGGGGGTATTCCTCAAACTCGGAGATGCCAAGGAATCACTGGCGGAGATCATGAAGGAAATGGATGCTACAGGCCATACAGCTGCTCCCTCCCAAGCTCCTGCCCAATCGGAAAAGACAGCCGGCAGTGTACTGCGCGGAGCCAAGCGTGTGATCATCGTTCCCGGTTACGGTATGGCATTGGCGCAAGCGCAGCACCAAGTCAGACAGCTGGCCGATAAACTTGCTTCAAACGGTACGGAAGTTCGCTACGCCATTCACCCCGTGGCAGGTCGTATGCCCGGACATATGAATGTACTCCTGTGTGAAGCTGATGTACCCTATGAGCAGCTCTTCGAGATGGATGCCATCAACGGAGACTTCGCTCAGACGGATGCCGTGGTGGTAATCGGTGCCAACGACGTAATGAACCCTGCCGCTCGCCATGCAGAGGGTACGCCTATCTATGGTATGCCCGTTCTGAACGTGGACGATGCTCCCGAAGTAATCATTTGCAACTTCGACCTCAAACCCGGTTATGCCGGTGTGGACAATCCCCTCTACACACGATCAACAGGGGTATTCCTCAAGCTCGGAGACGCCAAGGAATCGCTGGCAGAGATCATGAAGGAAATGGATGCTACGAGTAATTCGGCAGCTCCTGCTGCTCCTGCCAAAGCGGAGAAGACAGCCGGCAGCATACTGCGCGACGCCAAGCGTGTGATCATCGTACCCGGTTACGGTATGGCATTGGCTCAGGCACAGCATCAAGTCAGACAGCTGGCCGATAAACTTGCTTCAAACGGTACGGAAGTTCGCTACGCCATCCATCCGGTGGCAGGTCGTATGCCCGGACATATGAACGTGCTCTTGTGCGAAGCCGATGTACCCTATGACCAACTCTTCGAGATGGATGCCATCAACGGAGACTTCGCTCAGACGGATGCGGTGGTAGTAATCGGTGCCAACGACGTAATGAACCCTGCCGCTCGCCATGCAGAGGGTACGCCTATCTATGGTATGCCCGTGCTGAACGTGGACGACGCTCCAGAAGTAATCATTTGCAACTTCGACCTCAAACCCGGTTACGCCGGTGTGGAAAATCCCCTCTATACACGAGCAACGGGGGTATTCCTCAAACTCGGAGATGCCAAGGAATCACTGGCTGAGATCATGAAAGAAATGGACATCGCATAGCTGTAAGCGACATCCATTCCAATACAAACGGAAAGGACTGTCAAGGAGACCGGAAACTCCTTTGACAGTCCTTTTCCTTTTGGCATTTGCCCGACTAACCAGACTAAACGATCACTGATGACTGCACTCGCAGGTATCGAAAACTGTCAATGATTGCCTTTCAGAAAAGCTATCGGGAAATTGGGATCGATACGCATCGTCAGCTCCAAGGCGTGGCTCATCGCAAAACGATCCGAAGGCTGGAACCATACCCGAGCAACAGCTGCCAACGAAATGCTTCGTGCCATCCGCCACGAATAGTCGGCATAGAGACGAATATAATCGCCCCGGCCGCTCGGAAGAGGCTGTTTGTCATACATCAGCGAATTGGCGAAAGGCGCAGCAAAGGGAGAAACGTAATGCCTGCCGTACCAATAATCCGCACGAAAAACGAGGTGTTCCAAGTCCATTCCGAGAGAAAGATAACCGCCCCACCCTCTTTCGTAAGGGAAGTATCCTCCACTTGATAAGGCCGCTACAGCATAGGCAGAACCCCAAATCCGCATGGGTTTGTCGGTACGAGGACGAAGGGAAAGCTTAAGTCCGATAGCTCCGTTCACCCATGTATGTACGGTATCCTGCTGTGCCCAGTTGTATTCTCCACCGCGATGCGTGGCAATAGCCTGCAAGGGCAGTTCGAGCTGCCATTTGCTTTCGTTTGACAGCAATTTGGAAGTAGTGGACAAGCCGAAGACAAAAGACTCCTGATGATTGTCATTCTTGAAAATCATGCTCAACCAATTGATCCAAACATCCATGCGGAAGCGTGTCCAATCTCCCCGAAATTGCAGACCGGCTTCAGGATCAGCCGTCAAATCCAACTCAGGATTGTAGATCGGTTCGATCAGTCCGTGAGCTGTACCGCCGGCTATATTGCCCAACGTCAGAGCAGTCGTGGCAGTAGGCTTCAGCGTGGCCTGTACATAAGGCAGAATACGCAAGCGTACATAGTCGTTATAGTCCGTCCAATAAGGTAAATCGGAATAAACGATACCGGCCGGATAGCGACTTGCCCCCCAGTAGTTCAGGGTAGATACTCCGAGCGAAAGCTTCACGCCATGTGCTGCCGGTAGTGAGTAAGAGGCAAAAGCGGAAACCCGTGCACCCGGCAACGTATAGCCTTTGACCGAGCGTGCATTGTACTCATTGTTACGAAAGAAGAGTGTACTTCGGATCGAAGCAGAGAGTTCATTGGGGTGAATGGTATCCGTCTCCGGTCGCTCTCCCACCATGGAATAATAATGCTGCCCGCTAAGCACAGCAGGCAGCATCATAATCAAAGCGATAAGAAAGGTAGAGAGTCTCATCCTTTCACCAAATCCTTCATGCCACCCAAGGCACCGAGCATACCGGTAGCCTCGAATGGGAGGTAAACGGTCTTGGCCTGATCGCCCTTGTTGATGTCCTTGAGCGTTTCGATGTACTGCATGGCGATGAGGTATTGGGTCGGATTGGCACCGCTACCGGCTACTGCTTCGCTGATCTGGCGGATAGCTTCGGCCTCGGCCTTGGCCACCAGTATCTTAGCCTCGGCCTCCGCTTTAGCTCTGAGGATCTTGGCCTGCTTCTCACCTTCGGCATGATTGATGGACTCCTGCATCTTACCCTCGGATTCGCGTATCAAAGCCTCTCGCTGTCCTTCGGCTTGGAGGATTTGAGCACGCTTGTCACGTTCGGCACGCATCTGCTTCTCCATGGCATCGCGAATATCGCGCGGAGGATTGATGTCCTGCAGCTCCACGCGGTTTACCTTCACGCCCCATTTGTTGGTGGCTTCGTCGAGGATTTCGCGTAGCTTGCTGTTGATGGTATCGCGGCTGGTCAGCGTCTGATCCAAATCCATCTCGCCGATCACGTTACGCAGACTCGTCTGAGTCAGCTTCTCGATAGCATCCGGCAGATTGGAAATCTCATACATGGCACGCATGGGATCCACGATCTGAAAATAGAGAATGGCATTGATCTCCGTCACCACGTTATCACGCGTGATCACACTCTGGCGAGCGAAGTCGTACACCGTCTCACGCAGGTCGATACGGGTATCGTCCTTAAACTGCACCACACTCTGTCCGGAGGGCAGTGTATAAGCGATACGCTTGCGTATGGGACGGGGTTTGTCGATAAAGGGGATGATGATACTAACACCTGAACTGAGCGTACGATAGTACTTGCCAAGTCGCTCGATGATCATGGTCTCGGACTGCTGCACGATCTTCAAGCCATTGGCAATGATGGCTATCACGAGAATGATCAGAGCTGCAAGGATAAATCCTGTTGCTGTCATAATGAATTAGGTTTTTATTGTTGAATTATTATTGTTTGTCGTTACCAAGGACTACTACATTCAGGACAATGCTTTCGTAGGATACGATCTCCACACGCACACCCTTTTCTATCACCTCTCCGGTCAGCGAGCGAGCCGTCCAAATATCTCCATCCACAGCCACGCGCCCTTTGTCCGTCGTCGGATCTATCGTCTCCGTCACCAGCACCTTCCGCCCAACGAGGGCATCCGCTCCGGTGGACACATGCGGCAAGGCTTTCTCTGCCCTCTTCTGCATAAAAGGCCTGAGCAGGAAGAGCGAGAACAACGAAGCCACAATGAAGAAAACGGTCTGCCACACGATGGACAAGCCCAAGGCCGCCGGTATAATGGCAGCAAAAGCCCCCACACCGAAGCAAGCCAGGAAGAAACCCGGGGTAAAAATCTCAAAAACGAAGAGCAGAATACCTGCTACCATCCACCACTGCACCGGAGTAATCGATTCGAATAACATAGTTCTTTGAAATGTTTCTTAGAAGTATTTTGATTTCAAAAGCCAGTTTCGACAATCGAAACCATGCCCTACAAAGATAAAGGAAAAGGTGATGCATACTGAAAAAAAGGGGAAAACTCCTATAGTCATTCTTTTTTTCACTTTAATGTCATATAACACTGATAATCATTGCGTTGCAATGACGACCGTAGGCCTACGCTGGTCTCCTGCACCGTGCAGGAAGGCATCGTACGCCTACGATTGTTTTCCAATCGCTGCACAGGCTGTCGCCACAGCGGAGACGGCCCGGAGTTTATGGCCTTCAATAAGATTGAAAAGACGCCCAAAGTGTCGATATACTTTGCAAGGCGATACACCTCTACGGATAAACCGCACATCGAACATCTCAACGCACTCACTCGGCAATACCTCCCTAAAGGCATTTCTTTCATCGAAGATGGAATGTGCAAACTATTTTCAATCTTAGATTAAAAAGTAGCTTCATATTCAATTTTTCTGGTATCTTGGGAGCGTTCGGATATGCATTAAACAAATACATCAAGCTATCGAAACAGAAAAGTTTTCTTCAAATTGGGACCGGATACAGAGATACAGCAGTTATTAACTAAATAAAAACAGAACCAAGATGAAAAGGAAAATTTCAGTTGTTTTAGTAAGTATGCTACTCGGTTTTGTAGCAAACAGTCAGGAGATCAGATTTTTTCAGGACCTTCCCGTGAGTAACCCTCAGGAGTTGTTCAAAGAGCTGGAAGCCAGAAATTTCCCCAAAGAAGAAAAAGGCAAGTTCAAAGGAGAATACATCACCGAATTCCAAGGACATCGGTTCTATTTAAGTCAAGTGGAGGACATGGTAATTGCCAAGTATTGCTGTGAAGGCGATACACGGGAGACCATAGAAATCTGCAGCGAACTCACCAACCAGCTGGAGCGACAGGCCACCAATGCAGGGCACGAAGTATCGATTATTTATCACGAAGGAAAAGAAATCCTGGAACTAAGGAATCATGTCGATATTCGCCGGCAAATGGAAAATAGGAAATACGACAGACAACGGGAAGTGGACTACTCCATCATAACGCTGGAGAACGGAGATACGATAACAGTTCGCCTCAAGCCGGTAATTGGTCTGGGAACATTCCACAAACACAGCGCAGTGTCTTGGGAAATCAGCGTATTGTTTATGTACAAGGGTTCCGCTTCCTAAAGGGAAAAGGTGTGCAGAATGAAAGAAAACCTTTCTGCATCTGGAAAAAGGAGGACATAGCCCCATAAACGATGAGATCTTTGCACGGCAATTGGTCTGCATTTTGCTTTTTAATTCATTGTCTAATAGGGAGTTATTTATTATATTTGAGTATTAAAAACAGTATAATATCCTTCCCATGGCATACCAATCCAAGAACACCGATGAGCATGTAACATTTGCAGACGCACTNAAACGACTTCCTCAATCAGATTGACAGGCTTATTGATTGGCGTCCGATCCGGACGCTGATCAACAAGAAATACACGAAGCGACAAAATGCCATCGGTGCTCCTGCTTATGACGTGATTCTCTTATTCAAGATGTTGCTCCTGGAGATATGGTATAACCTCAGTGATTGTGCTCTGCAGGAGCGTATCAATGATTCAATCACTTTTTCCCG
>NZ_JQZY01000007.1:0-6537 GCF_000765965.1 Porphyromonas sp. COT-052 OH4946
ATCGCTGTCTTTTTATCCCATATCCCCCATCACGGCACGGAGCCGATCAAGCGGCGGACAGTGGGTGCAAAAGTAAAACCTTTTTCCGAATCAGCAAAACTTTTCGGATGAAAAAACTCCACTTTTCAGTTCAACAAATTCGGCGATGACGGGTAAAATCCTTTTTCACAGGGATTTACCAGGAATAAGAAATTGATCTTTTTAAAGAAAACAATCTGCAATAGGACTGCTTTTGAGCAGAGACAGCTATCATAGATCGTGCCGACAGCTATTGAGCGCAAGGCTTTTTACTTGAGTTCTTCTACCAAAAGAAGAGAGAAGAACAGAAAAAGGAGACAAGGAAAGGGACGCTGAAATCCACAATAAAACCATGATATATAGAAACGATGGTATAATCGGATCCCGAGCAACGAACAATGATAGGCAGCGTGGTGTCCATGGAGGTGGCTCCTGCTGCTGCAATGGGGGCCAAGCGCCCGAAAAAGCGCACCAAAACGGGTGCCACCAACAGTGCAATAACCTCTCTTATAATATTGGACAAAAGTGCTATGGTGCCGGCCTCTGCACCTCTATACTCTGTAATAAAGATGCTGGAAAGGGAATAGTAGCCAAATCCTGATCCTATGGCCAGGCTCTGCGCCATAGAGCTGTGCGGCAAGAACAATGAGACAAGGGCAGAAGCGCAGAGCGTACCCATAATAGTAGCAAGCGGGAGGAAAAACAAGATCGGCCTGATCTGCCGGAAACTTCTGAGCAGAATGGGATTATGGCCGATGCTCAGGCCAACGCCGAACATCAAAGCCCCAAGCGCATAAGCACTCCATCCCTGATCGACTATTTCCTGAGGAAATACCTCCACATACCCGCAAAGGGCTCCTCCAAGGAGAAAAAGTATAATGACCAGACTTCCTTTCATCAGAATCCCCTTTCTTGATCATGAGCCTTCGCATCTGAGTCAATCGAACGATTCAGGAATCGCCATAGCAGTTTTGCAAATACGGCACTTCCCATGACTCCCGCAATCGCGATCAGCGAGGCATCCAAGCCCAATCGAGGCAAGGCAGAGATTACTTCCCGATTACCCCCGACCTCTACCCCCAACAGAAAAACCAGTATCCAGACAAGGAACGTTATTAAGAGGTTTATCCTACGCAGATTGCGACGTCGGCAGAGATAACCCACCAATATGCCGGCAAAAAGACAAGCTATAACAGAAAACATAATCTTCCGAAAGTCAGGCAAAAGAGTCGATCCTTCCTTTATCTATATACTATACTTCTTAGTTTTTCGATAGCGACACTGCCTTCGGGCACTCAGGTGCTATCTCCATTAGGGATACTTTTCAGAGAGCGGGGGTTCCTTTATACCGGAGAGTCCGCACCAAAACAGACGTTTTGACACGGACCCCCTTATATACCCCATGGTGTCAGTCCTATCTTCAGAATCGATACGACATCGTCATTCCGATCTTGAGGTTAGACCGAGAGAGCTTTGCGGGTGCAGGAGACTCCACCTCCAGCACATCGGCCGGATTCGGATCGTCCGATACCATTCGGCCAAAGGTATAGTAGTAGCTCTTGTCGTTACGATATATCACAGCCAAATCGCCCGAAAGATTGCGCGAGAAACGGTAGCCCAAGCCTCCGCTCACGGTGTAAGAATTACCAGGCAGTTCGTAATGAGGCATAGCACCCATCGGATAAATGGTCACCTGTGCCGGGCCATCGAAATCTTTCAACTTTTGGTTCTTGATCGGATTGGATGTCTGTGAGTATCCCGCGCGAAGGCTCAGACGAGATATGGGGCGCAGTTCGCCTCCGAGACGGATGGTATGGCGTGAACCAAAATCTTCTGAAATGAACTTGTTGTCAACATAAGGAGTACCATCCTCATCTTTCAATTTGATCTGACCGTAGGACTCCAATTCGTAATCCATACTGACAAGACCGATCTTACCGCCCACTAAAGCCAGACTGGCAACAAAGCGACCCGGAGCACTCATTTGATATGCATTGTATGATTCCGGAGTCTGGTCACTCATAAAGTAGAGATTCTCCGGCAGCGGTTGTCCGTTTTGGTCTACTGCTTGAGAATAATAGGAAGCACCATAAGCTCTATAGTAACTCTTCAACCAATACCAGGTAGGCGTGTAGTAGGACAAACCTATGCGGATAGCATCGTCCGGCCGATAAATGGCTCCGATGCCAATATTCAATCCGCTTCCCGAGGTGGAGAGAGAGTTTTCGAGCTTGAGATAGTCGTTGATGGCACCGTTGTTGAATGAGAAGTTCTCTTGATAGAATGTATTCGTATCAAATTGCAGATCGCTAAAAGTCATACTGGCACCCAAATACCATGTGTCTTGGATGTTTATGCCCATACCAAAGTCGTAGTTCCAAACATGGCCGGTTTCTTTCAGGTCGAAAGCCGTGGAGGAAGGTCCGAAGATCTGGTAATCACCATTCTGCTTATACTTGAATATCGACTCAAAGCCGTAGCCACCCGGAAGCTGAGCTATCCAACCGGCATTATATCCCAAGTCGGTAAGCCAACTGCTCTCCAAGCCATTGTAGTTGAAATGGGACGGATTGGCTTTGCCGGGAGTCTGAGCTGCCGTGTAATCCGCCACGGAAAACTTCTGCTCACCTCCGGCCATACCGAACGATCGCTCATAGTCCAGTACTCGCTTTGCCCCAAGACCGAAATTCATGCTCACATCTTCACTGCCTTTACCCCATGACCCAACATAGCTGATACCGGTGAAAAGCAACTTGTTTTTGCTAAAGCTCTCACTTGACCCCTGCCAGGATACCTGATTGGATATGGAAGAGAAGTCAATGGTGGCGGATAGTTCCGAAGAACGAAAAATGCCGAGGCCGGCAGGATTCTGTCCGATGGCAGAAAAGTCGCCGCCCAATGCGCCAAAAGCGCCTGCCATGGAACGGAAACGAGCTGAACCGCCCAGTTCCGTACGACTGTAACGAATGGCATCGGCTTCGCCTTGAGCATGTACAGACTGCATGCCCAAAGTGGTGGCGAGCACCGCGCCAATAACATATGCTGATATCTTTTTCATCGTCTTCAGAGAAGGCTTATGCCTCTTTTATTGTGATTGTAATCAGACCATAACCCCGAAAGATACGGTCTATCTCTATCGAGTCGACTATACCTTTCTGGTGTTCAGGCAGAAATAAAGCTTTGTTTTTATTGGCAATATCTTGAAAGCACCTTAATTGCGTCCTCGGCCACTACGTCCGCCACCACCCGTGGAGCCGGAAGAGGAACGAGAGGGGGGAGAAGAGAAACCTCCGCTATTGTTGTTGCGCGAAGACGTTGAAAAGTTGTTATCGTTCTGTCTCTCGCTGCGGACATTCCGCCCAGTAGGCCGGTTACTGCCGGACTGATTCTGCTGTATTACCGGACGATTCTGCTTTTGGCTGTTGTTCGGTGTTACCGCTTCTACGTTTCGGTCTCTATTGGCTCGGCCGGTACGCCCGGGCTTCACACTTTGCCAGTTATCATTAGTCTTGTTCGCCTGCGATCCCAGTTTGTTTTTTTGCGTAGAGGAGTTTTGCAGTCTATCGTAGCGACCTTTCCCCAGCTTATTATTGGAAGATACTCCCCCCTTGATGCGATCCGGTCGGCCATAAGAGTAGTAGGCACCGGAATGCTGACCGTTGGGATAGGTCTTCTTCGGGTAGTGGTGGTAGTGATGTATCACGCCCGGATAGCCGCCCCAGCCGTAATAGCTGCCCCAGCCATAAGGGTATCCCCAGCCCATACCGATTCCATAGGGATTGTAGAAGGGATCATAGTAGTAGCTCCAATACCAATTATATCCGGGGTAATAACCGCCCCATCCGATATGGCTGCCGTAGTAGAACCACGGATAGTTCCACGTATAGTTATACCAACCGGAGAAAGATGGATACCATGATGTATAAGGGAACGGGTCGTACCAAGGAGAATTGATGTAAATGTTCACAGACGAAGCATCATCGTAGTATTCGTCCCCATAGACGAAACACTCACCATCATCAGTCACATATACGTTGTCGGCACCTGAAATGACGATCGTATTCGGCTTGTAGAATCGTGCCAAGCGGCGACTATAGCGGCCCGGAACAGAAGAACGAGCGGAATCTCTCTTCTTCTTGTCTTTGGACAACTTTTTGCCATCGTAGGACTGACCGTCTCGACGATTGTAGGCATCAATATCCCGATCGGAAGCCACGGCATATTCCGTATCGCCGCCGTATTCATCCTCTTGGTTTTGCCCATCTTTAGCTTGGTTTTGTTTACGTATTTCTTTTCGCGATGTATAGATGTCGTCTTCGAAGACGTCATCATTCTGCGAGTACGCAGGAAGCGTAACCAGCAGTACCGCTCCAAGCAGGAGCAAACTTCTTTTAATCAGCTTCATAGCCATCTCTTTTTATCGTTACTGTTTTACAGGATGCACTCCCCTATTGTCTCTCTATTGATTTAGAGCGCGTACCGAGAATGAGTTTAATCCTTTCTTTGGAGGGCAAGATACGAATTTTTCAATTCCAGCAGGCTTTGACACCCTCCGGCGTCAGGGCAATCGCATTAGAAATCTGATGGATGATAGTATTTGGGAAGGTTTTCTGAGGGCGTTTATCTTTTGCAGGGCATTGAATGACCTTTTGGATGTGCTCTTCAATCGTTCGAGAAAGAAGAGAGCTATCTTATAGATTATATTGACATTTTTGGCTGCATTGTCCTTTCGTCTGAGCGATCGATCTTCTCCGAGAATGACATCAAGACAATAGTGCAGATTGTTCTCTATGGCCCAATGGTTTCGTATGAGCTTACAGACTTCTTCGGCATTTGACAGAGAGGAGATATAATAGCTAACGTCGAAACTTTCAACCTTTTTCTTCTTATCATATCGGCTACCGGTGAGCTTATGAATCGATTGCAAGTTTGCCCATTTATTCAAGTCCCTGTATTTCTCCGTTTCAGTGAAACGTAAAGGGTTCATTATGCTCTCAAGTTTGCGTTTTTCCACTCGGCCATGCCCCGATTCCAAACGCTCTGTTGTGATAATTTCATCCTTGTAGAAGGGACAAAAATGTTCTTCAAGTTCCAATAGAGTTCCGGGCTGATTGCTTTTCACCTGAAGGATATACTCTCCTTTCTTCGAGACAATCTTATCGACAATCTCTTTCTGTGTGCCGATGGCATCGATCGTAAGGATATTTCCTTCGACATCGATCACATCCAAAAGCTCTTTGACGGCATTGATTTCATTCGATTTCTTGGATATAAAACCTGATTAAGAGAAGCTCTGATCCCTGCAATATAGGCCGTTACAGTGTGTGAGTCGGAATCGGGATCAAGCTTCCTTTCTCCTCGGATTGTTTTTCCATCGATGCAAATATGTTCTCCGAGGATCTCATAAACAGTGAGCAGCCAAGACTTGAAGGCCTCTTGAAAAGCTTTCGGATCCAAACCGCGAAAACAGTAACTGAAAGTATCGTGGGAAGGCGTATAATTCATCAGCTCTCGCTTAGCCAATCTTTTATACAGCATTTTAAGATCTTCTTCATGTAGTTGGGCATAGAGCTCGAAGTCGCTCCACGTGGTAAAACCGGACATAATCCCGGAGAGTGAAATAAGTAAAAGATAATCAATGGGATAGATCAAATGATTGCCTCGACGATGATCCGGGACAGTTGAAAGGATTTGAAAGATATTTTCCATAAATCATTGCAACCAAAGTGTTAGTTAAGTCGCTTCAAATCAGATATAAATACATAAAATGCAAGCTACATGAACAAAGAAAAACATCATTGATTTTCATGTGTTTGAATATTCTTTCAAGGATCTCCGATAAATCCATATGCGATACCCTGGTAATTTACCAGGGCAACCGCATCAAATCTTTAGTAGCTTTTTGAGATATGACGTGTACTGAAAAAAGTTGACAGTTGGGCGGGATCGTTCTACAATTGGTTTACCGGTTCTTTCTATAATTCTACTTTAGGTTGACAGCCCTTACCCNGTCAGTAGGGAGAGATAGGCAAACCCATCTTGGTAAGCCACGTAGGTGATGTCTGCTACGAGGAGTTCCCCCGGCCTTTGAGGCACAAACTTAGGCTCTGTATTGAGCAGGTCTTCATACTTGAGCCTATGCCGAGAGTTGGTTGTCCGAGGGCGCACAGACCGTTTGCGCAGCATCATACCATGGCGTCTGAGTAGGGCGCAAAAGCGATCGCGGCCAAGCGTGAACTTGGGGCCGAAGTATTGCCGACAAAGCACCATGAGCTCTCGGAAGCCGGCTTGGGGTAGGTGCTCNGCTCTAGGATGGCAAGGCGTTCAAAGTTGCTTAAATGTTTGCCCATAATGGATACTGGTTGCATCCCGCCAACTGTCAACTTTTTTCAGTACACGTCAATAGTCTATATTCAGAGCTGCTTTGAACAACCTCTTCCGTAAGGATAGTTTGTCTTTGTGCCCGGATACAATGGCTAAAGCAAACTTTCTCAACGTGTTTGGATTGGTGGCTGAATA
>NZ_JQZY01000008.1:0-123120 GCF_000765965.1 Porphyromonas sp. COT-052 OH4946
GCTTTGAACAACCTCTTCCGTAAGGATAGTTTGTCTTTGTGCCCGGATACAATGGCTAAAGCAAACTTTCTCAACGTGTTTGGATTGGTGGCTGAATAATCCTTACGAGCTCGACAAGCATCTTCCCTGAAGGTTACATCCAAATGCCAATGAAGCCGATTCTCAATCCCCCAATGTCCTCGAATATATTGTCCGATTAACTGACAACCCTCGGGTGGTAAACTGCTGATATAATACTGCTTATCTATGCGAGTCTCTCCCTCTAAACTACTAATCTCACGCTCCACTTGANATATTGTCCGATTAACTGACAACCCTCGGGTGGTAAACTGCTGATATAATACTGCTTATCTATGCGAGTCTCTCCCTCTAAACTACTAATCTCACGCTCCACTTGAATTAAACTTCTCAAGCCTTGCCATTGACTATATTCCCCCTCCTCAAACACCTCTGAAGCCGGTAATGCGGTATAAGTCCTCTTCTCAATACGACCATGATCTTTCTGCAAGGTCTCATAACGATGACACCTGTATTGTCCTGTGAAGTAATCCTGAACATCCTCATACAAGTGTTTTTGATTGCCTTTGAGGCTTAGAATGTAGTCGGCTTCCGATTGGATAATCTGCTCTGCAATGTTGGTTTGAGTCCCCATGGCATCTATGCTGACGACTGCTCCCGACAAATCAAGGCTATCCAAAACTTCCGGAATGGCTTGTAACTCATTGCGTTTCTCGGCAACAGTCTCTTGAGCAAGGCTTAAACCTACTTCATCAACCCAAGCTGAGAGAATATGCGTACTGCCGGTTGTCTTCTTCGAGCCTCTGAGGCGTTTGCCGTCAATGGCGATATGTTTACCTTCCAAGTCGCTAATCAGCTCTTTTCCATAAACTTGAAGACAAGCATAGAGAGACTGAGGCTCAATACGTTGGAGCACTCTTTCGAAGGTGTCTACGCTCGGACAACCATTAGGAGACCTTTGCACAATAAAGCAGTCTGTTTTGTTGCTTATCCTATTGTATATTAGTGAGTTATTTCGTATATTAGCATCATAAGATGACCCAAAACCATGGCAAGACAAGGAAAATCATCCAATGAAGGGGTCTCATTTGCAGACGTCATGTTAGAGGAGAGATACACAAAGACTCAGAATGTATTTTTGAATCAAGTCGATAGGCTTATCGATTGGCGCCCGATTCGGACACTGATCAGCAAGAAGTACACCAAGCGGCAAAATGCGGCAGGTGCTCCGGCCTATGATGTGATCCTGCTCTTCAAGATGCTTCTCTTGCAGACATGGTATGGGTTGAGTGACTGTGCCTTGGAAGAGCGTGTCAACGACTCAGAGTGACCTTTTCCCGATTTTTAGGTCTCGGTATGTAGTCCGTCTCCCCGGATCACAGTACGATCAGCCGTTTTCGCACAGCCCTGACGGAGTCGGGACTCATGGATAAGTTGCTGAAAGCATTCAACAAGCAATTGAGCGCCCATCATATTTCAATCAAGCAAGGCGTTCTGATCGATGCAAGCATTGTCGATAGCCTGCACAGCCCTGATGGGACAGTGCGCATCACTGTGGCGGATGATCGCCAGGACACACGCAGTGATAGAGAAAAGGATGAAGAGGAGGCTTATCACAAGTTTCTTTTTCACGAGCGCAAAGGGACAGATAGCGAAGCCCGCCGGGTAAAGAAGACCTATCGATACGGGTACAAGAAACATGTGATGACAAACACGGAGGGGATCATCCGGAAAGTCATCACCACCCCGGCCAATCGAAATGATCTCAAGGAATTGATCCCCTGTTGAGCCAAGAGGAACTCCCGGCCGGCACAGCTGTCTATGCCGATAAAGGCTATGCTACGGAAGAGAACCGTGCTTTTTTATCCAAGCACCATTTACGGGATTGCATTATGCACAGGGCGTATCGTAACAGTCCGTTGAGTCCATCACAACACCTCTTTAACCGCGCCATAAGTCCTATTCGCAGTGCCATAGAACGTACCTTCGGTAGCATCCGCCGGGGGTTCAATGGAGGACGTTGCCGATATCGAGGACTTGCCAAAACGCATACGCAGAACATACTCGAAAGCATAGCCTTTAACCTATATCGAACACCGGGGCTGATTATATCCAAATGTGTCAAATAAGCAAAAGATCTCCCCGGTCCGGCTCGGTTTTGAGCCCGACAGGGGGAAAGGGGAGCTATTTCATCCTCGACAGTTACTCTCCTACCAATGAGAAAATGACTCTGAATAGGGATGAATTAATAGCTACCTCATTTTTCAAAGGTCTCATTAGGTAACTCAACCAGTGGGCGAAGCGATTCTCCACGCTCTAAGCTCTAAGCTCTAAGCAAAGTTCATGCATGGACTCATAATCCTCGCCTCCACACAGATAACTCGCAAGTGCTATAAACTAGAATATCGCTTAACTTATGCTTGCAACGACCCACTACACGTAGATCTTCTACCTTAGAAAAATAGCCTTGTACATCCATAACCCGAAGATAGCTCTATTTTGATGCGGGTGCCCTGGTAATTTACCACCCAAAAGTTGCAGGGCAACCGCATCAAAATGTAAGTACCTCAGGGCTATCGCATTTGAAAGTTTATACTGTATCCTTGACCTCTTTCTTCTATAACTTGGGACTCTAGTACATTAATGCGTACTTGTTTTGATAACCGGACGTAGTAATCGTTAGGTTTATAAGTGTGTTAACAGCTCAAATGCGATTGTCCTGGTAAGTACCTGATTATCAACCATAGTTTTGAATGCATTCGTTATCTTTGAGTATAATCTCCAAAATGCAATCATTTGAAAATTAGCAACTAGTATTTTCTCGAAATTTTTGATGCGGTTGCCCTGCAAAAGTTGTACGGAAAGATTATCTTATTATCTTTGCATTGCAAAAAGGGAGTTTCCTAAGGTTTTTCCCTGAGTAGTACAGTAAGAACGGTGTGGTAGTTCAGCTGGTTAGAATACCTGCCTGTCACGCAGGGGGTCGCGGGTTCGAGTCCCGTCCNTGAGTAGTACAGTAAGAACGGTGTGGTAGTTCAGCTGGTTAGAATACCTGCCTGTCACGCAGGGGGTCGCGGGTTCGAGTCCCGTCCATACCGCTAAATAGCTGAAAGATAGGCTATAGGTCATCTGAAGCAATTTTAGAAACGAATCCAAAAGCGTCTTAATTCCAACGAATTAAGGCGCTTTTTCTTTGTCGCCACCCCACACGTCGGATGAGGTTCGGAATAGGCGTATATTCCATAAATATGCCTCCGGTGGTTCCATTTTGGTTACAAAAAACAAAGGGGCTGAAAATTGTAACCACAGACGACGTTAAGACGATGTTTAGACGATTGACAAATTACTCTGTTTCAAAATCATATGTCGAACTTTGTAGCCGTATGGTTACACTAATTTTGGAGCAAAATGAAGAGTCAATTTCGTTCAGTTTTTTACTTGCGCAGCAATTACATCAACAAAGAAGGTAAGACGCCCATCCTCATTCGGATTTATCTGAATAAGGAGCGTTTGTCGCTGGGGTCTACAGGCCTGTCTATCAATGCCCAATTATGGGATTCAGAAAAAGAAAAAGTCAAAGGACATAGTGCAGAAGCACTTGAAGTCAATCGAAAGATTGAAGAAATCAGGGCTGATATTCTAACCATTTACAAACGTTTGGAAGTAACAGTAGATGATTTGACGCCGGAGAGAATCAAATCGGAATACTGCGGACAGACGGATACATTAAACAGTATAATGGAACTTTTCGATAAACATAACGAGGATGTCCGGGCCCAGGTGGGAATCAATAAAACGGCTGCCACTTTACAAAAATACGAAAACAGCAAACGGCATTTTACCCGATTCCTCAAAGCGAAGTACAACAGAACGGATCTCAAATTCTCGGAGCTTACCCCGTTGGTCATTCATAACTTTGAGATATATCTGCTGACTGTAGCCCATTGTTGCCCGAATACGGCAACCAAAATCTTGAAGCTTTTCAAAACCATTACTCTTTATGGGCGCAGACATGGATTTCTGTCTCATGACCCCTTTGTGAACAAGCGGTTTCATACGCAAGATTCCAACAGAGGGTTTCTAACCGATGAAGAAATTCAGCGAATCATTGGAAAAGAAATATCCATACCCAGATTGGATTTGGTTCGCGATATTTTCATATTCTCCTGTTTCAGTGGCCTGGCGTATATTGATGTGTCCAATTTAACCGAGGATAACATCGTTGAATTGGACGGACGTGAATGGATCATGACCAGACGCCAGAAAACAAGGGTAGCCACCAATATCATCCTGCTCGACATCCCCAAGAGGATTATCGAGAAATATGCTCCTGTCCGGAAAAACGGTCATCTCTTGCCGATTCTCTCCAATCAGAAGATGAATGCCTATCTGAAAGAGATAGCCGATTTGTGCAATATCCGCAAACCCCTTTCCTTTCACATGGCAAGGCATAGAGAATTTTATAAACACAAAATAATCAATAGATTAAATTGCTTATCGATGAAGGTAGGTAACGATATGGAAACCAGCGAGCTTCTATACTTCACCTTATTTTGCCATTTCAAAGAACCACTTTATTTGTTGCAAAGATAAGGGTATATCTTGAGAAAAAAGAATCTTCTCCAAATTATTTTCATAAAGCCGTCCGTTGGGGCTGCTTTTTGTTTTCCGTGTATTCTATTCTTATGATAGAATACAGTCTCCGAAGACTGCATTTTCTGTTTTCGTCCTGCTTCTCTACCTGCACATCCTCCACTTATGCCCGTGTATCATATCGGGATCGATTATTCGTTGTCAGCGGCAAAAGTAGTTCCAGGCTTCTACGGACAAAAAAGGTCAGGGTGGCAAGCCGTTTAGACGACAATCTCCACACCTCCATTTCATTGCAGGTAGTATTCTCGCCGTAAAACCTTGTTTGTCCTAAGCCCGACCTCTTTACGCCACTGAAACGAAAACGACCGACCTGACGGAAAAACGCATAAAAAAATATAGGATATGCGAGAAGCAGGGAAAAAGAAAAGTTGAAACTCAAACTCCCCCACCTCTGGAATCCGCATAAAATCAAAAAAATCAGACAAGATGATTTATTCCGAAGTAAGGACGAGGTGGATAATCATCCAAGAAGGACATACAGAGTAAAGCGGTCGGCAGATTTGCCGACCACTCCTTTCTTTCGTGAGTTTTGGGGTGGACAAATAAAGGAGCAAAGCTCCCAATAAAAAACACCTCATTACTTTTGACAGTGAGTTGAGACGGCTCAAAAGTAAAAAAAAGCCATTCCTTCGTTTTATTTTCTATCTGCCGTCACTTTCGCCACGATTTGCCATTCGTTGTTCTCATCCATCCGTTCTTTTCTCCACAGAAAAGAAGAAGCCATTATGTCGGAGAATACATATCTCATCTTCTCTGTCGTGTTTTCAGTCAGGATAATTTCTTCGCCGACCTTTCGGGCGGTCAGTCGGATTGCCTCGCCCATACAGCCGTAGAATATATCCCACGCTATTGTCTTGGGATTGAAGATACGGAGTGTCGTTCCGTATTCGGCATCGGGTTGTTTATTTATCAGGCGTTCCTCACGAGATGGGACGATAAAGAGGTCTTGCACTGCCGTACCGTCCAATACTCGGGAAAATATCCATTCGCCCTTTACCTTTCGTGGTTCGGCATCTTCCAAATGGTCGTTCCACACAATGTCCCATTCGCCTATCAGACCTCCGAAGAAATCGTACTCTTCGGGGATTCGCTCATTCTTTGTGTTGCTACACAATGCTGTTATAAATTCATTCATCATAAATGTGATTTTTAAAGGTCATATATTGGAGATAACTACTCCACAGCGATAATACTCTTCAAAAGGGCTATTATCTCCATAGCTTTCTCTAAATCATCTTTTTTCAATATTTCGTTTTCACACATTTTCTTGTCTATATAATGGTGTTTAGGGTATGAATCAATGGCATTTTGGATTTTTCGCTTATGTCTTCCAATGGTACATGCACATACTGCAATATCACAATCCTTTTCATCCAAGGTTTTCAGATGTTTTTTTACAGAATAATCTCCAATGGCATAATCTCCTTGTGTAACAATGCCTAATATTTTATTCCCTTTTTTTAGAACATCAAGAAAATCTCTATTGCATAAGTCTTGATAAGAATCTTTGACTTGTTGCCATCCTTCATCTAACAATAGCTTGTAAACAAGATTCAGTGTCTCTGTTTTTCCACAGTTTGGCTCTCCCCTTAATGCTATAACTTCCATATTTGCCATGATGAGTAAGATATTCCTCCTTTGCTTCACACTCCCAAAGTTGGAGGATTTCGCTTACGGAAGCGTCCATTTACACAGATAGCGCAAAAATATCCTATTTATTTTGAAAATGGCAATAAATCCTCTAAAAAGTGATGTGAGATTTTGAATGAGTGACGTAAGTTTCCGAAGATCCTCACGTAAGTTTTGGGAGATTCTTGGACTACTTATCTTCATTTCCCATAGTCCTTGAACATCATCAAACGTTTCATCAGCTCTGCCCGAAGTAGAGAGTCCGCCTACCGTTCCGTCATCGCAGATTTTATTCAGCCTGCGTCAGGACAGTTGCACCATCGTTCGCAGATACATCCCCTCGATTGCATCGTCGAAGTTTCATCCGTATTTGCTGTATATTCCCTCGAAAAAGTACACATCTAAATTAAAGACTTTTGCGATGGCAGCCATCTTCGATTTGTTGTCCAACGGTGCAAATATCAATGCCTTCAAAGTCTTCTTTCCTAACTGCGTACTTGTGGCTTCGATTTGCGTATTTGTGGCTCTGTGAAAGGTAAGTGGTTTAGGCACAACGCTTAGTAACTTTGCCCCCAAGCGGTAAACCGAAGCCTTCGAGGCATAAAGCGTTCTTTTTTGAGTGAATCGTTTTCCGTCCTTCACGGACGGATTTATTTGCGTCGGAGCAAATAGCAAGGTATGTTTTATGCAGCATGACTTCGTTTTTGCAGCATAAACCCCTTGCTCTCCAAGAGAGCTGAAAAACTCCGAAGTCGTTTTTCTTGGGAGAGAAAATACCATGTCTCAAATACTGGTAATGTCGTGAAACACTAAAATCCAAAGAAAGAAATGAAAATGAAGAAAATTCGGAGCGCACGCTCCAAAGAGAAGACTGAGAAGCGTGTTTCGGTCAATTTCACGCCGACGGAATACGCTCATTTCCTCACGATGAAAGAGGAAAGTGGTGTACCAAGTCTGTCACTATTCATCAAGGCAAGGGTCTTTAATGAGACCTTTCGGGTGATAAAAGTGGATCGTTCCCTGCTTGATTATTACCAGAAACTGACGACTTTGTATGGACAATTCCGCAGTGTGGGAGTCAATTACAACCAGACAGTAGTTACAATGAAGAGCAACTTTACAGAGAAGAAAGCCTTTGCCATGCTCGCAAAGTTGGAGAAACTGACACTTGAATTAGCAATAATCGGAGGTGAAATCGTGCAACTGACTCGTGAATTTCAAGAGAAATGGCAACATCGACAGTAGCCATTTTACATCGTATTGTTCTTTATGGATAAAAAAACAGGCTTCCCTCTCGTTTGAGGAAGCCTGATTGATTATTTGAATGCAATTACCGTTTTTTGAATTTTCCGCCTTTCAGGTCGCTCTCCACCATCCGCTTGTTCAGTTTCTCAAGGAGTTCGTCAAGGAAATAGGTACGGCTGCCATCCTTGCGACGTTTCATGTTCATATAGACGTTGTAGCAGTTCTTGATTTCTACCCCGAAGACTTCAGAAAGGGCGTCTGCCAGTTCCTCCACACCGATTTCACCATCGTTGATACAGTCACAGGTGTCGAGTGCGTAAAGCAATTCAACTAAATCTGTCGCCTTGCCTGTCCAACGGAGTTTCTCGGTTGGTTTGACGGGCAAAGCAGGAAGAAACCCCTGTATTCGCATATTCAACAGTTCCAGCTCAGTATCAATGACAGACAACAGTTCTGCCACATTTTTCCCCCGCCCTGTTCGAAGATGGTTTCTCTTGCAGAGATTGCAATCGGAAGCGAGTGTAACGGAGGATGCGGAATAGAGAAATGTTATTGTTCTCTTCCGTGTTCATTTTAAGGACCTTTTTGATTAAATCATCAGTTGCATTCCGCTGTTCGGCAGTGGATGAATCATTCGAAGAAAGAACCCTGAATGAAAAAGTTTTGACTAATCTTTCCATACACATTTGATTTGAATTATTAATTGAGATAATAGCAAAGTCAACTGTTATTTCATGAGCCTTTTGTAGAAATCTTCTTTGTAAGTATTGCCGATACTGATTTCATATTTTCCGATGAATACGTCGTTGGTGTCGAACGATTCTATTTTCTCTAAATTCACAACATAGGATTTGTTGATGCGGAAGAAAACAGACGGAGGCAGAAGTTCGTGGATAGTGCGCAGGTACATCTTGGTAATGATGCGTCGATTTTCTGTTTGTATGATTACATAATCCTTTAAGCCTTCTATAAAGAGGATGTCGTCATATCTGATTTTGAAATATTTACGATCTGATTTCACGAAGAAGAAATCCACATCTGCCTCCACACTTTCTTTCTCTGCATTGATGAGTAGGGTATGATAGACAGAAACCTTTTCCACTGCTTTACGAAAACGTTGTTCCTCGATGGGTTTGACGAGGTAATCGGTAGCGTTTACCTCATAGCTGTCCAATGCGTATTCGGAATAGGCTGTGGTAAAAATGACAAGTGTTTGTTGCGGGATTTTACGGGCAAAATCAAGCCCGTTTGTTCCGGGCATCTCGATATCAAGGAATATTAAATCCACAGGACTATCTTTTATGTATTCAGTCGCAGATTCTGCAGACTCAAAATTGCCGACAAGCTCCAGCATTGGACTCTTGCGTACCAACCTTTCCAATCCTTCTCGGGCGATAGGTTCATCATCGACGATGATACATTTTATAGGTTCACACATAAGCATACAGTATATTTATTTTCTTCTTCCGTAATGGATAAGGTATAAGACTTTCCGAATAGCAATTCTAGTCTCCGTTTGATGTTTTTCAATCCCAAACCTCCGTAATGATTCGATGTACGAGAAGCAGCCTTGGTGTTTTCGCATCGGAAGTGCAGTTGGTTTCCGGATGCGGCAAACGTGATGTGTATGTTTGTCTTTCCTTTGACTTCAACACTATGCTTGACTGCGTTTTCTACAAAGGGAATAAACAGTAATGGATATATGGATATATCTTCCACCACACCTTCTGTCTTGATTTCGTAATACAAGTTTCCTCGACGTGTACTTTCCAGTTCCAAATAGTCACGCAAGAAGGAAATTTCATTCCGTATCAGAACTTTTTCTTGCGAGGATTCGGACAACTGATAGCCCAACAAATTTTCAAGCCGGGAAAGAATGGCATATGCCAGTTGTGGTTCTTGCTCTGCTTTAATGTTGGCATTATTGAGCGTGTTGAAAAGAAAGTGCGGATTTATCTGGCTTTTCAGTTGTTGCAATTCTGCTTCTGCCGTCGTCTTTTCCAATTCCGATACTCGACGGCTGTTTTCAGCCCAGCAGCGAAACAGTGGTACTACTGAAGTAGAGGCTATCATTAATCCCAACAATAACATATTTCCCGCGATATTGAAACAAAGAGAGGTCAGCCTGTAACTTTTGGGAACATCATACAGGGTGTTTTGCACCAGTATGACAAAAAGCATCAACAGAAATACGCACAAACCGATGGAAGCGAAATATCCTGACAACTTATTGCGCAACAGGAAATGAGGAACCAGCAGGCGGGCGTTGATATATACGGTGCAGGTGAAGACAATGAAATATACCATCCATTCGTAAAACCTTGCATTCGTGAACCGTCCGTGTACACTGCCAGTATTATAGACCATTTCCATTGTCAAGACAACAATGATGCAAAGTAAAAGCAGGTCTCCCATTCTATGGAATCCTCCTGTTTGGATTTGTGTTCCAATCTTTTTATTTATCTCTTTCAATAATGCCATTCGATTCTTTATGTTTATTAATTCCCAAAAACTTTATCGGAAAATTTCTTGAAAAGCTTAGGAGCTCTTCAAACTCGTTTTGTGTGGGGCGTTTTCTGGTCTTCTTGAGATGGTAAAAATGCGCTTACCCGTTTTGGGAGGATTGCTATTGTTTGTACAGGTACAGACAAGCGTGTCGGCGCATATTTCAATCTCAATTTCCATTCGTTCTTTTTCCGGTGAATTGAATAGATGTTCTTCTACAAACGATAGTAACGTCAATGGAGGAATGAAATAAATACCAGTCCTCATTTGGCAAGAGAGTGTGAAATCAGCGAGAGCCCCGCACTTCTTTTCCAAATTCAGGTAGTCTTTAAGGATTTTGATTTCGGAATTGAGTGGTACAACTGGATTACTGCAATCGTATAGGCGATAGCGTACAATCCGGCTCAGTGTCAATAATAGCGGAGATACTTCCAGAGGTTCAGTCAGGCATAGTGCAGCTGCTTTTTTCAATTTAGCCAAAAGAAATTCCGATCCGATATTGTTTCTCAAATTTTCCAACTCAACGGTTAGCCTGCGAGTTCCGATTTGTTCCTCCATCTCAGTCATTTGAATCCAATGTTTGTAAAAGACGATTACAGTAATACTCGTCACCGACAATGTCAGTACCGAGAAATCGGAGAAGAAATCGACTGCTTTATTGCGTCCGTCAGAAAAAAAAGAATATGGACCGAAAGGTATTTGATACTTAAAATGAATGTAATACTCCAAGCCGATATTCGCTATCACGAATGTGAATATTGCAGCGAGCAAGACAGCTGCATATTGCACATACCTTTCTTGTTGTAGCAATTTAGGAATGAAGATGTACATATTCAGATATATCAGCAACAGATAAGCTACTATATGCGCAAATATAATACCACAAACATTTCCGCCTCGAATCTGTTCTCCATAGGTAATAAAAATATGGTTTGTGGAGATAATGCCGATGGAGATGATAAGCAGGAAATGGCGAGTCCATCTGTATTTCTTCTCCATAAGAAAATCATATAATACGCTTTGTTTCTTTCTCTCTTGCATATATATACTATTACTTTTTTGCCAAGTCTTCCATTATTTCAAAACACAATGCGTCTACATTTTTCGTATGAGGATGCAGAAAAGAAACATTGGAAAGAATAATGACTCCACTCTTTTCATTCATATCGAATACCATAGAGGAAGAAAAACCGCCCGTACCACCATTGTGCCAATATAAATCGTTTCCGTTATCTGCCTTTACGATATGCCATCCAAGTGCTACGCTAAGTTTGTCGTTTACTTTGAAAGTCGGTTTTCTTGTCATTGCAAGTTCTTTGTTGCCCATATCAAATTGAGCCTCTAAAAAACATGCCATATCGTTTGCAGAAGAAAGAATACCACCGGCTCCTAAAAACACATCCGAATCCCATATCCAATTGCCGATAGGAACACCTGTGAGGCTTATTCCTTTGACAAGACCGGTTTCTACTAATCTTGCATCTGTATATGAATTATTCATTTTGTACTTTTTGAAGATTTTATTGGAAACGAGTTCCGTGAAACTGCATTTTTCCATTTGACATAACGTATATCCCAACAAACCTGTTCCCAAATTTGAATACAGATATTCTTTCCTATCGGAAGAACAACATAATTGCAACTGATTTCTGAGGTAATACTCTAATTCAGAGTCGCTGTATTTCTGAAAAGGATTTTCCCGCTCTGCTTTTGTACTGTCTGCCAGAAACTCTGAAAGTTGCAAATTGGAGGGATTTTCTCCCAATCCGGATGTATGATTTGACAGGCTTTCAAAAGTTATCCGCACATCATCCTTGAACGTATAAGGGTAAAATTCGTTTATGTCGTCTGTCTGTTTAATCTTCCTTTCAAGTATTGCATCGGCGAGTAATGTCGCAGTAAAGACTTTTGAAATTGAGCCAATTTCAAAAACCTTATCCTTGTTCTCAATATTTCTAATCGTGTCATTTTGCTTTATCATTCCATAAAAGCGGGATATCCCATTTTTTATGAGCACGATGGACAGTTGAGTTTCATTAGACAAGTCCTTTGTCTTTTCAAATATTTTCTGTGTCAGATTTTCCTCTAAATCTGTCAGGTTATTTACGACATTCTGTGAAAAAGTTATTCCATGTCCAAACAGGTTTATCAAAAGGAATAGCGCGAATTTTGTTTTCATATAATCTTATGATGTATTGAACGTTATGCCAGAGCATTTATTATAATCCGTATCGTATGCCTATTGAAAAATAGGGGGATACACCGAAATGAGGGTAGTCGTCTTTGCTGCTGAAGAAAGCCTTCAATGTCCGTGAACGAAAATAAGCTTCTCTTGATGCGACAATTCCTCCGACAATAGGGATAGAAACATATTTCCCAATTCTGAACTCTGGTTGAATGCCTATATAACCATACTGCATCACGAAATACTTCTTACTGCCGTCTTTCTCTACTGCAGCCATAAGCCCTTTGGATTCCGCATGTATTCCCAGATTAAAACTCTTGCTAAGTTGTGTACTGATTTCAGCTTCGAATGTATTATACATGGATAATTTGAATTTGTATTTTCCCTCTATTTTCCAATCCAGATATAAGGACGGAAAAATCATTGGATACCCCAGCGCATTATTCAACACGATACCGGCTCCCCAATCCAAATTCTTGTTTGCGTGTCTGATAAATAATACACCTCCCTGACCGAGAAACGAGCTGCCCGATATTTTGTTCAGATCGGATGTGTACATTCCAGCTCCTAAAATAGCGAGTATAGACCATTTCTCATTAAGTGGTCGCAGATGCATAACTCCCATTTGAGCATTCATAAGTTCTTTCTCTGTAAAATCCGATGGCATTTCTTTATTTTTCATGGAAGCGTATGTACCACCCAAAGCAACAATCCAAGCCGTCAGTCTCCCGTTTTCATTCTTTCTTACATATAAAGGAAGTCTCGCTGAGCCTTCAAAGGTCTGCAAGTTTCCTTCACCACCAATTTTATTACCATTCTCATCTTTATATACAGACGGAGCAATATATTCTGACTTTAATTGAATCTGGGCAAACACATTCGCTCCTCCCGAAAAGAGGAATAGCATAAAAATATATACTCTGAGCATTTTTTGTTCCATAATAGTATTATTTTAACACAAAGATATCGTATAAAACAATCAGGTTTCAAGAAAATAGACAAATTATAGGTTTTCAACATACAAAATGGGGTGTTTGAATATACTAACATTCTTCTTCATACTTAGTTCCACCATCCGTGTTTGCTATGATGCACAATTAGTGGAGAAAAAAGTATTTTCTTCTCAATGAGTTTGCTAATTATCCATTTTCGGAAGAGCTTTGCTTGTGGAGAAGGAAAGCGAAACGACAGCATCGTTATCATTTCAAGGTTGTATAAATCCACTGCACCGCCCTTAAACGATAGCGTTTGCATCACCTCATCTTCTCTGAGCAAGCCCTCTTTGAGGATAGACTTGATGTGGCTGCTTACCTTACCGGAGAATACACCGAACAAGGTGGCTATTTCGCAAGCCGACATCCAAACAGGAGTTGACGGGATATGTACATTTCCTCTCTCATCTATGGTTATAGTTCCTCTTTTCATAGCTATTTAGTATTCATTGTTCTTTCGTCTTTCCATCAGCCTGTCTATATCTTCTGAGATTTTCTTCTCCGAAATCTTCGCATAGTTCTGCGTACTGGTAATGGAGGCGTGTCCCATCATCTTGGCAATGCTCTCCGTACAAATTCCCTCGGAAATCAAGAACGATCCGAAGCTGTGCCGGGCTTGATGGTAGGACAGATTCTCTTTGCGTCCGATAATGACACCGAGTTCGTGTATCTCAAACCACATCATGTCTCTGCTTGGCAAAGGGAAGACCGGCTGCGTATCATCGGTCGTATTGTACAAATCAAGTATCTGCTCCGCTATCGGATGCAGGGGAATGAATGACTCTACTTTTGTCTTCTTGCGGTTGATGCGAATGTATCTTCTATCGTCTGCAGTCCGCCCAATATGGTGTGGATACAGCAGTTGGGTATCTACATAGGCAAGTCCCGTAAAACAGGAGAAGATAAAAGCCCTGCGAGCCAATTCCTTCAATGGATCATTCGCGGGCAGTTTCAGTTCCAGCAGTTGTTTGAGTTCCGCTTTGCTGATGTGCATTCGCTTGGAGGGCGGTTTCTTCTCATACTCCAACTCTTCCAAAGGATTGGCACGGATAATCTCATGGTCTACGGCAAGATATATCAGTCTGTTCAGCCAACAGAGGCAATGGTTGGTCTGCGATGCCCCGAAGTTCTTGTATCGTTTCAGGTAAACCTTGTATTCCCGTCCGAATTCCTCGGTGATGTCTGAAAAGGCAATGTCCGTCTTGCCTTTCGAGTCCAAGAACTCACGGATATAGCTCTGGTAATACCGAGAACTCCTGTAGGTCGAAGTAGAGTCGATTTCCTTGGAGCGGACGGCAAGGCGTTCCCGTTCCCTTTCTCCCATTTGGAGCAGATGGGTGGGAACTATCACATGACCTGCAATTTTGTTTTTCAATAGTTCGGCACTGACCACACCCTGCTCTTTGAGCATTTCATCATAGAGCTGCTCCGCATGCTTGCGGAACTCTTTCAGGCGATTGTTCGTCCGTACCTCTGCGGTCTCCGCCGTTTTGGCATTCCACTGTTTGGGATCGCAGGAGATGCCGGTGGTTATCGTCGTGCTTTTCCCGTCAATGGAGATTCGGCAAAGTACGGCGGTCGTACCGTCCGCACGGACTTTGCTTCGGTTGATGTATAACAATAAAGAGAATGTACTGCGCATGGTTGTTTCATTGTTTTTTGATTTTCACTCTGTTTTCTATATGTCTGTGTGTTTATAATACAAGTTTGAGGTCTTTTGTCGCCTCGATATACCTGTCCATATCCTCGAAGAGTTTCTTGGGTGTAACCTTCGCATATACCTGTGTGGTCTGGAGGTTGGAGTGTCCCAGCATCTTGCAGATGGTCTCGATAGGAACGCCGGCTTCCAAGGTGATCAGTGATGCAAATGAATGTCTGCCGGCATGGTAGGTCAGGTCTTCCTTAATGCCCGCAAGAACCGCAAGGCTTTTCATCAGACGGCGTAGATTGGGATGGTACAGCATCGGAAAGAGTGTCGGACGAGCATCATCCCTGTACTTCTCTATCAGGTCAAGGGCTTCGGGCAGCAGCTTGACACAGGCACGAAGCTCGTTTTTCTTGCGGCGGTATTTGAGCCACAGACTGCCGCTATCATCCGTAAACAGGTTATCCCGTGTAACGGAAACGGCGTCGGCATAAGCTGTTCCGGTATAGCAGGCAAAGAGAAAGAGATCTCTTGCCAAGATATGGGAAGTGCGATGTTCAGGGATTTTCAAGTCACGGATTTTCTCGAAGGATTCCCGGCTTAGGGCTTTCGGCGTTTTTTCCTTTGGTTGAGGAAGGCTAAAGTGGGCGAAGAAGCACCTGTCGGCATGTCCTTCCTTGTAGGCTTTTCGGCATACCTTCTTGACGATAGCCAGATAGTGCCGGCAGGTATCTATGGCAAGTCCTTTATCATCCAAGATGAAACTCTGATAGTCATGAATGAACTGCTCCGTCATCTGACCGAAAGCGACGTCTTTGGTGCTAAACTCCTTTTCGATGAACTCTGCCAAGGTTCTCCGGGTATAGATATAGGTAGGGTAAGTTCCCTTTGCACGGTCTATCCCGATGCGTTTCCTCAATTCCTCGCAGACAATGTCCGTCATTCTCAACAGAGTCATCTGCGTTCCGAGACTTCCTTGAAACAGGTTTTTGACGGCTTCCGCATCGAAGTCTGCTTTCCTATCCACGAGCGTATCAAAAGCAGAGTGAATGGAGAGCAGCAGTTTGTCCAGTTTCGCATTGGTCTCTACGGCTTCATGACTCTTGCCCTTCAGACGGCTTTCACGAGGATTCCATAAGTCGGGAGTACAGGAAATTTTGCAACTGAACTGCACCATCGAATGATTGACGGTGATGCGTCCCATAATGGGCGCTTTGCCCGACTTGTCCAATCGGCTCTTTTTGAGGTAGAGCAACACCTTGAATTTTTCTATTTTCATACGCTTTAATTTTATGGGCAAAATTACCCGTTGTTAAAGCGTCCTTTGATAAGCAAAACGTTGTGGAACAGAGAGATAGAACCCGCTCCAGAAAAATCTTTCCTTTTTCCGTTACCTCACCACACTAGGGAAACTAACGGATAACGGTTTGGTAACCGAAAGGATTCAATATTCCGTACAGGATTGCTTTCCTATCATACTCGCAGAATATAGAAAATCAACTAATTCACAACACCTTACCGATTTATTCTCTACATTCTTCCAATTCCTCAAATGGAAGATATTTTCCATATGGCTCGCCATACATTTGCCACGATGTCTTTGAGCAAAGGCGTTCCCATCGAATCCGTGTCGAAGATGCTGGGACACACCAATATCAAAACGACGCAGATTTACGCCCGTATCACCAATAAAAAGATAGAACAGGACATGCTCAAGCTATCGGATAAACTGGATATATTCAGATCTCCCGTGTCACAAGCAAAACAATGACTTGAAATTCAATACAAATTCTATAAATCAATGATATGAATACAATAACAGCAGATGTAAGCGTCATCCGGAGTAAAATTCTTGAGATTCGTGGCAACAGAGTGATATTGGACTATCATTTGGCCGAACTCTACGGTGTGCAGACAAAAGTGCTCAAACAGGCCGTCAGGAGAAATTTGCAGCGCTTCCCGGAAGATTTTATGTTCGAACTTACCGAAAACGAATGGACGGAACTGGTCACAATTTGTGACCGGTTACCCGAAACCCTCAAACACAGCTCCGTTGCTCCGATGGCTTTTACCGAGCAGGGAGTAGCCATGCTATCATCGGTACTGCGCAGTCCGACAGCAATAGAAGTGAACATTGCCATCATGCGGACTTTCGTTGCCATGCGCCGGATGATTGCCGGTTATGAAGAACTCAAAAAGCGTATCGAAGACCTTGAAGTAAGCTGTAATGTGCAGTTCAGTGAGTTGTACACGGCCCTGACAGAGTTGTTGGAGCAAAAAGAAAAAGCGGAAAAGCCTCGTAATCCCATCGGCTTTATCATTCCCAAGCAAGAGAAATGATCACCAATAATTAAAAAGGAAAGAAGATGAAACAGGAAAAGAAAACCTTGTCGTATTACCGACTCAGACTGGAAGTTTATCTGAAAGACTACCATCCGCAGTTGCTCGGTGACGAAACGTTTATCCGTGAACGTTCCGAAGCTGCTGCAAAAACGTACGAAGAAGCCTTCCTGCAAGACAATCCCATCGGCATAGCCGAAAGCATGGCCATGGAAGTATTGCTTGGAGGACTGCATTTTTCGCCGTATCAGGTTATCGAACAAATCATCGATAACGAATTTGCAAACGAAGTTCCTGCCGAACTGTCGGGAAAACTCTCTTTGCTTCTGTTGGAGCACAAAGAAGTCAAAGATACCTTCGACCGTTACCATCCGGGAGACGACTTCGATGAAAAGCCGGAATATGACGGGCTCTATACCGAACTGACCGGAACAATCGCTACGGTCATCGAAGAGCATGATTTGCTAAAGGACATTCTCCGTTAGCCCGATCAATCCTTTCTCGACAACCTCTTTTTTAAGGGATAGCTTCACACACGGGGCTGTCCCTTTTTCTTTTCCGGAGAATTTCGGGAGTATCTTTTCCGTCTCCAAATCTTCCACCTGTTGTCTTCGATCCCGGAGTGCCGATTCCTTTCTTTGGGCGAAGGAAACCGGCCTTCGGGTAAAGTGTCAAGGCCTGAAGCCCTTTCGGGTTCGCCTGAAAAAATCTCCACATTTCCACTTCGTTCCAAGTCGTATTTTTTCGGGAAGCCTTGACATATACCCTCCGCCCACCTTGAACGGCCCACGAAACGAAATCGGCACACTCCGAGCTTTAGACGCAAAAAAAATGTCAGCATTATGGAACAAGAAAGATTAAATCACTCAATGGATCGCAGGAAACGAAATAACTCCTCCTCGCATTACCGCATAAAAACGGGTTCGGGCGTGTCCATTCTTATCGTGGCAAGCGAATACGGAAATCGTGCCTGTGAATTGACCGAACTGCTGTTGTGCCATGTCGGATTTAAGACCGTGCCTGTGGTTTCGGTGAGTAAGGGAAACGGATATGTACGCCTGTACAGTTGGGAAAATTATGTCGCAGAAACCTGCTATGACAAAGATGCGGAAAGCATCAGCCTCTCTCAGGACGAATACGACGATGATGCTCTGCTGAATGCGGCCATAGAGAAACATTTTCTAACCCTGACAAAACAATAATCAGTTATGGCAACCCATAATTTCGCTTACGAGAATCGTCTCATCTATGTCGAAGACGAAGACTATGAATCAGGGAATGTTCCCGAACACAAGGAATATGTGCAGGGATGCAACCGCAATTATCCGAACTATTATCTGGATGAATACCGTGCTTCCTTTCATACGCTTGATATAGTCATTACATCAGCCTACTATTCGGGTGGGTGTATCGACTACATTCAACATGACAGCTATTTGAACAACATAACTTTTTGCGATGGATATGATGAAGATGCCACCGACACGATTATGCGTGATTTCAAAGCATATCATCCCGATTATGAGAAAGTCAGAGAATTGGCAAGGGAAATAGGCGAAGATTGGAAGAATTATACCGCTTACGATGCTTTACAGGCATATTTATTCGCATTGGAAAAGCCCGAAGCCGATAAGATAATCGACAAAATCAAAACGGATTATGGCTATCGGGAACTCACTAAAACAGGCTCTTTCTGTAATGGAGAGGCTTTATATGAACAAATTGCATAAACGAAAACAATGATGAAAACAATCCTTATACGGCTGACGGTAGTAGCTGCTTTCATAATCGGAACGGTCTGTATTTGTTCCATGCTTATCACAGAAGAAGCGATAACGGTACTTACCCTGCTCACCGCCTTGTACTTCGTGCGCTTTCTCGTCCGTACGGCGCTCTATGTCTTTTTCACGCTTGTCAGGTGGCTATGTATCATAGCTCTATTGGGATTGCTTTTCTGCTCACTCTTTTAATAACTCTATAAACAACAAGGATATGAATACATTCGATTTTTATCAGGACAGCAAGGTTACTTGCCGGATGCGAACAAAATTTCAGGTGAAAGCTGAAAATTATGAACAGGCAATAGCCATTATAAAATCTTGGCAAGGCGAAGACGTGATGAACCATGACGATGAAGAACAGGTCATTTTCGTTGAAGGAGAAACGCTTTTGGATACCTCCGAGAATCTTTCTCCCGAAGAAAACGGAGGTCGTCCGACCATAGAGGTCTTCGATGACAAGGGAAAGGAAATCACCAATAATTTGAACCCATAAATATCAGAGGTTATGGCTAATATATGCACCAATTTGTTCTTCTGCTCCACAGAGAACAAAGAAAACCTGAAAACGGTAGAAAACTACATGACGGATACTTTCGGGGAAGGTTGGTATTGCTACTGTTCCGATGAGCAAATGGTGGAGGGCGAATTTGAATCCAAGTGGTCATTTCCCGAAAATTTCTTCGAGAGAATCACAACGGAGTTATCCCATGACAAAACGCTTTATATGCGGATTCTTTCCTATGAATTCGGCAATGAGTATGCGAGTTTCAGGGTGTATAGAGACGGAGAATGGGATATTAAATTCTAACATCTTATGACAATGAAAGGTACAGAGCATTTCAAGAACGTTATCCAAAATTATCTGGACGAACGGGCGCAATATGATGAACTCTTTGCGGAGAATTACCGTAAGAAGGATAAAGACATGGACAGTTGCATTCAATACATCTTAAACACAGTAAAACAAAGCGGTTGCAACGGATTTGCCGATGATGAAATTTATTCGATGGCAGTACACTATTTCGATGAAGATAATATCGACATCGGTAGTCCGATAAACGCACATGTTGTAGTAAATCAGGTGGTAGAATTGACAGCCGAAGAAAAGGCACAGGCTCATCGGGAAGCGATGCAGAGGGCGCAGGAAGAAGCCTACCGAAAGATGACACAGCCGACAAAGAAAAAAGCTAAAACGACTGTCGATGCAACCCTCCAACCGAGTTTATTCGATTTATAATTTATCGACACATGAAACCGAGAAACAAATTTCAGAAACAGGTGGCGGAGCTGAGCAGTCAGCTCCCCGCCATCACCCAAGCACAAAAGAATTGGGCATTTAAGCACTGCTTTACACATATCGTCAAACGCACGGCAAAAGGAGAATGTACTTGTTTGGAATGTGGGCATACATGGATGGATAAAGAGCATAAGAGAAAGAGAATTATTTGTCCGCATTGTGGAACAGCATTGGAGGTTAATACTACCCGACAAAGGGTTTTCAAACAAACGGAATACTTGGGTATCGTTACGACATTCAAAGAGTATCAGGTCTTGCGCTTCTTCTATATGCACTCTTACCAAAAGAAGGGTGAACAAGCCGGTTATTTCATTTCCGAAGTGGTGCAGCGTTGGATAAACGCACAAGGCAAGTCCGCAGTACTGGCACGGCTTCGCCCGATGAGTTGTTGGTACGACACTTGGCAGTTCGGCAGTAATTTGGAAATACGTCCCGACAAGGATTTGTACGATATATTCCCCTCCGCCATCTATCCCCGACAGAAAATTCTACCTGAAATCAAACGGAACGGATTTAAGGGCGAATATCACGACCTTACACCTTTCGAGTTGTTTCATTCCATTCTGACTAATAATAAAGCCGAAACATTATTGAAAACAAAACAAACCGGACTTTTGCGGCACTTCGTCAGAATTAAATACCGGAATATCGAGAACTATTGGGCTTCTCTCTGCATCTGTATCCGCAACGGATATACCATTACGGACGGCTCTATGTGGTGCGACTATGTCGATATGCTCTGCCGATTGGGAAAAGATATTCATAGTCCGAAATACGTTTGCCCCTCCGACCTCAAAGCCGAGCACGACCTCAGGCAGTCAGAACTGCGCAAACAAAGAGAAAAAGAGGAAAGAGAGCAAAAAAGACGAAAGGCAATGGAGGATGAAGAACGTTTTCAAGAACTCAAATCCAAATTCTTCGGTATCTCATTCACGGATGGGACAATTCATGTTCATGTTCTGGAAAGTGTTCAGGAGCATTTGGAAGAAGGACTGGCATTACATCATTGCGTATTTGAGGGAGGATATTATCTCAAACCTCAGTCCCTTATCCTTTCTGCTACCGTAGACGGTAAACGGATAGAGACCGTAGAAGTTTCTTTGGAGACAATGAGAGTTGTGCAATGCCGAGGGTTGTGCAATCAAAACAGCCAATATCACGAACGAATACTCAAACTTGTCCGCAGGAATATGAAGCAAATTCGCCAACGTATGGCGGCATAATGTTTCACTGAAATACATAGAGAAATGGAAATTAAAATAGAAAGCATCGTATGTAATTGGGCGGATGAGATACCTCACATCTTTATAAGGGTTATCAATGCCGCAGCCCTATCCGCCAATGAGGAGGAATTAAGAACCTCTATAAGGCAGATAGCCGAAGAAACTTCTTATTAAAGGTAGAATTTTGAGGATATGAAGAAACGAATTTACAGAATACGGACGCAATACACTTTCGAAGGTGTGTTTGAAGTGCTTGCCGAGAGTAGAGAGGAAGCACGGCAAAAAGTCCTGCAAGATTGCGGACTCGTAATGGGAGGAAACATCTACAGCACCTTGCCCGATGAAGAGGTAAATTGGGCATTCGACATCCATCCTGAAAAGCGGATAGGCAGGATAGAGAAAAAGACAGAATAAAGAACAGCGGGCGGCATTCTTGTCGCCCGCTACTTTTTGTCGGTGAGCCTGAAGCGGTACAAAAAGTAGCAAAAAGACCGATTGAAAAAGGAAATTAACGGTGATTTGCCGGTTACTGACGAATCGACAAACCCTAAGAAATAGGGATTCCGGATTGTAAAAATAACCACTATTGGCGATTGCAAACGATATACCACTTGTATATTTTTGTAAACTCTATTATTGTATCAGGATTTATGATTGCGGAAGTATTTTTCGGAATGAATATCGTAGAAAGAGACGCTATTTCAAATAAGAAGAAAAAGGTATGGATAAAAAACTCAGATTGACAGGGTATATGGGAGTGGCAGGTAGCCTGCTGATGTATATCGGCGACATGTTGCTGTATTTTACGACACAACCCATTCCCAATTTGGAAAAGGATCTGTTGCCTTCCATGGGCACAGTGCCCTTGGAGCGTCTCGTTGCCGGAGGGATAATAGGACCGTTGGCGGCGGTTCTCTACATCATCGGATTCTATCATTTGTTTCTCAGGGTTAAGAAAGAGCGACGAAAAACAGCCCGTTGGATGCTTGCTTCCCTATCCGTAAGTATAATTGTCGGAGGTGCCTATCATGCCTTCTTCCCGGCTTTCGGTATCGTATCCTCGCAGGGACATCCCGAAATCATTGACCATTTTCTCTCCTATGTCGGTTGGTTGGGCGGATTGACATTCGCACTGATGGGGGTAGGTTGGATTGTATTTACCGTTTTAGCAATACAAAAGCAGACTTCTTTTCCTCGTTGGATAGTTTTCGCAACACCGTTGGTAACCATTTGGCTCAACCTCATTTGGCAACTGTTGCCACAACCATTTCTTCTGTTGATAGCGGGCGGATGGAACAATCTGGTGTGTACCCTGATTTTTGCCGTATCGCTGATCACATTAAAAAACAATATCATCCCCGATGACTATGAGTGATTTTTCATTTTTCACAACATTGCAAGCCGGATGGCTGAATGCTTGGATACCATCGTTCGGCATGGTGCTGATACAGTTTATATATATGGCAATCTTCCGTGAGGGAGGAAAGCGTGCGGTGGACACCTCGTGGTACACGGCCAAAGACAAGGCGAACGCCTCTGTCAGTACAATCCTGCAAATTGCCATATTGGTGCTTTCCGTTTTCGTCCCGTTCAAGTTCGATACGGCATGGTTTCTTGCGGGAATGGTGGTTTACGTGCTTTCGCTGGGGCTCTTTGTCCGGGCTTTTCACAGCTATGTGGCAACTCCTGCCGGAAAGACCATCAAAGGAGGAGTCTATCGTTGGTCGCGCAATCCGATGTACTTTTTCTTTTTTACGGGGATATTCGGCGTTTGTATCGCTTCCGCCTCGTTGTGGATGCTACTCGTCATGATACCCTTCATCATTGCCACGCATTTCCTCATATTGGGAGAAGAACGCTATTGTGAGGAGACCTACGGAGAGGAATACCGGGAATACAAGGCCAAGACGCCACGTTATTTTTTGTTCTTTTAGCAACTGAATAGAAGATGAGACTGTTCAAGAAGTTCATAAGCAATTGCCGCAGACCTGAAAACAATTTCTTGGGAAAAATGATGCTTGCTGGGATGAACTACGGCCATAATAAAATGGCTCTTTGGTGCATCGACGAATGTATCCGGCCGGCCGGTGAGGAGGATATTCTCGACATCGGTTGCGGCGGCGGGCAAAACATCGCCAACTTCCTGAGAAGGACGAAAGGAAAAGTATGCGGGGCGGACTACTCGGCGCAGAGCGTGGCAAAATCCGTTGCCGGAAACAGGAAAGCTGTCCGAGACGGCCGGGCGGAAATCATCGAGGCCTCGGTCTCGTCCCTTCCTTATGAATCTGCGACTTTCGATCTTGCAACGGCTTTTGAAACCATCTATTTCTGGCCGGACATTGTCGAAGATTTCAAAGAAGTAAGGCGTGTGCTCAAGCCGGGCGGCAGATTTGCCGTCTGCAACGAAATGGCTTCCGAGGCAGGAAACGAGCGATGGATTTCACTCTTGGATATGAAGATTTATACCCCGGACGAAATCGTTGAGAACATGACGAAAGCAGGGTTTACACAGACCTCCGTATTTACGCAGGGCAATCGTATCTGTGTTATCGGGCATAAATGAATACTTGACCTCCTCCGATTGCTTCCAAATCATTATCGAAATGAATCTGATAAAAGAATTTAGCACTGCTCTTTGCAGCGAAAAAAGAAGTGAACGAATCCCCGAAGAGCTCGATTTCTTCGGTTCTTTGGTGGGAGAATGGGAGATCGAATGGACAGACCGTTTGTACGACGCAACACCCAGACGGGTAAAAGGCGAATGGATATTCTCTTGGGTTTTGGACGGCACTGCCATTCAGGATTTGTTCATCGTCCCATCGCGTTCCGAGAGGTTGATAAACAAACAGCCGGATGCCGAATACGGAACCACGCTCCGCATTTTCAACCCGAAGACTTCGGCATGGGATATTTTCTACGGTTGTACGGGCGAAGCCATCTGCTTGACAGCCCGTAAAACGGGGGATAACATCGTATTGACCGAAAACACGACCGGCAGAATGAGGTATGTTTTTTCCGATATGACTGCCACCGCTTTCCATTGGCGCAAAGAGCAACAAAATGAAAACGGAACATGGCAGACGGTCGCCCGGGTCGTTGCGACGAAAAGAAGAGAATAGATAAAAAACATTGCAATTCATTGGGTAAAAACATACCGAACCCGTATCTTTGGACGCTATAAGTTCATTGATACGGTAAACTTGTAATTAGTTATGAGCTACATAGACAAAACATTGCTGACGGGTGAAACCGTTACATACAAAGCCCAAGTGCATTGGTGGGTTTTTGTTTATCCGATGAAATTCCTGTTGTTCGGACTTCTGTTGATATCCTTTTCACCACTCTACATCAAGATTCCGGGTTATGTGCTGATCGCTATAGCCCTATGGGGGATTATCAACAGTTACCTCGGCCGGCGCTATGCCGAATACGTCGTAACCAACAAACGGGTGATTTTCTGACCCATGTCACCTGATGGCAGGCGCGAAGCGGCTGCAAAACCTGCTCCTGAATCGCTGTGCGTTTGGCCACCTTTTTATCCACCACTTTGAAGGTGATGAAGTCCACCGAGTAAGGCATATTCGTCTGATTTCCGATAACGACGTGGAAGAAAAGCAGCCCGTTGTGTGCATACAGTCCTCGAAGAAGAAACTGCATGCCGAAATGCCGCGCACCGATGTGCTTAACCGTTCGCTTATTATGCTTGTAGATGGTTTGCATCATCAGCTTCACAAGTACAGGCGACTCGTTGCCCAATTCCTTGAAGTAGATGTCGGCACGGTTCGAAGGCGGACGTCCTTCTCCGGGATACAGGAATTGCGCTTCGCGCCTGTCCTGGCTGCCCTCGGCATAGCCGGAGCAAGCTCCGCTCTGCCCTCGTTGGCACAAGAAGTCTTTCATCTCCACATTGAGTTTCTCCGGCTCTTCGGCATACTTCACATTGTAGGAGTAAAATGAACCGTCTTCACAAATGACCGACAGGTTGGTCTCCGTTTCAAAATTCCGTACGGCAGCCTTGACACGCAGCACGTTTTCGGCATCTTCCGCTTTTCCGGCAATCAGGTTATTGCTTCCCAGATCGACATAGCGGATGGCGGAAGGAAAAATCAGGTGAACGGTCTTTTCAAAAGTCACCTCCAGTCCGTAAGGCAATACGACCCGGCCTTCGGGAATCGCCTTACTCATTCCCCGGTAAATTCTCCGGAAGAAGCTCCACAGCGGGTAAAGCCGTCCGTTGCGCTGTCGCCGCTGTCTTGGGTGCGGGAGCATCGGCCGGGCGTTCCTGACTTCGGGCGTATGCATTCCGGGAATTTGCATCACCGGAGGCCGGGAAGTATTTGGCTGCCATCCTGTAAGATTTTTCGAGCAGTTCGAGATGATCGATCTCCTCCTCTTTTTCCTCCTTGAGAGTTGCGAGTTCGGAGCGTATCATGTCCGGCTCTTCCCGCAGGGCTTCTTTCTCATAGTCGTATGCCGGTGGCTCGTAGAATGAATGTACCATCTGCGACGTTTCTTCATACCGGCTTACCGACCGCTCGATCGGATGAAGCCCGTCCGAAGCGGCTTCTTCCGAGAGTTCCTGCTCCCGTGTTTCGTCTCTCTTCTCGAAATAGTCGTAGAGGTTGCCGAGGGTCTCCTGCCGGTGGGATTCCTTTTCTTCATCGCGCCCCAGTTCATAGCCTTTCAGTTTATCGTCGGGCAGTTCCCCGTCGGTGGCTTGCGGAACGGTTTCGTTAAGACCTGCTGTCCTCTCTTCCTTTTGTCGCTCTTCGGCCGAAGGAGGATAGAGCCGTTTCATCGTTTCACGGTTTGAATGTCCTGATTTTGCAGCACGGTAAAACGTTCCAACAGGAAACCCTGCGGATTGTTGTCCGAACGAACGGAATTGATCAGGCTGCATTCGGTGATAAGCGACCGCTCCGTGATTTCCGATACTTGTCTATGTAAACAACAAAACATTATGTTTACGAAAAACGTTTTTTACTCTTAAAGAATACAGAATCAATCTTTCCGGACGTGGCAACACGTCATATTTTTTGTTTTGTGAATAACGCCCCGAAGGCTTGCATAGCCCTTCGGGGTGTCTTTTTAAGACTTTACTCGTCCGCACACTACGAGGGAATAAACCGCATACGTCGACCCTGACAGAAAGTCAGGTCGACCTAACCGAGCGTTTAGGTCGACCTTACGGAGCAAATAGGTCGTCCTTATAGAGCGGTTAGGTCGACCTAAAACGGACGGAAGGTCGTCCTAACCGGAGCGGCACGTCGTCTTTGCAAAACGAGAGAAATGCCGATTGCGTTTCTCTCTTTTCCCTTTAATACAGTTTGTGGATGGCAAGTAGAGAGAAAAGCAATATAACGAGCGTAATGAAGAGAGAAAACAGACATAAAAATCGTGGTAGTGCAGTCCTGTACATCCGATAAGAACACCAAAGAAACCGGACGCCGAATATCGCTAATGCGGCAAATACCAGATAATAGACTCCATATTGTATGATGGGAGGAGAATATAGTTCGGCATCCATTCTTTCCATATTTCGTTCGGGGTCAAACCACATACCATGCACTATTCCCATGACTGCAAGGGAGAGAATCGGAACTAATAGTACGCCGGATAATCTCAAAAAAGATTTTATTCTCATCTTGATTATTTTTTAGGAAGGCTCCTCCCAAATTCTATGCCTTTCTTATTTGCTTCCATGTCAAGATTATCCCAACCTTTATCTATCGTCTATAGATTCTTTTCGGCAGATGCAGATAATACTTCATGTTGTTTTTTGTTTAACAGTCAATAGGTATGAGATTATAATACCTGCAAAAAAACCGATTCCGCCATATAGGACAGTTCGTAATATAAATATGGGAGTGCCAACAACATTGATTAACACCGTTTTTAGTGGCTCCTCTATTGGAGCTGTATCTGCATAAGACACCAATGCGTCCCAAAAAGAGAATGAAAACCCTATCAATATTCCCACAATTGAAAAGATTAGTTTTCTCTTATTCATTATATATAATTTGTGGTGTATAATTCGTCTTTTCATCTCTATACTCTATTAGAACTTTTATGTTTTTCTTTCTGTGTAGAATCAGGCCAATTCCACACCTACCGTTTCCAGGCGTTAATGGGCATCTCGTAAATCTTGATGGGGCTGAGACGGCATTCAAGCGCAACTGCACCGCATAAAACAACAATAAATAGGAATCCATACAATAAGATTGCTCTTCTTTTCTTTTTCATACAGATCATTCTTCACTCTTTCTCGGATAGCAAAGATATTTGTCATTGCTCTCAAGCAGCCGTATCGAAGAAATAATATGCCATGTGGAATCGCTTATCGGGACAACATAGTATTTGCCACCGACATATATATTAGCTATTTCATCTTCTACTACCCATAATATCCTATAAATTCTTCTATTACCATGATCTATTATTATATCTGACCCGTCAGGTTCTTCTCTATAGTGTTTATTTACAGTCCAATCTCTTTTATAAAAAGAACGAGAATACATGCTTTGGTATTTCTTCAAGGTGTCAATACTCATAGTTCCTTCAGCAAAAGCCATTACACTATCTAAAACCTGTTGCTCCGGTTTGCCAAGATGATTGTATATCACATAATTTTCTTCTTTTTGTGTAGAATCAGGCCCGTCCCACACCGGCCGTTTCCATGCGTTAATAGGCATCTCATAGATCTCAATAGGGCTGAGATAGCATTTCAAGGCGAAAATACCGGCAGCCACAGCAAGTAACAGCACACCGTACAGGAAGATTTTCAGCTTTTTCATTATTAAAAAGTTTGGTTTTTAATGGGGATTATACAGGTCATCTTGGTCAGGAAGGGTTTGTAGCCTCTCACATGTTGCAATACATACCAAGCCCGAAAGCCGGCTATTGTTCCATACTTGGCAATGTCGGCTGCATCCAAGCCATAGTTGTCATACACGATTATCCTCAAGTTACAATTGAATGTATTCGGAGCAGTCAGTTTGTAATCGTCCACGTAGACTTCGTATGCCGAAGTATCATCCACGGCCAAAGTCATACCATTGAGTTTATCCTTTAAGGTGTTGAATTTAGTTCGGTCTGAAATAATTTCTCCTTTTTGCAGTATATATATCTTATTTATATTTCCCAAAATCTTTCTAAGTTGTTTTATCAAATTGTCTAAGACTCCCTCACCCTTTTGATAAACAAACGTATGGAATGACGGATGCTCTTTGAGTTTTTGATCCATATAGGCGTTGGAGAAAGGAGTGCCTGTACTGCCTTTGAAGTGACCGATCAGAGCCGTCAGCAACTCCCCACCGCCGGAGAGGCTCCCCAGACCGGCCAACATATACATGTCGGCAAAAAGCTCCTTGTCGGAGGCTTTCAGTTGGAGGCCGAAAAGACGGTGCATCCTACGCACTTCTTCGGGCGTTTTGTCGGCGCACAGCATATCTTCGGCCGTCTCGCCTGTCAGCGTCTTCCCGGGCCTTTTCATCGAACGGGCAAAGAGGATGGATTTGGGGAAACGTTCTACCGTCGTTTTTACGCTTACCTCTTCATTGGGTTTCCTCAGGTAAGGCATGACGGTAACGTCTTTTCCCGTCCACTCGGGCTTGATCGTCAGTTCGAGCGTTTCGCCTCGCTGCGATAGCAGTTCGTCTCTGCCGTCTACCCGGACAAGCCATTTGACTCGCTCACGGTCGCTTGCGCCGATCGTCGCGAGGTTATACCCCGTCACCGTGTATTTGACCGTGTGTGTCGGCAGAGCCATTTCTTCACCTTTGACGGAAGTAACCAACGGAGACGGCGGAGTATGAACCGGAGCCTTGAACAACGGTTTTTCTGCCCGATACTCTCGCCAAATGCTGCTGTTGCGACGTTCTATGCATACGGTACGATTGAAATCCAAACGTATCGGGGAGATCGAGACGCACATCGTCACCGGTGCACCCCAATCATCATACTGCTGCTCCGAATAACCGACAAGATAGGCTTCGTCGAATTTCAATTCCCTGACCATCGTATCTTCTTCCGACGGGGAAATGCGGAGATACCCCTCGATCGTGGGGGTATTCTCATCCGTCATCAAAGCAAAGATGCCACTGTCGCGTTCCGACTCGAACTCGACATCGATAGTACCACCGTACAGGTCCGAAGCAGGCATGCCATTGCTGCTGACCCTTCGGGCAAACCATTGACGATAACGCAGCACCCGATATTCACGCCTGTTGATACACAAGACCGCTCTGATACTCATGAATGGTAATCATTTTGTTATACGCCTTCAAAGGTATGCAATAATTAACAATAATATTAAAGAAAATCGTCCGCATTGCAGGGCATGCCCGCCCAATAGAGCGTGGCCGTGTCCGTCGTATTGTGACGGGGACGGCACTCCATCAAGGCCAGCGCCGAGCCGACATCGTTTTTGATCTGCCGGAGTTCTTCCCGGTCGTCGCTCCATGCCAGCACATTGAAATGCGCACGGATGGAAGCGAGTCCCTGAGAGTGCGCAACGTTCAGGTATTCCTCGATCCACTCGCGATTGATCTGATTGGAGCGGGAGAAGCGTGCAAGTGAAAGCATGTTTCGCGCCTGTTTCTCGAAGCGTTTGAGATTTTCTTCGCTGTCGTCGATAAAGAGGTACTGGTTATAGATATGGTTACACGGGAGCATCAGACCGACGGGAGCGGCAAAGCTCAGCCGGCAGTCGCTGCGATCGGTGGAGAGCCGTTCGTAACGGCCGTCCGTTGCGACGGCGGCAGGCAGATCGTCCGTATCGGACAAGGTGTGCAGGCAGAGGATTTGATCCCCGATCCGCACTTCATCGGAGCCGAGCCGGAGGTCTTCGAGGGTGCCTGCCGCATCGTCGCGTAACGAGAGGTAACGGTCGAGCAAGCCACGCTTGTCGTCCGTGCCTGCGATCTCATCCGCCGAAAGACGTCTGAGCCGCATACAGCCCGAATCGTTGATGATTCGTTCGAACTGATCGACGTCCTCCAGAAATTTCAGGACGGCCTCCCGCTCCCGGACTTCCTTCGGCAGAAGGGTTCCGCGACAGAGCGTCGAGAAATCGCTTCGTTGCGCCATGCGCTGTTTCGTTGTTTTCGTCAGACAGAGGTAGACGGAATGGTGCAGGAAGGGACGTTCGTTGAAATGCCGTTCGTAAGAGCGGTCGAGGAACGAGAGATCGTCCTTTCCCAACTCCGGACGGTAGCTTTCCCGAATAAACCAGTCCTGCTTGTGCAGGATGCTGTAAACGGGCAAGACCTTCACCGCCTTATGCCAGGCAGCATGCATCGCCGCGTATTCGGGCGAGGTCACGGTAAAGAGTTCGGGCAGTTCAAGAGAGAAAGCCACGGTGATGTCGGCATCTTTCGATACGATGCAGCCATTTTCGATGGCCAGCAGCGGGAACCTCTCTTCCAGTTCGCATTTCTTACGGATATTTCTCATGGCGTCGATTCGTATGTCGTTACAGCCCGGACGGAAAGAATACGGCGGACAGGACGGCGAGAGAGCAGGTAACGGGGATGCCGGCGAGCGGCTCCCCGTTTCATCAGCCCGTGTTCTCCGTACTTGCGGTTCATCGCGAACGTTTGCCACACCACGAGGGTGGCACCCGATACGCCCATGCCCAGACAGAGATACTGGTTCATGCCGCACATGTAGCAGATGACGACAAGGATAAACGTCGCCAGCAGCCCGCCTGCGAAAATGAACAGGTATTGGGATTTAAGCCCTTTGAACTCGACCGTCCGGCCGATTCCCTTGTTAATCTCCCACATGGCTTACAGGAAAAAGCTTCTTAAAATCGTGGCCGCCACAATCAGAAAGATGCAGGCGCCGAACCACGAGGCCGCGGTCTTGCTGGTATCGGGGTCTCCCGAAGAAAATTTCTGGTAGACTTTGACTCCCCCGATCAGGCCGACTACGGCTCCGATGGCGTAGATCAGTTTCGTGGCCGGGTCGAAATAGGAGGTTACCATCTTGGTGGCTTCGTTGATTCCGGCCATGCCGTTGCCCTGGGCAAAAGCTCCGGTTGCGAGCGTCGTAAGCAGCAGGGCGATACACATCGTTTTTCGTGTTTTCATACGATTGGATTTCAGGTTTATAATTCAATACATTTGTATCCGCCATGGAAAAAGGAGGACGGGGAACCCTTCGGTATCAGATAGTAAGGTTAAGGTTCGGTCGTCTTTTCGGGTTTCCCCGCCTCCGGTTTTCACCGTTCGGATATAAGGCTTCGTTTTCTCGGCGGACGGAAAGGCTCTCCTTGCTCTTTACAGGTAAGCCATCCAGTCCTGTGCTCCGGTTGCTGTCGGAGCGGCGGAATCCGTTTTTTTCGCTTTACGGCCTTTTTCCGCCATCTCCTCGGGCGGATGGCTGAGCAATCCCAGCAACTCCCGTCCGCGTGCCCGCTGCAACCGTTCGTGTGCCCGGAGCTTTTCCAGAAATTCCGTTCCACGCAGCTTGCCGGCCGTTTCCCGTACAAGTGCTTTGTCCGTTTCCGTAAGCTGCTCCGGCTCCTCGGCAGCCGTCCGGAGTCTTTGAAGCTCTTTCACCGTAAGGCTGTCTGTGGAGACCTCGATCTCCCGTTCCAGCAGCAGCGAAAGAGCTTCCTGCTCCTCCAGCATTTCATCCGTTTCATTTTCCGGCAGGGAAGGATAGAACTCGCTGTCCTCGTTTTCTGCTGTCCGGACTCCGTCTTTTTCGGGTGGATCGGATGATTTTCCGACGGCAAAGCTATCGCCTTTTTCCTTGCGATTTTGATCCGGTTCCTTCGCGTTCCCCCGCATTCCCCGGGATGGAAATTCCGTTCGGGTTTTTCCCAGAATATCGTCATCTTCCGAAGAATAATTACCGGTGTCGGATTCCTTCTTTTTCTCCGCTTCGCGCATGCTGCGCCGGATGTTCCATTTGCTTTGGAAGCGCAGGTACAGCAGTAGCAGTACCAGAAACCAGGAGGTCAGTAAAAGAATTTTCATAACGTTACGGGATAAGGGTTTTCCGTCTGTTCTTTTCGATGGCTTTGCTTAGCAACTCCCTGTGCCGTTCGATATGTTCGGAGAGGATATTTCCGATATAGGCCGAGAGGGTCGTTTTGGCTCTCAGGTCGTTCAGGATATGGCGCAGGCATTCGAGCAGCTCCCGGTCGCAGGAGAAGGTCATCCGGTTCTCGACGGTACGGGAAGAGAGAAACAGGCTCCGGTATTCGTCCATCGTGATCTCCTGACGGGAGACGGGATCGTCCGCGGGAGATGAATTTTTCCCGTTCTTCTCATCAGAGCGGGGAAGGACCTGCGGAGCATCGGTACCGGCCATCTTTTGTATCTGTTCGGCGATCAGCTTTTGGCGTTGTTCTTCAATCGTGGGCATGGCGTTTCGGTTTTAGCAGGCATTTTTCGATGATTTCCCCGGCCAGCGCAGCTATGCCGCTTCCTTCGAGCAGGCTTTTGTCCGGTGGCAGATAGGTGGAGCGGAAAACCTCCCGGTTGTCGGTCGTGATTTCTTTCTTGAAACGGGATGAGCGTGGCAGGCGGGTATCGAACAGTCCCAGTCCTTCTTTTTCGATTTCCCGGTCGTAAAACTCGATGACGGCCGGATGGACACGCCGGTCGATCTTGTTCCAGAGCATGTAGATCTGCTTGATGTTGCCCGATGTGATCGATACGCCCAGATCGCGCACAGCCAGCGCGTAGGACATGCAAGCGACCAGCGACTGCCGGTCGGGCTCTATCGGAGAAATGAGGTAATCCATATCGACCGTCAGACTGACCAAATCGGGATCATCCGCCCGTCCGGGCAAGTCGAAGAAAACGAGGTCGAACGTTTCTGCCGAACGCGCTTCCATAAAAGTCTGCACATCCTGCATGGCCTGTCCGGAGGTGCTTTTGATAATCCGGTAAGCGGGCTTGCCGAAAGCCTCGAAATGTTTCTTCATCCGTGAGAGCAAAGCCGGCCGGCCGTTCTGCACGGTTTCTTTGTCGCGTTCCCGGAGATTGGCGAAACTGTACTGCGAAAAATCGCAGTCGACGACGAAGAGATTCACGCCTTCCCTGTAATAGAGGTAGCTGGCCAAAATCTCCGCAATACTGCTTTTCCCTACGCCGCCTTTGAGCGATCCGAAGCCGATATGTACCGGCCGTTCGGAGAGTGTCTTTTGTTTTTGCATCTGTTGTATAATAAAAGGATTTGTAATGTTATGATCATATGATTGTATGGCTGCTTCAGCCTGTCTGTCTGCCGATAAACGGATACATGAATCGACCGGTCAGGTGATGGACACATCGGTACATTGATCAATCCATGAATGCACATACCCGTGTGTTCGTATCTTATCCTATTCTTGTGTCATTGTGTCATTATGTTATTGCATTATTCTGTTATCCTGTAAACATACCCGGCAGGCAAGCTGCAATCATGTTGCCTGCTTATCCGGTAACCGGCTTGCCTGCTTTGCAAATTAACAGCTGAACAGACGCTTTTTTACGACCCGGTTCCCCCGGATTCCTTTGCATTCCTTTTGATGGAAAACAAAGGCTTTCCCGACACGGCGGCAGGCCGTAACTTTGCGCCGGGAAAGCAATCGTCCCCGACCGGCAGGCAGGAAATGAAGATTGTCCGGAAAGAGCGACGGTCGACCGTCGCTATCGCTTTTGAACGGTTGATCATGGCAAGGTGTACCTTTGTCCGACAACGCGCTGCGAAGCCGACAAAGGTGCCTTGCCCCGGTGCGGGGAAAGAAGCTTACTCCGAAGTCGTAAGCAAAGACTGATTTATTAACCTTAACCTGACGAATACTATGAGAAATGAAAACAGGCATGGTGGCAGTCCGTCCTATCGCTACTATGTCAGACTCAATGAAAAGGACAACAGCCGTTTTCTCGATCTATACGAGAAATCCGGTATCGGAAACAAATCCGAATTTATCCGGCGGAGGCTTTTTCTGACTCCGTTCCGTGTGATTACCCATGACAAATCGGCCGCCGATTATTACACCCGGCTGACCCATATCCATGCCCAAATCCGCAAGGTTGGCGTGCTCTACAATCAGGCTGTCCGCTCCATTAACACGTACCATTCCGTCAAAACGGCGGCCGTTTTACTGCAAAAGCTGGAGCAATACACCGGAGAACTCCATGCGCTTCTGGAAGAAACGAACCGGCTCTCGAAAGCGTTCGAAGAACGATGGTTGCCGAGATAACCGCTCCGAAAAGTATGGGTAAAGTGTTGGAATATAACTTTTCCAAAGTAACGGCGGGAAACGCCTCCGTCATTCTGACCTCCTTGATGAGCGTGGATCAAAACGGAGAAACGAACTTTGAACGAGCATTGAGCGATATGGAGATGCGCATCCCGTCGGGTATCCGCACGAAAAAGACGGTGTTTCACTGTTCCCTCAATCCGCATCCGGACGACAGGCTGACAACGGAGCAGTTACAGGACATCGCCCGGGAATACATGGAAAAGATGGGATACGGCAAACAGCCTTACATCGTATTCAAGCACAACGACATCGCGCGCGAGCATATCCATATCGTCTCCCTGCGTGTGGACAGCTACGGGAAGAAGCTGCCTTACAAGTTCGAAGCAAGACGCAGCAAACGGATCACCGATGAGCTGGAGCGGAAATACGGCTTGATACCGAGCGGAAACCGGAGAAGCCGGCACGAGACACATGCGGAGAACGTGTTGAAAACGGCGGATGTAAAGCAGGGCGATGTGCGTCGGCAGATTGCCGCTGTGGTTCGGGCGGTGCTGAAACGGTACGCTTTCCGGTCGTTGGGTGAAATGAATCTGCTGTTGGCCCGATACCACATCGTTGCGGAGGAAGTCCGCAAGGAGTACAAAGGGAAGCGGTACGACGGGTTGGTATACGCCATTACGGATGATGCGGGAGAGAAACGGATGATACCCTTGCATGCCGGTAAAACAGGGAGAGGAGCAGGATATACCGCCGTTGCGCGTCATTTTGAGAAATCCAAAGCGCTTATAAAAGAAAAGGCGCCGATGCTTCGCAATGCCATCGTCGAGGTCATGCAGTCATCCCCCGATAAAGAGAGGTTTTCGGAGGAGATGAAAAAACGAGGCATCGACGTGCATATCCGCCAAAACGAGCAGGGACGTATTTACGGCATCACGTTTATCTCGGACGAAGCCGGTATCGCTGCCAATGGCTCGCGCTTGGGGAAGGGCTATTCGGCCCATGTCTTTAACGATTACTTTCTCGGGGGTGAGAATCCCTTCCTCGATTACAGCCGGCAGGAGATTCGGGAGCTTCCCACAGTGCGTTCTGCTCCGGAGATGTTGCCGGAAGCTGAAACCGGCGATGATTGTTACGATGAGCCGGTCGGAACGGATGAGTCGGGAATCGTCGTTCACGGGATCGATTATAAGGAGCTGGCTTTCCAGCGAAAGCTGAGAAACAGGCGGCATAAACAGGATATAACCGGAAAAAGAAGAACATAAGATGCAGAATGAAGATGATTTGAGAGGACTGGCCAAGACGATGGACTTTATGCGCGCCATCGCCATCCTCTTTACGGTAATCAACGGCTACTGGTTTTGTTACGAGGCTTTACACGAATGGAAGATTACCATAAGCGTTGCAGATACCATCCTGATGAACTTTCATCGAACGACGGAGCTTTTTTCTTCCATCCTTTGGACAAAGCTCTTTGCTGTGGTATTCCTCGGACTTTCCTGTCTGGGAACGAAAGGTGTCAAGGAAGAGCGGATCACCCGGCGCAAGATCGGGGTCGTATTGAGTGCCGGAGCAGCTCTCTATCTGCTGAACGGATGGATACTGAGCCTGCCGGTCGGCATAGACCTTCGGGCTGTCTGCTACCTCCTTACGCTGGCTGTGGGATTTATCTGTCTGCTGATGGCCGGCTCCTGGATCAGTCGCCTGTTGAAGCACAACCTGATGGACGATGTATTCAATGTGGAGAATGAAAGTTTCATGCAGGAAACCCGTCTGATGACGAACGAGTATTCGGTGAATCTCCCGACTCGTTTCTACTACAAGAAAAAATGGAATAACGGCTGGATCAATGTCGTGAATCCTTTCCGCGCGAGCATGGTACTCGGTACACCCAGGTCGGGAAAATCCTACGCGATCGTAAATAACTACATCAAGCAGCAAATCGAGAAGGGATTTGCCATGTATATCTATGACTATAAATTCCCCGACCTTTCCGAGATCGCTTACAACCATCTGCTCAGACATCGGAAGGCGTATGAAGTGCAGCCGAAGTTTTACGTAATCAACTTCGATGATCCCAGAAGATCGCATCGCTGCAATCCGATCAATCCGGATTTTATGTCCGATATATCGGATGCTTACGAATCGGCGTACACGATCATGCTGAATCTGAACCGCACGTGGATTCAGAAGCAGGGGGATTTCTTTGTGGAGTCACCGATCATCCTGCTGGCGGCTATTATCTGGTTCCTGAAGATATACGAGAACGGCAGGTATTGCACCTTTCCGCATGCCATCGAGTTTCTGAACAGACCTTATGCGCAGATCTTTCCGATTCTGACTTCTTACGATGAGCTGGCCAACTATCTTTCACCCTTTATGGACGCATGGGAAGGCGGCGCACAGGATCAGCTTCAGGGGCAGATCGCTTCGGCCAAGATTCCGCTTTCGAGGATGATTTCACCGGCACTTTACTGGGTAATGACGGGCGATGACTTCTCGCTCGACATCAATAACCCGAAAGAACCGAAAATCCTGGTCGTGGGCAACAATCCCGACCGACAAAATATCTATTCGGCAGCACTCGGTTTATACAACAGCCGGATCGTGAAACTGATCAACAAAAAGAAGCAGCTCAAAAGCTCAGTGATTATCATTATCGATGAGTTGCCCACCATCTACTTCCGAGGGCTGGATAACCTGATTGCTACGGCTCGTTCCAATAAAGTGGCAGTCTGTCTGGGCTTTCAGGATTTCAGTCAGCTTACCCGCGATTACGGAGACAAGGAGAGCAAGGTGATTCAGAACACGGTGGGAAATGTTTTCAGCGGTCAGGTCGTAGGTGAAACGGCCAAGACGTTATCGGAGCGCTTCGGGAAAGTCTTGCAGCAACGCCAATCGATGACGATTAACCGAAACGACAAATCCACCTCCATCAGTACGCAAATGGACAGCCTTATCCCGGCCAGCAAAATCAGCAACCTGACGCAAGGAATGTTTGTCGGTGCCGTTTCGGACAACTTCGATGAACGTATCGAACAGAAGATTTTCCATGCGGAGATTGTCGTGGACAGGGCGAAGATTTCCGCAGAAACAAAAAGCTATAAACCGATCCCGGTGATTGCAGCGTTTACGGATGAGTCGGGACAGGACAGCCTCAAAGCATCCATTGAAGCCAACTACAAACAGATAAAGCAGGAGATTCTCGCACTGGTCGATGTAGAAATTAAACGGATTGAGAAAGATCCTGAACAATCCGGATTGCTCAGGAAGAGTTCATGAATACTCACAGACTATCAATTGAGGTTGGTTAATACTCTTTACAGATTGAAAAAAATGAATAAATTCTGATTCACAGATAAGAGAATATTTGTCGTCAAATACTGATAACATAGAATGCAAACGGTATTACTGAAAAAGTATCGAAAAAGCGAAGCCCTAATGTTCATTTTATAAAAAATACCCTTGTCTCGGTTGGGATTGAGACAAGGGTATTATTACGGATTTTACTTGTTTACAGGTTTTATGGAATCTTGCTGGCTTCAATTTTATAATAAATCTCTCCGTTTACCTCTATTTTATTGGCAGGAGTAATAGCCTCTTCCAGTTCTTTCCGCTTTTTTAGGAAATAATCCAGTAATTCGTCTAATTCCGTATCAGGGAAAATTTTCTTTTTGCGGAGTTCGCGTACTTTCAGCAATTTGAGCACAGGGTGAAATGAAGGCATCGCAAATGCCTGCTGCTGCGCTTGAGACAAAGAGAGGTTCAGAATAGATTTTTTACTCAATGGATAGATTTTTTCATCTTGAATCCATTTGCAATACGCTTTCACCATCCCCTTACGAACAGCAGAGGTATTGAGGTAAATTGGCGGAGTCGTAGGCTTTTCTGTCGATGCTGATCGTGCCGGAGAAGGAGTAGGACAAGTTCTGCTCTTTCCTTTTTCGATATTCTTTCCTGTGTATTTGTAATCTACCCTCAAACGGGTTAAATCGTTAATGAATCCTCTTAAGCGAGAAAGTTCCGCTTCATTCAGCAGCAAAACATAGTTTCCCTTGGATAGGTCGGCAGTAGAGGTTTCCAAAGACAACGGATAGTTGGTCTTCGGTTTCATATGTGCCAAAGGAACAAAGTCTTTGGTAGGGACTGAATATTCTTTCAATAGCCCATTTAGCTCCAGCCAATACGAATTTAGTTTTGTCCTGCCCTGTCCTGTTTCCTGAAAAGCTTTATTCAGGTGAGCAAGTAGACTGTTGTTGTCGCTTTCGATCTCAAGGATCAAAGAATCAGTGGCGGCAATCAATAGATCCTGAGGCAATTGTTCTTTTTTTCTGGGGAATACAATCCATCCCTGAAGCATACTTGATTTTGGGAAATCAAGGCTGTAGATATTTTCTGTCCGTTCTATAAATTGGTTAGATAGACACAGTTGTTCAGAATGGACAAGTATATCTTTTTTCTTAAGAGCAAGCTGCTTGGCAGATCGGTCGATCATGTTTTCTACCTGAAGAACGAAATTATTAAAAGTATCTCCTTCATCAGAATAAATTTGATAGCCGAGAATTCTACAGTTGCTTTGAACCAAACTTTCGATGAGGGAGAGATCTACCTGTTCCTGTGTATTGCCATTTTCTCCAATCAAAACGACGATGTTATTCTCCGTTTTATATGGGGCTAACAATTGTGTAGCTCTTCTCAATCCACTCCATGCATCTTCGTTCAGCTCCGGATACATCTGTCCTTTGGCATCTGCATAGCTTTCAAATACGCCCAATACGGAATCAATATCTGAATTCAAAGGGATTTCGCCAGGGAATTGTTTGTTGCCTCTGGCAAATCCGATGACGGCACCGACTTTATATGAATACTCGCTTTTTTGTTTCAATACAGCGTTCAAACCTTGTATGGAAGAAACAAACATCTCGAACTTATCATAGACAGGCTTCTGTCCGGCAAAAACAAATATGATATTGATTTGCTTCAAACTTTCCTTCAATTCTTGGTACCGCGTATAGGTTATCGGTTTGCCTGACAGACTGTAAACAAAGTTTCGACTATTGTCTACCATTGGGACAGTCAATGTTGTCCGAATCGAGGAGGTACTGTCTCCCTGCAAAATGGACGAAACAGCATTCATTCCTGTAAAAAGATGAGAAGAATTTGGGTGTGCTAACTTCTTAATATCTTCATTCGGGATATAATGTTCAGAACCGAATTGGTCATAAACCGAATATCTTGATACCGGTATAGCAGAATAATCCATATATAGAATTTCACCAAAAGGCATTAGTAGGGAAGAAGACAACCATCCGGATACAAGCGTTGCTACACTGTCCGGTGCAATCCTCTCTTTTCCGATGACGAAGCTTTTGCTATTGTCTACGGTCCTTTTAGCTAAATAAAGAGGTGACTGAAAAGGTACCTTAGCGATCGGTGTCAATAATTCCGGCTCTTTGAAAATGACAACAGAGTCTGAAGAGAAATAATTTTTAGTACGTGACAGAGGTGCTGCATCCTTGAACATCGTAATCATCTTTATTGTGCGTCCCGTAGCAATATTCGTTGTTGCATGAGAAGATAAGATGAGGTTGTCTTGATGGATCCAACCATAGTATTCTGCCTGCTTCCTGTTTTTCAGTTTTCCGTTCTCCAAAATATCCGGAGAATATTTGATTAAGCGCAAGAAATCTCCTTTTTTACCGATCACAAGGAAAGGTTCGAGATAAGAGGCCGTCTTGAGTTGTACTTTTCCTCCGGGATTATAATAGGTAGGGTTATTGCTCCTGTCGGAATATACGATCCATGGACTTCGTTTTTCTATAGAACGGGACACCGCAACATCACCGCAGCAATAATTTCTAGTATATTCATCGGGTGTTTTTTTTATTTTGGTAAACTTGTTGATAGGTGCACATCCCATTAATAGGAGAAAAATCAAACCAATTCCTATCGTTTTGTTATTCATATTTTTCATAATGGTTACTTTTTGAGTAGTGAATTTTGGCGGACAAGTAATTTCTTCACGCAATTAGATCTTTTATCAGGTTCTACTACCACCTCGAGTACTGTTGCGGATGAGCGACTCCCAATAATTTTCAACTCGTGACAATACGAGTAAAAATCATTTTGTCTGACATTATTGATTAGCACGATTACATTCGGATTATTACAGAGATATTTGTCCAATACATAGTTGTAATTGGCATTGAAAGACTCTCCGTCAATAATGTTTTGCAAACGTACACGAATATCTTCAGCAATTAGAGATAGGACATCCGTGGAATCGCTTTCGGCGTATTCCGGTAGAATCTCTATCTGATGAAGTACCGGATATTCGGTGTTCTCTGACGTCAGATGTACTTGATAAATGCCAGGCTCGCGATAGGCATATGTGGGATTTTTCTCCCGCGAATCGACGTCTCCACTTTCTCCAAACTCCCAACGCCATTCAGATGACTCGCCATCGGCCATAAAAGTTATTAACTCATTTTGTAATGCCGTCGTGGGAGCAATAATGCGAACAGGAATCTCTTCCTTCGTTTCTGCCTTCTCCCGGACATTTACAATAAAGCGTGCTTCCTGTTTTCCATCAATTTTCAGGCGGACTTGGTAACGTCCTGTTTGAGGGAACAAATACGCTCCTTTTCTTTCTACAGACATATCACCATTTCCAAACTCCCACAAGACTTCTTTAGCATTGTGAGTGCTATCTGTAAAAAAGATCGGAGAGCCTAATTCTATCTCCGTCGGGGAAACGTATGCATGAATTTCCTTGTCTGTAAATTTTAGCCGTAGGAGCCATGCAATAAGTATTCCGGCTGCAAGTGCAGCTAAAACGATGATCATCCATCGAGTAAAGATTTTGTTCATAAATTGTTTTTGTTTAGATTGTTTTTCTTGTTTTCGGTATTGCTTCTGCAGCGCTCAAGATCTGCCTTAAATTTCTCTATGTTTTTCTTGGTGCTCCAAAGCTGCTCTCTGTCGGACAAGCGAAACTCGTAGAATGTCGCTGTATGATCGAATATTTTGTATCGTTCATCCCATTTGTTTTGAATGTATACATTCCGTATCTCCCCTAAGATATAACTGATCTCTCTTTTTTCATATGAAGCATTCAGCCCCGGGTCTATCCGGTTGATTTTTTCTTCAACGCTCAAAACCTTATTTATCATATCCATTTGCTTAACCTCGAAGTTCTTGATACGATCCATCTGTTCCAAGGCTTGTTTCTTGTTGCTGGATAAATGATAATTATAATTAGGGAAAAACAAGATCAGACCGGATAATACAGTCATCGTACAGAACAAAATCAGAACATAGAAAAAACCTATTGTTTTTTCTCTTTGGTTCATTGTCTTATTCGTTTTCATGTACTTACAATTATTTTCGGTTATAACTCAGCCTTCCGACCGAAAGACGCCGTGTAACATTTCTATTCTCATCATTGCATCGTATCAAGTCGTTTTTTGTAATATCTTCAACCCGTTTCATGGTCGAAATAGAATCTCTCGTACGGAGAAGAACATCCATCTTATCAAAAAGATGACGATGAAGAAGAGCGTCTTTTTCAGATAATCTCTCAATCAGGTTCCCCAGAGTCAGTTTTTTGAAGGCAATACTATTCATGAAATAGTCCGGATTCGCTCCCTGCGATATATCTAATGTTCGATATGTATTGAATATATCTGTAAAGGCATCAGAAATAGCTATCTGTTCGTTGTATATACGTTCACTGTCTCCTGTACGCATACGTATTTCTGCTATTTCACGTTCTGATGTTTTCAGAAAGAAATAAATACAGAAAAGAGTCCCTCCCACCAAAAAAACCATATATTTGGCAAATCTGGCATAGGAGCGAACAACGTTTTTATGGTTCAAAGCTTTCATTCTTTTTGCTACTTTATTTTAGTACTGTTGTAAGACCGAGAATCGGCGTTTCTTCCTGCTTGTCAGAAAGCAGGAAGGACGTTTCTTCAGAAACGCTCCTCATGCTCAAAACTAATTCTACATCTGCCGGCAGAAACAGATCTAAAAGACTTAGCAATTGTTTATACGCAGGACTCTCAATAGATAGTAATTCTTTATGCTTTCGCTGCAAGTTGTTAAGTCTGACATTTACAACAGGAAAAGAATCTGTTATCCCTCCTCCTATAAATGTCGTTAATCCTAACTGAGCTTTATCTCCTAATTTCCATTTTGCATCATCAGGAATGCAGAACATATTATTCTTTTTTTCTATAACGACTTGGCAATCAAGGAAAACAGATAAAATCTGTGATATTTGTTCAGCTGATGTTATACGATGACTTTGGAATAAAAAATTTAGAATGAATAGCGCTTTGTGCAAAGGCATAGCTTGCAAGAAATCCCAATCGGATGTCAATAAATGAATAAATTCCGAATATTTTTCTCGCTTTTCCAACCGCCTTTCATATAGCTGAGCAGAAACCAGCATGCGATCTATAGAAATCTCAAAAGGCTTAAAAAAATAACGAGCATTGAATTCTTCTTGCCTATTGCGCTTGATCGATTCTAAAACATTTGTTTTTCCTTTTTTATTCTCTGAAGTAACTCCTTGATGAAACAATCCCTCGGGCAAGGATTCGTATAAATCTCTTTTATGAATATAAACATTCAAAAAATCCGAAAATGTATGCTCTGAATTTTCCCATGAAATTTGGTCGATCTCTTTCGCCTTTCCACGCAGAGCCTTTCCTTTTCGAAGGATTCGGAGTGAATCGATCGAAAGGCCGCTTTCTATAAGACCTGAGGCAACGAGTTCAGCCTTGAAGTCGGTATAAAGAGTATTGTTCGTAGAACAAACTCCGTTAATGGGAGGAAAGGTTTTATTCTTTTTCATTGATATGTTATGGCCGCTTTTAATCGACCAGTGTCCAGCGGTTAGATTCGGATACGGTGTCCTGCATCTGTCTTTCAGAAATTACAATGCTCTCTCTATGTTGACCGATAAATTCGAGACGGCTGAGAGAGGTAAACAACTCTTCCAACATGTGTAGCATACCTTGTACGGCGACCAAGGACTGGTTAATCCTATTATGATCGTATGATTTATTTACTACCTCATCTAACAATTGTTCAAATGTTGATGGAGAGATTCCATTCCATTCATGAAAATATTTCAGCATTGTTTCTTTTTCTTTTATCGACAAAAAACAAAGGCTTGTCAAAATGGTGCTGGCAAAAGAAGTCAAGGTCTTGACAACCTCATACGGAGTGAGCATATGAGCCTTGTTTCTCCACTCAAAATAGATCGTGGATAAGGTATGAGAAAAATCCTTGCATAAGAGAAGTACATTTTCGGCAATTGGAGTTCGGTTGGGTTGTGCAACCGTCTTCTCCACAATTTTCTTTACAGCATTGTCAAGTATTGATATTTCTCGTGTGAAATCCGCCATGTACTCATGCAGTCTGCTATGGGAGGCCATTGATAAGGAAGGGGGAATATAATTTCCATCCAATGTATACACACCATCCTGTTTGCGAAGTAAACCTATGACAACACTGTAAAGATAATTTTCCGCTACACTTTTTCGATTGTTACGAGGTAGAAGTGTCAAGCGGTACGTTGGTTCCACGTATGGATAACGAGATGGTGTTTCATTGATGTCGGGGATACCACATGGATTCCTGTCAAAAGGCACAACATTTAGCAAAATATCCCATCCTTCTTCCGGAATCTCTCCTTCACTTTCACAGGGACAAGTAATCTTACTCTCAGGATCGTCCAAAAGGATCAGATAGCCCCCCGGGGTAATACCATTATAAGACTCCAAAACGACAGTTCTTTGCTCACCATGCCCCGCAAGAGTTATAGCAATAGAGCTATCGTCATCTAATGCCGGAAGAAGTCCATAATGGAAAGGAGCTCTGAAAGCTTTTGCATTTTGGAGTATAGATTCCAAAAGATAATTTTCTGTCGCAATAAAATGATCAGGAGAGACACTCATCCCCAATTTCCAATTAACGGGGTGATATATTTTCTTTTCTTTCATATTGGATAGATTTTATTGATATTCATTTTTTCGTACGCGCTTAGATACAATTAAGTATTTCTCAACAACCTTATTTTCGACGAATGATATTTCTGGATCAATGTATTTTCGAGGTCTAAAGAATGATGGCTTTACATAGAAAATCCACCCGTAAGGATCTTCTGTATTATAATATTCAATAGGATCGGTAATTTTTTTTTGATTGTAATCCGATATGATTAGTTCAAACCAATCTCCAAAAATCATATCTTGTTTTGCTTTAGCTTTCAAACGGATTGGTTTTCGATCAGCGGGATTTTTGTAAATCTCTATTTCGCAGACAAGCAATTCTTCCGTATCAATTGGAGCTGATATACGTATCAGGTTATTGGGCATATAGATTCTCATCTTATATATCTCAATAGGAATATTTAAATAAGAATTAAATGTCTGATAAAAAAGAGGAACGATGGCGAATGTTGTGATACAGGTTCCAGCCCAAATACCATAATGAAAATCATTGGCAAAATTGAACAACACGGAAAACAAGGCTAATCCGATGATAATCTGCACACCGATAAAAAGAAAGATGAAGCCAAATGATCGTCCATTAAGAGGCTTTACATATTTCAATAACAAAGTACTATTCATATACCCCAAAGCCAAATAGACTCCTTGAAGGAGAAGATAGCCATAGGGCATAAAATTAACACGAAGAAAGCCTAACAGGCCTGGTATTGCCAAAAGCACACCCGACAGGAGGATATAGAAGATTGCTTTTTTATCTCCTAATAGTTTATTCTTCTGCGCAACCAACAAAACGACAAAACCCAACACAAATGCTATGATTGGAGCAAGAAGATAGCTTGAAAATATTTTTATAACAGCAGGATTCATACTTTATTTAGTCAACAAAAACTCTATAGTTAAATGTCATTGGAGAAAGTGAGGCTAGTTTGTGATGGATGTCATCTGCAATTTGTTGTTTTAGCTGAGCATCCAAAGCCGTAGACCAAGGAATGAGGTGAACATCGATCGTACGGATAAGTCCCTCAGTAGGAGAACTTCCCAAAGCAATGCCTTTTTCGATATTGACACCGGATATTATATCTGATAATTCTGACAGACAAAAACTTTTTATATCATTATTAGTTACAATCTGATTCCGGCTACTTAGAATATATTTGAACCGAGCTATCCTTTCACGCTCAGAAGGCTCAGAGGCTCCACCAACAGTTGGAGTCACAAAAATTGCACCTGAGACTTCTCCGAAAAGCGGTTCTTCGGGCTGTAATTGTATTCCTGCCCTAATACCATTGGCTATATTTCCCAACGTAGCCCAATATCGCACATAAAAATTACCGAAGGCTTGTGGGGAATCGACAAAAAGATAGAACGGAATTCCTGACTCCGAAGAAATGCCTTTTGATTCTCGACTTATCTTTGTTATCAAACGTTCGATAATATAAGTACTATCTGTGTTATTTCCTAATTTGGATGAAGAGAATACCCCCATTTCATCCTCCAGCAGATTTTGGAGACGTTGTAAAAAGTCTTTTGCATTTCGGCGATCAAACGATTCGCAACCACCCTGCCTCAGGGTATATGTACAATTGTCTGTATTATTTTTATATCCGTTTGCAGGGGTGTAAATCCTATTTTCCTCATCGGTTACGTCTATAATAGACAAGAAGAGTTCACCGGGTTTTCCCGAGAGAGGTATTATGCCAAAATTTTTCTCAACTTTGGAAACTATACTGTATAGTTCTTTGTTGGCAACAGGAACAGTATTGATCATTACAAGGATATCCTGCAAGACTGTCGGAGTAAAATAAGGGGGAAACTCCACCTTAACCCAGATCAACTCAGTATTACAAACATCCAGATATTTCTTTTTTTCTTCCTCCGCTATGCAGGAGACTATCTCCCCTGGGAGTGCGAGCAAATCCTCTTCGGTAATAACCAAATCATCCTGAACGGTTTGATAACCGAATCCATAGTATTCGAGAATTTGGAAGTTGATGCGTGTATCGTACTCTTGTTTTTTGAAAAAGGAGTTTAGATTATCTTCATTAGAAGATTCTTCTGAATGTAGACCGGACTTTAGGGTAAGCTGTTTGTTGCCCAATGCCCATTTGCTTTGGGGGAGCAAATGCAAATAATCACTTCGCCTATCGATATTAGGAAAGTCAATGTAAAAAGATAGATGATGTAAATTCTTGGGTTTGATATCAAACTCTAGTCCAATCCATACTTTATTATAGTTCTCCGGTGTTTGATTTGAACGAAGTATGAGTTTCTTATTCATATCCGGGAGAACTTCGTACACTTCATTTCCAACAATCAATGTCTTTATAGCAGCCCTATGCAATGGTGTTCTACAAACCGGTCGAAATGTGTAACGAGTATTTTCCTTTCTGCCAGGGAAAGGAGAGATAGCATAAAAGCCAGTTGAAGGATCAGTAACATGGATATCCGTAAGAGGCTGTATGTAAGCAATTGCATGAGCCGGCCTGGCGCGTGCAACCGATTCAGGTAATAATACCTCACTTAGTCGCTGCATAGCCCGAACCTCAATGTCGGCAATTTCATCAGAAAGAATATGCAACTGAGCAGACATAGCCTCTATCAGAAGACGGATAAACGGATCCAGATTCTCTATCTTCCTTATTCCCCAAAAATCAAGAGCCGTACGAATCATCCGGTCTTTGATTTCTTCCTTACTTTCTCTATAGTTCATCCTCATTTGTTAACAAACATACATTATTCTTTGGACAAAGGACCTAAATACAACCGGTGACGAAATCTACATGGATCACCATTGGAGACCAAAATGGCTGTAGTATAGATATCCACCCTCTTGCGGATATTCACATTGTCGGATAAAGCTTTGTGCAAAACATCCGTAATTTCGACACGAAAGCTACAGTTGGAAAGTCGTCTCTCGTATGTGCCGACGGACTCAGCTAAATATTCCATGAACTGGGTCTGCCATTTGTCTAATGACATGATTCGCTCAAAATCCATTTCCCAAATAGCAGTGCCATATCTCCGGTCGAAAATGTGCTCTCCGGGGCAGGTCATAATTAGTAGGCCGATGTGTTGGTCGATGGATTCCAGTTCAGAGACCTTCCTTGCATCACCTCTTTCCTCATCCAGAAGTACTCCAAAATCCATCGGGATTTTATAATATCCGTTTGACATATCTTATCTCATTAGCCGTTAAGGAGGATGTGAAATAAACAAGTTTTTTCTACATCTGCCTTATATTTTATTTATGTTAATAATGAGGAATGGAGAAAGTACAGAAGCAAAGAAATAAAACCATATAATGATAGTGTTTCGATGCCTTTCTATCGTAGTCTCTTGCTTATATTGTTTTATTATTTTGAGATATTTTTTCCTGCGCAGAAAATAGAAATAGTTTGCCACAAGAATTGATAATGAAGCAACTATAACTATTTCACGAATATGTATTATTTCCCAATAATTTATCAACCCCAATGCATCTAACAACAATGACAATGTCATTAAATTAAGAAACATCATTATGGATATCCCAAATAAGGCGTTCCATTCCGGCCCATCAATTTTACCCCACTTTTTGAGATTCCATGTGTAAAGTCGGTAGTATATATATTTATACAAATTCATAGTTTTAATATTTACGTCTAAGAGGATCTTTACTTCCTTGGCGGAATACGGGCTGTTCACGCATTGGAAGATGTTTTTTTAGTTTCATTTGCTCCAACTCCAGGTGTATACGAGGTGCTACATAAGTTTTATCTCTTTCAAATATCGATGGATCTTTATGCGGTAATTCCCTGATGCGAATGGTGGGACGGTCAAAGAATCCTACAGCATCAAAAACAAAATAAGTAATTCCTATGCCTAAGCCTATAGGTCCTCCAAATGTAGCAAGAGTTCCCATTAAAACATCAACACCTGGTTTTATAACACCTGCCCATCCTTCTTCTTGATAAGCTATACTCCCTTCTGTTATAGAAACAGCTATACCAATGTAAAAGAAAGCCCTTCCAGCCACCCTATATCCTTTTGCTGCCTTCAGCACAGCCTTTTTGCTTCCTGTATATTGGTTTGCCCCTTTAGATATAGGACGCCATTGTTTGTTCTTTGCATACCATTCAGATGGACAGTTATCAAATATACTTCTATATCTGACTAATCTCCCTTCTCTATAACCGGTGTAGAAACCTGCGAGGCTGTTTGCTTTTCCTGTGATTCCTACCCAGTCCATATCGGCATTTTGTTTTTGTAGGGAGCGGTAATCATTAGCAGCAGTAGGCATCTGCAAAGAGGTCTGTAGGGAATTCGAAACTGTCCTCAGCACATCAGTAGAAAAAAAGGCTGGCATATCTCGTAGCTTGCATTGGAAATTGTATTCCTGTTGTAATGCTTTATCGACTATTTGCATATCAAGCATAAGATCTACACCGTTGTCGTGGATTGAGATGTTTACTGAGCTTTTTCCTGGGTCAGATAACTTTATCAGTTTTCCATTGCCCATATTTATGACAAGACTCCCATTGATTTCCTTGCGTACCAACAATGACATGAGGCCATTAGGAGTTAACTCAAGACTACGCACTATTGCTTCCGGTGATGTATCAAGGACTTGTGTAGTGCAGAAATTGTAAAATCCGGAACCTTGACAAAAAGGGTTCGAAGGGTTATAAGCTGTTGAAAATGAGGTAACCACCGCTCCTTTTTGGGTATAGGCATACCCCTCTCCCTTTACGAAGCCCTCATAAGGACGTCCTATCTGTCGATAAAAATCGAATAGTTCCCTACTGATAAATTGGTTGTTGTATCTTGGATTCGGCATATATTTTATCAATCGACCCAATTACTCTCAAATGTAAATTCATTGAGACGAACAGATTTGGGAGAAACCATGATGGTAGTCTTTGTTCCTTGATTTATAACCATTTCCTGTTGTATGCTTATACAATAAGCCTCTTTGAAAGTGATACGTAATGGAGGTGTCCCCGTTTCGTTTCTGAAGAGGATTTTCCCATCTTTACGCATCCATTGATTCGAAGCCCAGGAGAGTAATGCGTCATCAGGTATTTGCGAAAGTTCTATCAAAAGCTTTCCTCCAAGCACTTCGGCCTGCGGTTCTCCTTTATCATCTGTCGGCTGCATAAACGAAGTGCTGAATTGGTGCACATCGTACTCTTTGCCCATAAATACCAAAACGGCATTTATATTGACATCGGGCTGTTGTAAGAAATTCGGATTCATAAAATCGTAGAATGAGAATTAAATGTTTTTCCAATCGTTTTCAACAATGATCCCACCTATTGTTAGTTTCTTGGCGTACAGCGCAATGCGAGTAGAGGCATATGTGCCACCGGCCTCGGAAAAATTAATATCCATTCCGATGCAGGCTGCTGTAGCGAAAGATATCTTTTGGAGAGGTGTATCATTCATATCGCACATTACGATAGTGCCATCTTTATACTTTCTCGAATTCAGCATCCAATCAATAACCTCATTGGTGGGCAGATTGGCAAAGGTTAGTTGCAATGTACCGCTTCGGACTTCTCCTTGAACCTTTCCATGTATATCAACTGCCTGATCAAATGAATAGCTGAATTTCTCCAGTTCCAGTCCATCCGTCAGTAATCCTTTTATACTTGCATCGTTCAATGAGCCGATGCGAAGAAAACTTCTGTGTCCAAACATATTCTATACTGTTTTGGGGGAAACCGTTTCCCATACTAATTCTTGCTTCTCAGATAGTGTGCCATGCAGCACATCACCGGGGTTGAGCTTCCCGGAGAGGATCATACGAGAGATAGGGCGTCTTAGGTAGTTGCGTATTATACCAGACACTTGCCGTGCTCCATATTTGGGAGTAAAGCCTTTGAATGCCAACATCCTCTTTGCTTCGTCCGACAGCTCGATATCCATATTCTGCTGTTTAAGCAACTTTCGGAATCCCTTGAATTGTATTTCAAAGATCTGCATAAGGATGGTCTCACCGATCGGAGCAAACGGAACAATTTCGGACAATCGTGCGAGGAATTCCGGACGGAAGTAACTGCTCATTATTTCCATAATTTGGAGAGTCGTGGGCTGTCTCCCTTCTGACAGTTCTTGGGCGATCCATTCGCTACCGACATTGGAAGTGAAAATAATAATGGCATTGGAGAAATCGCCCTCTTTACCTAAGCGGTCATGCAGTTTTCCTTCATCCATGATCTGGAGGAATGTATCGTAAACCGATGGATGGGCTTTCTCTATTTCATCAAAAAGTACCACGGCATAGGGTTGTTGGCGAATTTTGTTTACCAGCAATCCACCTTCTTCGTAACCGACATATCCCGGAGGAGCACCATAAAGCAAGGCTGCCGAATGCTCTTCCTTAAATTCAGACATATCGAACCGAATCATCGCTTTTTCATCATTGAATAGAGCTTCTGCCAAAGCTTTGGTCAGCTCGGTTTTACCGGTACCGGTCGGGCCAAGGAGGAAAAAAGAACCGATAGGCTGTCCCGGCTTGTTCATTCCGCTACGCGATTCCAAAATGGCATCCGTCAGAGATTTTAGAGCATGATCCTGTCCCACAACCCTTTGTCGGAGAATATCCTCCATATTCAGCAAACGTTCTTTTTCGCCGGCCCGTATCTTGCCGATAGGGATACCTGTTTTGCTGGCTACAACTGCGGCAACGTGGTCACCTGTAACACATTCTATTTTTTTCTTTGCAAATGATTCCAGCTCTTCTGCCATTCGAAACAAACGATCAAACATTTGAGTCGAATCAGCCGATTGCTCCACATTGTCCGTATAATTCAGACTACCTTGTATGACAGGGCTGATACGACTTATAGTTTCTTGCCACAAGCGGTGTAGCTTGTCCGACAAATCCTCTTCGGACATATCTATTTTACCTGTTTCAAGTTCATCCAACTCCTGTGACAATCGCAACAAATCGGATTCCACAGTCTCATTGACCATTTTCACGGCGGACATGGTCCGGTCGAGCAGATCGATGGCAGAGTCGGGAAGACGGCGGTCTTTGACGTAGCGTTTGGCCATACGCACACATTCCGACAAAGCCATTTCATCGACATCCAATTTATGGTATTCACGATAATTCTTCAGTAACAACTTGGCCATTGCCACGGCATCGTCGATGGACGGCTCGGCAAGTTGTAATACCTCAAAGCGGCGGTTAAAAGCGTGATCGGGTTCGATCTGCTTACGATACTCATCGGTCGTAGTCGCTCCGATGACAGTCAGGTCCCCCTTGGAAAGTTCCGGTTTCAAGATATTTGCCGCTCCGCTATTTCCTTGTTTGACATCGAGCAGGATGTGGATTTCATCGATAAAAAGGATAACACGGTCTAATTGTCTAAGTTCTTTGATGATATTTTTGAGGCGATCTTCTATTTCGCCCTTATAAGTGGCTCCTGCGATCAAGGCACCACAATCCAACTCCCAAATATCCGTTTCAAGGAGGAAAGAAGGCACATTTCCATTCACGATACCATATGCCAAACCTTCCACCATTGCTGTTTTTCCGACACCGGAATCTCCGATTATCATTACATTCGGTTTGCCCTTTCTGCCGAGAATTTCTGTCATCTGCCGCATTTCCTTGTCTCTGCAGACCACAGAATGTATCTTCCCCTCTCGAGCTTCGGCTGTCTTGTCGATGCAGTATTTCATCAAATGGGTCAGAGGCATGGCAGAAGCTGAAGATTCCACAAAAGGAGCCATGGCCTGGGAGACCTGTCGAGGGATGGTACCGCCTTGAAGAAAGATGTCCAATATCTCTTTCTCTCGAATGGGAAATGATTTCAGCTGGTCGGCAGAAAAAGCCACCTCGGGTTTGGCTATGGCACAAAGCACACAAATCGGATTGATTTGCAGGAGACCGAGCTTCAGTCGTACATTGTCGGCCTCCTCGAACAATGTAGGAATGCGTTCGTCCGGTTCTACTTCGGTTATACCGGAGACCTTTTCGCACATTTCTATACGCACCTCAGCCCATTCATCGAGATATAGAGGATCTTTCCCGATAGATTCGACAAAAGAAGCTAGCCCAACTTCCTTATGCAGCAATGCTTTCAGAAGATGCCCCGCAGTATAGGTGGCATTTCCATACTCTCTGGCCAAGGATTTCGCTATTCTTATGCCTGTTTGAACCGATTCATCTAAATTCAGAAAGTCCATAGTTGGTTCTTATATTCTGTTGTTAGACCGTAATAATGCTAAATCTTCAGGTTTTCTTTTTGAGGGATTGCACTTCCCAAAGGTATACAAATTTTGCATATTTTCATGATTGAAAGCTTAAGACACCAAGGCGATCGCATTTGAAGCATTAACATACACCTAAATCCCATGATTGCTACCCTCAATTATAAAACAAGCACGAAATTCATTTGTTAACCGGAGAAAAGAATCTATCAAAATAACTTATTCAGGTTAATTAGGAAACAAATTCATTGGTATTTTCTTACGTCAAACTGACGTTATTTACGGTCTTCGAGCAATCGGCCGCCTTTACCGTATTTGCGGTCTTTGCGCTCTTCCGTACGGAACAGATTGCCGATGGCATCGGGAGCCTTGTAAATGCTCTCCACCTCGGAGCCACCCTTGTAATCGGCTCGGAAGAGATTATCCCACCGATCGTAGTCGAAAAGAAAAAAACGGTTTCACGATAGGGAAGATTATACAAAAGAAACAACCCGATGAAAAGCATAAGCTGATACATCGGGCTGTTTGATACGCTTAAAGACCGCCGCCGGAACTTCCCTGATCGGGGCCTGAAGGCGTTGACGGCCCAGTATCGGCAGAAGATGATGCCTCTTCCTGACCGTAAAGTTCAAATCCCGTGGAACGAAGANTTAAAGACCGCCGCCGGAACTTCCCTGATCGGGGCCTGAAGGCGTTGACGGCCCAGTATCGGCAGAAGATGATGCCTCTTCCTGACCGTAAAGTTCAAATCCCGTGGAACGAAGAGAATTTTTGAAAGCGGGCTTGGGTGTGAAAAGAATTTTGGCGGGACGAATCATCGACACCTTGAAATCTTCCGGTTTTTCTACCGATTTGCTTCCGAACGAAGGCCGAAAAGTTCCCAATTCTCCGCACTCGACCGAAAAACTGCGAGCCGTCAGACGTTCGATTACNTCCGGTTTTTCTACCGATTTGCTTCCGAACGAAGGCCGAAAAGTTCCCAATTCTCCGCACTCGACCGAAAAACTGCGAGCCGTCAGACGTTCGATTACAACATGGAGCCGGCTAAGCACAGCTTTCACGTCGGCGGCATCGACGGTAGAGCCGTCGGCAACCTCTTTAACAAAGTCTTCGAAACTGATTCTTCCCAGATTAACGGGTTGGGCAATGTAAACGGTTTTGCCCTTTTGCGAGCCGATATTGAGCTTGCGGGTGGCAATTTTGTACTTGAGTTTGGCCAAATTATACACGCTTATAATAAATACAATAAAATATACTGCAAAGGTATAAAATTTTCTTCGCGAAGAAAATAAAATTACTTCGCCAACAAAATTTCAGTGCTTCTACAAGGAAATTTGACAGGGCAATTCTATGTTGAAACAGAAAAGACGAGGAAAATTACTCGTCTTTGTTCTTTTTCTGTGGCAAAGCCACAAAAAACACCCACCGATGTTCCACCAAAGGCGGAAGAAAGAAAGCAGAAAAAACGTCTCGATTGAGGCGGGTTGTTTCTGCTACTATTATTTTTCTCGAAACTCTTTTAATTTCTTTTCAATAAAAGCAAAATCGTTTATTGCTTTATCCTTATCTTTAGCTCGGTCGTATTTCTCTCGCCACTTTCTGATTCCGAAAGCATAGAATTGAAATCCTTCTTCTGTTAAATCTCCAATTGTTATCTGTGATTCATCAGTAGCCTTTTCTCCTTTTTTTAAAATCTCCTTTGTAGTAAACCCATTATCTTGTAAGAAATGAACATAATTTTCAAAAAAACGATATTGCCTTTCTCTATACTCTTGGGTTATTGGCTGTGGAGCTAATTTAGATTGAGTTATCCAACTTAATTTTTCTATTACTCTATCTTTATCCATCTGTTTTTTTATTTTAGTGACATTTGACATTTTTCGTTTCTAAATCAACATCTAATCTTTGGGTTTCAATATCAGATATATCATACAACGCTCCTTTTCTTCCCGGTGCTTTAACACGAGTTCCGCCATTACCTCTAATATCAGCTTCTTTTAACATTTGTGCTGTTTTATCTGCTGTTGGACTTGTTACTTCAAAAATCCCTTTTACTTTGCCGTCTTCAACAACAACAAAATCTAATCTTCTTCTTGAACCACTTATATCTCTAACACTTTTCCCATTTATATCTCGTATATAGCGTTCTGATAATATCTCCGCATTAGGGAATTTGTTTTCTAACCAAGTTCTTGCGATTGCTTCACGAGCATTGCCTGCAACTTTATTAGGAATGGCGTCTAATCCAAACGGGTCAATTTCTGTATTGCTGTCAAACACATACCCATAAATTGTTGGATTATTTCCTGCCAGTCCTATCGGGTCTTGCGATATAAAAGCACCTGTATCACAACTATAATATCGGTGTCGCACATAGCAAAGTTCAGTTTCCGTATCATAATACATCCCTTGAAATCTGAACGGGCAATCGCTCAAAGAACGCCCGGCAAAGTTACGAACAGAGCCATAAATATCCAATTCTGCCGACCACGTTTTTTCTCCATTGGAGGTATACATCTCAGTCGGCGTACCGAGATAGTCAGTTATGATGCTGTAGCTCTCTCCATTTTGAAGTTTGGCACAGGGAACAAAACTACCTTCTTCAAACAGCCACGTCGTTACATTTTCTTCCTCTGTACACTCGTGCAACGGAACATTGCCATCCCAAACCCAACGGGTAGTGGTTCCCCTATATCGCTTGCTTATGCGCCTGCCGAGTGGATCATACTCGAAACTGACCGTTTCACCATCGGGACGCTTCACGCTTCGGAGCATACCGTTGCCCAGCCATTCATAAACCCAATCACCTTCCTGCCAAAGAGGAGCTAACGTCTCGTCGGGTCTCAATCGTTGTTTCAGCACAAGGTTGCCCTCACCATCGTAATGGTAGGAGTATTTACGGTCTTCGAGCAATCGACCGCCCTTGCCGTACTTACGATCTTTCCTTTCGGGCGTGCGGAAGAGGTTCCCGATGGCATCCGGAGCCTTGTAAATGCTCTCCACCTCAGAGCCACCTTTATAATCGGCACGGAAGAGATTGTCCCAAGGATCGTAGTCGAAAAGAAAAAACGGTTTTACGATAGGGAAGATTATACAAAAGAAACAACCCGATGAAAAGCATAAGCCGATACATCGGGCTGTTTGATACGTTTAAAGACCGCCGCCGGAACTTCCCTGATCGGGGCCTGAAGGCGTTGACGGCCCAGTATCGGCAGAAGATGATGCCTCTTCCTGACCGTAAAGTTCAAATCCCGTGGAACGAAGANTTCCGGTTTTTCTACCGATTTGCTTCCGAACGAAGGCCGAAAAGTTCCCAATTCTCCGCACTCGACCGAAAAACTGCGAGCCGTCAGACGTTCGATTACGACATGGAGCCGGCTAAGCACGGCTTTCACATCGGCGGCATCGACAGTAGAGCCGTCGGCAACCTCTTTAACAAAGTCTTCGAAACTGATTCTTCCCAGATTAACGGGTTGGGCAATGTAAACGGTTTTACCCTTTTGCGAACCGATATTGAGCTTGCGGGCGGCAATTTTGTACTTGAGTTTGGCCATAATTATATATGCTTATAAATAATACAATAAAATATATCGCAAAGGTATAAAATTTTCTTCGCGAAGAAAAAATATTTTGTTCGCGAAGAAAATAAAATTACTTCGCCAACAAAATTTCAGTACTTCTACAAGTAAGAGACAACTGATTGATTTTACATTTGAAATAGAGGAGAATGAGAAGATGATTTTCCTGACTTCACACTTTATAGCATCCATAATCATTCATAGATTCCTATTCCCAATAAGCACAATAGTTAATCTCTATGATTAATCATTAGGCTTTCAAAGATTGTCTCTTGAAATAAAGTGTTATCAAAGTTTACGCCATCAGACTTCAATCGCTTCTCTATAAATGTACCTAAGTTTGACAAGGAAGCCTCCATAAATAGATTAAATTTTCGTTTATAGCCAAGAGATGGTTCAGACAACCAATAGTTCCTATCGATACAAAACTCTGAAGCGATTTCTCGCTTTTTCTGATAATATCTACATTTGGCAACTCCAGACTCAGTGCAATACTCCGATATATCTCCATCAACATATAAGTCAATCTTTATCTTATCAACCCCATAAAAGAACTTGTCCTTAAATCGAGTTTTTAAGGATTTCCTCACCTCTATCACCAGTTGATGAATATTCTTTGCGTTAATTTCAGGAGAGATATCTCCTCCAATTGCAGAGCTTAAAATGATTTCCATCCCAAGTATATATTGTGTATTTAATGATGTGCTTTCTTGTAAATAGAATCTGCCTCTGAACTCAAAGCCTCACCTTTCTTACTACCAGCCCAACTTTCACGATTCATAGGACCAGGGACTTTTTCAGATAATTCTCTTTCTATATCTAACATATCGGTTCTTCTTCCTCGTGTCATTTCTATAACATCCCAATCTTCAGGCAAAGAATTGCCGTAACGACCTGACTTGGGATTGTTCACCTTATCTGTAATGCCCCATTTCTGAAAATTACCGTCTCCATCATACATTGCATACAATACAGTCGGTTTGGAAGACAATCTTGAGTTGCCATGTAATTGGGGTTTCGTTTTTGGTTTTGCACCAGGTTTCTTTTTGAACTGCCCATTCTTCCTATGACCGTATGGATTATACAAACTAAGAGGATCAATCCCATCATTCGAATCAATGACGTAATTATATAGATTAAAGACGTCTCCTTCCAGACCTATTGGGTCTTGGGATATGTAACTACCTGTATCGGGTGAGTAATACCGGAAACGGTTATAATACAGCCCTGTCTCCTCATCCTCATACTGTCCCTGATACCTGAACGGACAATCGCTCAAAGAACGCCCGGCAAAGTTACGAACAGAGCCATAAATATCCAATTCTACCGACCATGTTTTTTCTCCATCAGAATTGAACATCTCAGTTGGTGTACCGAGATAGTCTGTTACAATGCTGTAGCTCTCTCCGCTTTGAAGTTTGGCGCAGAAAAGTTCCTGTCGACCAATAACATCAGTTACATAAATTGCTAAATATAAAAAGAGTCAAATGATAAATAAACAGATTATATGTCCGAAAATATTTCGTCAAAAATAGTTTTAAATTCTTCCCAATTCTCTATTGTGTAACTGTTTTCAATTACAATTTCTATAGACTCTATCCCCTCAATTGCATTTTCTTTTAATTCAAATAATATGCCATTTTTATTTGCAGAAGCATTTCTACATATATCATAGCCAGAATTTGATTGGTCTATATACTCAAAGTAATAACTATCCATACCTAGTTCAATATCTTGGGGATCAAAAGCAATTGCCTTTTGTATAATAACATATTGATTAGGATCATCTCCATTGTCTGAAAATCCTATCACGTTATAATTTTCGCCCACATTTGACTCATATGCAATCTTATTTGCCGTAAATTTTATTTTCATACTACATAATTTAATGATTTCCTGCTTTCCATCTTTTTATTTCTCCAGTCTCTTTATCTTTCCATATATAAGTTATATCTGCACTAACTTCTTTAGCTTTTGCGTTCATTTTTCCTTTGCATGAGTTACAAGGTGGATACATGCCAAAAATTTCCATCCTTTGTCCTTCGCTTAATGGAATATTTTCATCGCTCTTGCTTCTGTGTGAGTAGCAAGTGTAGATCGAGGAAAACCAAGAGCTTTTTCGGCAGGTGTCATATTGCCACTTCTTAAGACATCTCTGCTTATTCTATTGCCACTACTATCATAAACATTTACGATAGCAATATGTGATCCTTTCCCTGAACCAAAAGAAGGAGACAGTGCATTGGGGGCGACCCAATAATTAAGATCGTGAACATAAGAATACAAGTTTAATTCATTACTTGCAAGTCCTATCGGGTCTTGACCGATATAATTCCCTGAATTTGGGTCGTAATACCGAAATCTATGATAGACCAATCTATACAGAGTAAAAGACTAAGCATTTTCATATACAAAACGACTCAAATCATTTTCAATAAATAAGTTAAATGATTTATTTATAATATGTATTTGATTTTTCCCTATATCATGAAAATATACAGAAGCTTCATATGGTCTGATATATAACTCATCCCCATCACTATTCAACCACAATTCCCCAATTTTAATATATTCTCCCCGTAATTCTAACATATCAAAATCAATAAGAATACCTTCCATTTTTAATTGCGAAATACAATAAAAAAATGTAATTACATCACTATGCAATAATTTATAAAAGAATGATGAGGTTAATTTTTCTTCGGTTAAATTATTTTCCACAACATCACTTTTCAATAAGTGTTTTTTTATTACAGCAAACAAGTTAGGGTAACTTTGCTTCAATTTAGTAAATTTCAAGTCAAAATCAATAATATCAACTTTGTCATAGTTCAAGGAGATATCATCTATTTGCTTTCTCCATCCTTCCATATAATTGACTTGTGAATTTTCGTTATAAGATTGATTTATAGATTTTAAGTATTCGCGAGCCGCATTTTGAGATATTAGTGTGGCACCCATTAAACCTTGTGACATCTTAGGTTTTATCTTTAAATACCACCGCGACGACAAAAACTGTTTTGCAAATTTTTCATTTTGTCTCCACCAATCAATCCATTCTTCGGGTAGGAATAGTCCTTCAGATAAATGTTTTAGTCCGTTTATTATATTGTTCGTTTCCATTTCACCAAGAATTTGTGCCATTAATAATTCGTACTAATTTGAAATTATCGCCTAAATTTCTATAAGGATCCATGCTCGCATGTCCCCAAGGTGTAACTTCAGTCAAATTCCATGCTTCATTGGCTTTAGAGGAACCTAACCTTTGAGGCAAACTTGTATGATGCAATTCAATAGGAACATCAACAATATTTTTATTTCCCAAAGCATCGGATACTTCAACTTTTATTTTAGGAGCATTTCCTCGTTTCATTAAAGCTAAATTGTTAGGAGAGTATTTTCCTGTTGGATTTAACATTTCATCAGCATATTTCGTCTTCCAATAATTTTTCTTAGCTGTTCTCCAACACTCCAGACCAAAAATATCCACCTGCGAATTATTATCAAACACATACCCATAAATCGTAGGGTTTCCACCTGCTAATCTTATCGGGTCTTGACTGATATAATTGCCTGCATTCGGGTCGTAATACCTAAAACGATTGTAATACAACCCTGTCTCCTCATCCTCATACTGACCTTGATAGCGGAATGGACAATCGCTCAAAGAACGCCCGGCAAAGTTACGAACAGAGCCATAAATATCCAATTCTGCCGACCATGTTTTTTCCCCATCAGAGTTATACATTTCAGTTGGCGTACCCAAGTAGTCCGTTATAATACTGTAGGACTTATCGCCAACTATCTTTGCCGCAGGTATGAATGTACCCTCCTCAAATAACCACGTGGTTACATTCTCTTCCTCCGTCCACTCATGCAACGGAACATTGCCGTCCCAAACCCAACGGGTAGTCTTCTCTTTATATGTCTTCGAGATACGTCGCCCCAAAGGGTCATACTCGAAACTAACTGTTTCACCGTCGGGACGCTTCACACTTCGGAGCATGCCGTTGCCCTGCCATTCATAGGCCCAATCACCCTCCTGCCAAAGCGGAGCTAACGTCTCGTCGGGCCTCAATCGTTGTTTCAGAACAAGGTTGCCCTCCCCATCGTAATGATAGGAGAACTTCTTGTCCTCCAACAACCTTCCACCTTTGCCATATTTGCGGTCTTTTCTTTCTTCCGTGCGGAACAGATTGCCGATGGCATCGGGAGCCTTGTAAATGCTCTCCACCTCGGAGCCACCTTTATAATCGGCCCGGAAGAGATTGTCCCACGAATCGTAGTCGAAAAGGACGGTTTCGCCCGTGCGTTCGTTCACCTTGCGATGCAGGCGGTTACCCATGCCCCAATGGTAACGCATGCGGCTCTGCTCCGCTCCGCCCGAGAGAATATCCCTGCGAACAACACGTCCGAGCATATCACGACCCGTCGTAACNATGCGGCTCTGCTCCGCTCCGCCCGAGAGAATATCCCTGCGAACAACACGTCCGAGCATATCACGACCCGTCGTAACACGCACCCCGCCGCTCAACTCTCTCTGAATCTCCAAACCGCTCTTATCGCGACCGATGGACATGCCCCAATCTTTGGACTGCATTCCGGCAAGCAGGCCCTCAGAAGAGAAACTTCTCAAAAAACAAAGAAATAGGCTGAATACAAGGCGGATAAACATATACAATATAATCAAAGAAATGCCATCCAAGAAGAGCGTAAATTTTCTTCGCGAAGAAAAAATATTTTGTTGGCGAAGAAAATAAAATTACTTCGCCAACAAAATTTCAGTGATTCTACAAGGAAATTTGACAGGGCAATTTTATGTTGAAACAGAAAAGACGAGGAAAATTACTCGTCTTTGTTCTTTTTTTGTCAGAAGCCACAAAAAACACCCACCAATGTTTCGCCAAAGGTGGAGAAAAGAAAGCAAACCGTCCGCCTCGATGATGCGGAGGTTTAATTTCTTAATCATCGTAAGCATCACCATACGATTGAAAATTAGAATCTATCCAATACCACGATTGACCTCTAGAGTTGTATAATCGCTCTAACAACTCGGTAAAACTTTGAGCAATAACAGCCTGTTCTCCCACAACCCCATGCCTATCCCAAAAACTATCATAACAATACCCTAATTTGTCTTTTGTCAAATCAATAGTTATATATTGAGAGTTGTTATCATCTGCAATAATATACCAATTATGACTTATGTCGTCTTCAACTTCTTCCCCAACAATAACAGGATTAGCCCTTTTAAATCCAGAAACCCCAACAATTTTTATTGAGTAATCTGCATTTTGAAAAAGAACTATAGAAGAATAATTTTTCAAATAATATTCTAAATCTTTTGGCAAGTCAAAAGGTAACTTTTTAATTGGTTTTTCTAGTTTAGAAACAGTACAATCTTTTGTATTCTCTATCTCTGTTAAAATTTCCATTATTTCTTTCATAAATACTTATCCTTTACATCCTGAATAGATATATTGATTAAACTTCCGATAATATTCATCTCGTGCATGTTGTGGAACTTTGGCTGCATCGAACATACGTTCTGAAAGTTGTTGAGCTTCTCTAGCCGAAACTTTTGTCCAATCAACTTTTCCCCCAACAGGTTTTCCTGTTTTTTCTTTTAACCAGTCGCGATACACAGCTTTAGTAGCATCGTGTTGTCCCTTAGTTAAAGCAATTGTAGGATTGTGCGATGCTCTACTCTTATATCCGTCAATATTATTTGCTGCCCATACATCAAGTATGCCATGATGATTTTCTAATGGTGAACTTGACGGTTTGTATGGGACAACATCAAAAGGATTCGTTGGACTTAATCCAAATGGGTCTATCTAACTATTCGGGTCGTGAACGTAGGCGCACAGTGTCGGGATTCCGCCCGCCAACCCTATCGGGTCTTGCGATATATATATCCCTTCATCGGGTGAATAATACCTGAATCTATTATAACAAAGATCTATTTCCGCATCAAAGTATTGCCCTTGATACAAGAAAGGCACAAAGGTACTATTTCCTGTTCTTATTTTGCCGTAAATGTCGAGATTTCTTTCCCAAACTTTATCGCCTTTGCTGTCAAAAGCATGAGTGGGTGTGCCGAGATAATCGGTGATAATGCTGTATGACTTATCTCAGGATAGGCAATGTGGATACAAAAACTCAACTCAAAATCTAAAGCATTACCAGGAGCACAACCAAGCTACCAAGAATCCGAAATATATTCATCTAAATCCGTCAATAGTGATTCCCCATCAATATTTAACTTTTCCTTTTTTAGCCGTATTACTATTTGATCAAAAGCTAACAATAAATTTTCAGTCAAGAATTCAGATAAAATATGCTCGTTAGTGTAAATATTCTCACCAAATGAAATGCTATTTGCAATCAAACGTCTCTTCTTAAATAAACGCAAGTTATTACATCCTTCAGAATCTCCAAATTTCAGAAAATCTCCATCTACTCTCATTTCAATATGAAACTTATCAATATCTGTAGAATATGAATGTTCAGACATTTTGTCAAATATTTTTGTAATTTTCTGCCAATACTCGTTTACAATGGATATTGTATCTCCACCTCCTAATTTAAGAAAAATCGAAAAACTATTCATCTTTATTTTTTACTATATCGTTAATGATAATGAGAAGCTTTTTTTAGCCGAGCCTCTGCTTCTGGGCTTAGAGTTTGTCCTTGTTTACTTCCAGCCCAAGGTTCATGATTATCTATACCTGGCATTTTTTCTGCTAATTCCCTTTCCAATTTTTTTATGTCGGTAATAGCCCCTCCTTCTCCAAGTATTTCTATTTTTCCACCATTTAATTCCAGATTAGAATATCTACCTGTTGGATTATTTGTCTTTCCCCATTTTAAGAAATTGCCATCTTTGTCGTATTTTGCATATAAATAATTTATAGCAGTCGACGAGTTTGAGTTACCATGGGTTGATGGCTTAGGTGGTTTAGGGTTAGGGTTTGAACCAAATCTACCACCGCTTTGTCTTGGGTAATTATTATATAATCCAGAAACATCAACCCAACTATTACTATCACTCACATATCCATACAACGTCGGATTACTCCCCGCTAACCCTATCGGGTCTTGGCTGATATAATTGCCTGCATTCGGGTCGTAATAGCGGAAACGGTTGTAATAAAGCCCCGTCTCCTCATCCTCGTACTGACCTTGATACCTGAACGGACAATCGCTCAAAGAACGCCCGGCAAAGTTACGAACAGAGCCATAAATATCCAATTCTACCGACCATGTTTTTTCTCCATCAGATTACGTCCGCTTCCTCCGTCCACTCGTGTAGTGGTACGTTGCCGTCCCAAACCCAACGGGTGGTCTTATCTTTATATGTCTTCGAGATACGTCGCCCCAAAGGATCATACTCGAAACTAACTGTTTCGCCATCGGGACGCTTCACGCTTCGGAGCATGCCGTTGCCCTGCCATTCATACGCCCAATCACCCTCTTGCCAAAGCGGAGCTAAAGTCTCGTCGGGTCTCAATCGTTGTTTCAGAACAAGGTTGCCCTCACCATCGTAATGATAGGAGAACTTCTTGTCCTCCAACAACCTTCCGCCCTTGCCATACTTACGATCTTTCCTTTCGGGCGTGCGGAACAGGTTGCCCAAGGCATCTGGAGCCTTGTAAATGCTCTCCACCTCGGAGCCACCTTTATAATCGGCCCGGAAGAGATTGTCCCACGAATCGTAGTCGAAAAGGACGGTTTCGCCTGTGCGTTCGTTCACCTTGCGATGCAGGCGGTTGCCCATGCCCCAATGGTAACGCATGCGGCTCTGCTCCGCTCCGCCCGAGAGAATATCCCTGCGAACAACACGTCCGAGCATATCACGACCCGTCGTAACNATGCGGCTCTGCTCCGCTCCGCCCGAGAGAATATCCCTGCGAACAACACGTCCGAGCATATCACGACCCGTCGTAACACGCACCCCGCCGCTCAACTCCCGCTGAATCTCCAAACCGCTTTTATCACGGCCTATCGAAACAGACCAGTCCGAGGACTGCATTCCGGCCAGTAGGCCCTCTGTGTCGTACCGCAAGGCTATATCGGCTTCCAAATCGCTGCTGAGACGGATGCGGCTACCGAAAGCATCGTAAACGCTCTCGACCATATGTTCGCCCTGCGTTTCCTTCAGCACACACCCGTCCCGACCGCGCTCGAACCCGATCTTGATCGAATCGTTGAAGGCTGCCGTAAGCAGACCGTCCTTGTTATATTTGTAAGCCGTACCGGTGCCGTCGCTGTGGCGTTCCCCGACGATACGCCCCACGCCGTCGTATTCATAAGTGCTCCACCGTTCATCCGGACGCAACACTTTGGAGACACGTCCTGCACCGTCGCGCTCGTAATGGCGGTGAAGACCGTCGAATCCCCATTCGTCCACCACATCACCGCGGCCGTCCAAAGCGAAGCGGTAGAGCTCTCCACCTTCGTTTGCAATGCCCGTAAGTTGCAGTTCGGTATCGTACTCGAAGCAAACCGTCCGCCCGTTCTGCGTCCGGCTCAGCAGGGTGCCGAGACTGCCGTAGCGGAAGCTTACCTCGCGGAGCCGGTCTTTGGCATGGACGAGGTTGCCTGAAGTATCGTAAGAGAAATGGTGTTCGTTGCCATCGGCCTCCTGCATCCAGAGGAGGTTACCGGCTTCGTCGGAACGATAGAAAGTGTGGTTGCCACGTGGGTCGCGCTCCTCAGACAAATATCCCCGGGCATCGTACATCCACTGGCGGTAGGTGCCGTTCGGATAGGTAAGCTGTACAGGGCGATATGCCTCATCGAACAGAAAGCGGAAGACATTGCCTCGTTCATCGGTTACCCGACTCAGATTCCGGCCTTGGTATTCGTACGAAAGTGTATTGCCATCGGGCAGGATTCGTTTTACCACCCGATCCAGAGCATCATACTCCCATGCCGATTTTGTACCCTGTGCAGTAGTAATGCTGAGTAGATTGCCCCGCTCATCGTATTCGTAGCGAGTACTTTCTCCGTTCTCGTTTTCGAAGCAGATGACCTCTCCCGAATCGTTGTAGGTGTATTTCCGACTCAGTCCTTCGGGGTTTACCGTTACGACCAATTCTTCGTATTCGTTGTATTCCTGCAGCGTAACGCCTCCTACTTCGTCGATGATCTTGTAGATCAGATTCCGCTCGTCGTAGAAGTATCGGGTGGTAAAGCCTAGGCTGTTGCGCGTGAGCGTGTGTCCGGCACTATATTCGGTATGGTGCTCGAGCACACCGCCATCGCCCCATGTATGCACACATTTCGCCTCGTCTCCTTGGCCGCGGTACTCCCAGTAGAAGTTCTGCCCTGTCTGATTGGTCAGCTGTACCAGGAGGTGACCTTGATAGCGGAAGTGTTTCTCTGCTCCCTGCATATCGCAGGTTTGTACCATATTGTCCTCTTCGTCGTAGGTATAGCGTATGAGGCTGGTCTTTTTCCCATCGAAGGTCGTATGCAATTCGAGCACGCGCCCTTTGCCATCGGTTTCCACTTCGATTACCCTGCCGACGCTGTCGGTTATGGAGCGAAGGATTCCCCCCGGAGCATATTTTAATCGGATGGCAAAGCCATCGGGCGTTTCGATAGAGGAAAGCATCTTATAGCCCGCTCTGTTTTTCGAAGCATTGAAACGATACCGGCGTTTGTCTTTGTCCGTAAGCTGGAATCCTTCGGCATCGCACGTGAAAGCGAGTCCTTCCTTGCGACTGACAAAACGCTCGCCTTCCGAAAGCAGAGGAACGACCGTTTCCCGGCCATCCCACAGTCGTACCGTGGCAAAGCCATCCCCCATATCATACAGGCCCATATTGTAGTTATGGTGCCAGTTATATCCCAATGGCCCATCGACTTCGGCATCGCTGTAATAAGTCCTTTCCCAAACAAAAGGAATAGGGCCGGGCAGTTCGATGTCCCGATTCGTAGAATAGACACGTCCCGTTACAGCATCGACCGGCTCGCCGAAAAGACGGCATTTGACCGGCTGTAAAATCTTACCAAGTTTCGGGTGCTTGGTTTTGATATTGTCGATCAGATCCTGAAATTTGTCTCCGATCTTTCCCCACAATTTTCCCATTCCTTTCAGCCCCAGCTTCATCGCCAACTGGAAAAGGTCTATCGTGGGAGGCCCCCCCACGAGGACAGGCCCGCCTACAGAAGTGATAACCAACAACATCGAGGTCGGAGCCATGAGCGAGACCTTTTTACCGGCCTTATTCGCTCTGAAAGGGGCAGGCACTCCGACCAAGTTGCAAGACAAAGCCGGATGAAACAGCGTACTGCAGGGGCCTCCATCCGCCAAAACCGTACTGCTGCCCATAAACATCTCGGAGCTGGCCATAGGCTTGACTATGGGGAAAGGCAGGTGAGCCACAATTCCCGGCAGATGCTGAATGCCTGTACCGGCATTGGCCACCCATCTCCCATGTACCTGCACCGATGGTTTCATCCCGCTGACGATAGCCGTGCAGATGGATGCCAGACTGGTGGGAGGTGTTTCGCCGGCAGGAACAGGGGGAGGAGGGGGAAGTACCGTAGAGATGGCACTCATAATGGCTCCCATAATGTCGAAGACCATACCGATATGAGGTACCGGCAGAAGGGGAGAGGGTGGGAAAACGGTTTCGTGAAAATCCACCCCGATAGCCAAATCGAAATACTTGGCTACGGGCATGCCCGGCATCGATGGCAGGATATTTGCGAGATCCCTTTGGAGATGGTCGAGTTTGTCCTTCGCCTCTCCGAATAGCTCCCCGAAACCTTTCCTGAATACAGGAGCCGTTAAGATTTTGTCGAATACGTCTGCCATGGATGCTGTCAATTCTAAGATGATTAGTTCGGAGACTCTTGACTTTTAGGGGAAAACATCCCTTTGGAAGCCGTCTTATCGTTATTTACACCTGCTTCCTGAAGAACTTTTGCCCAATCGTCGCCCAGCCATTCTATCAGTTGGTCTTGCAAGATCGCCACGTCCGAAGATGGACGGATGGCGGTACATAAGAATAGAGCCATCTGAGCAGCGTGCAGAAAAGTCGATTGTCTTCGCACACTTATATCCAGATAGGCTCCGGAAGCCAGAGCCAAAAGCATATATTCAAAAGCCGTTTGCTTCTCGCCTTTTTCGTAATAGAGATGGCCGGACAGACGTCTCGCTTCCATCAGGTAGTAGGCATCTGCCTGCTCGGATGCCTTGGTGGCTAAGTTTTCATATACGAGGAGGGCTTCAGTATATTTGCTTTCATTATATAATAGAGCACCTTTCAAGAGCATGCAAGACTTCCATACCTGATAACCTGACGGTTCGTTATTGCCCATCGCTTCAGCAGCCTTATCCAATGCTTCGTCCGTATAGGCTGCACTCTTACGAGTATCTCGAATGGCAAAATATGCCTGTGCAGCAATCAGTAATCCCGAAATCCGAGAAGATGTCGTACCGATCTCTTCGGTAATCGATAGCAGTTTCTTTACTTCGTGGGGAGTCTTATTGTTCAGCTTTTCAGTAGTCGAATCCATTACCGCGATAATCTGCTTTCTGAAACGAGCATCGATATCAACGGTATCGTTATCTCCTCCCCCCTTTTTCATTTCATTGCTGACAGCTTCTGCCATATTGAGCTTAGGGTGCAGATATATGCACAAATCCGACTCATTGATACGGATTTTTCTGTCTGCCGCCAAATCCAACGTTACCAGACGCAAACCATCAGGGACATTGCCGATGACTTGTCGGAGCCATTCGGCAATGTTATGCTTGCTGTATGCAGCAATGGGGAAATATAAGCAGAAATGAGTGTCGGGAGTAATCCCGTTGATGCTCTGCCTGAAGCGGAGCAGCTCACTCCACAGATTTTCTGGCGTATGGGGGAGATCAGCTTTCGGTACAAATAGCTCGGTCAGAAAATGATTTTCGTAGAGAGCCCGATGCAAGTCCATCTTCGGATCGGGGGAGGGATCGAACCATGATATGAATTCTGCCCACAGTTTTTCCTCGAAGGCAGCTGTATCTCCTTCATAAACAGTATCGAATCGAAAAAAAAGATCATCGAACTTCCCTACAGGCGATTGCTCGATGTCCATAAACTTGGTGATAATATCGACATCAGGGTAATCCGCCACCCAAACAGCTAATTTCCATGAAGGGAGTACATCTATTTTCCTCCATTCTTCATGCAGTTTGTAGTACTCTTGGGCAATAGAAGCTGTCATGATCCCCCTTTAAGAATTGATTTTTACAAGGCCCCCCGTGATGGTTGTATCAGCATCTCCGTTGATGGAAACTTTGGTTCCGCTTATAGAGGTCTGACTCCCTTGAACTTGTATCTCGCTGCTTCCCGAAGCTACAACTTTCGTTCCGCTTACAGCTGCAATGCCTCCGTCATTCGCCAGTTGGAAACCGGCCGGGCCACTGCCGGCCGAAACCATTTCAGAGCCGGAGATTGCAATTTTTGCTGCATCTATTACGATCTTATCTTCTTCCAGAATAATGGAAGACTTCCCGTTCGAGATGGCAATAGTCTTTGAAGAGGCCACGGTTATCATATCTTTGCCATCCACAACGATGAGATTTCCACCGGTCTTGTCCCTAATTGTAATACCGCCTCCATCGTTCAGCTCAACGGTGTGACCGCTTTTGCTGCTGAGACTCTTGATATTGTTTCCTGAGCCGCCTCCTATACCATTCTTCCCATGGAAAAGACTTCCCATAACGAATGGACGGTGAGGATCGCCATACTCGAAGCCGACCATTACCTGATCGCCAATTTCAGGGATGACGACAAACCCTCTGTTTGTGGCTACCTTATCGCTGCCACCGGCATCGGGAGTCTGTACACGCAGCCAGTTCGTGGAAAGGCCTTTCGGCTTCTGCCAGTCGAACTGCACCTTTACTCGACCGTGATTCTTGGGATCTTTGTTGTCCGAGACGATGGCCATCTCCGGATAGGCTTTCACTTCGCAGGCGTATGCTTCCGGCACACAGTCGATCAGTGCGGGTGAGGCCAAGAAACGATTGGAATAGTTCTTCCCTCCTGTGCTGACATAATGCTGAATGGCCGTTATACGGTATTTGCCCAAAGCAGGAACATCCATCGCTTCGGGGAAGAGTATATCCACCACAGAACCGAGGGAGATACGACAAGTCTGCGTTTCTGCTTCGATATATAACATCCTGCCGACGGCATCGGCCTTGCGTTCTTCGACCAAATCCTGCAAATTGAACTCCGTATAAACGGGCGAGTTGGAGGGGATGACACCCTTCTCGGGGAAGAGCCGATCAGCCCGATTGGCCACATTGTCAATCAACGGGTTTCCACCCGGGATCCGGTCATCGGCTTGGAAGCGCAGGAATTTGTCCTCTTCGGCAGCATAGTCGTAATGGGCATACTTTCGCGGTTTGGCGGATGCCCCTGTCCGTAGATTCAGCAAATCCTCGTCAAAAAAGAGTTTTTCGGAGTCCGCATTTTTAGGTGTCCCAAAAAACAACGTCCTGCCATCGTAGTAGAACAGTTCTCCATAGATACGGGAGAGGCGGTTGAGAAACTCGAAGTTGCTCTCTCCGTATTGCATGGCATAGGGCAGTATGCCTTTGTAGCGCGGATTGCATTCCACCTTGAAGTAGGCATCTCTTGTCACCTGAGAGACGATGTCCGAAAGCTGCTGGTCGATAAAAGAGTTCATCGTAGGGACTCCGTCCAAGCTGACTACATCGCCTCTACCGATAATCCGCACTCTGCTGGAGCGCAGGCGCACCCCTGTATCTGCGGATTCTTCTCCCGTATCAATACGAATATCCGTGACCCAACCGGAAAATTCATAGAATCGACCGGATACAATATGATCGAAGCGGATCAGCACTCGCGCACCGACCGCCCCGATCAGTTTTTCGGGAGTTTCTTTCCAGAGTTGGTTGTGTGTAGGATACTCCCTGACAATCTCGAACCGATGACAGGAGTTCATTGTCTGATCGAGAATCAAGGATTCGAAAAGAATCTCCTCTCCATCGAGCCGTATCTTGGTTTTTACTGCATTCAAATTTCCTCCTGCTCCCATGATGTTTTTCTTTTTATTCGGTTAAGCTTGATTGAAATACAGGAAAGAGGTATTATTTTTCCTGCTCATATTCGCTATTCCAGCTGGCCTCATCATCTCCTTTGGTACCATCCAACTTGATGACAAAGCTCTTGGCCGGGAAATAAGGCGTAATATGAATATCCAGATAAATGCGATCTTTTTGGTGCGGATCCCGCTCCAACCGCATAATCTTCGAACGTTCGATCAAACGATCGGGACCCTGTATATTGTCCAGGAACTTTACGATCTGACTGCGCAGATCGCGCTCTGTCTTCCCGCTCCAATTCTCGAAAGAGCGACGATTCAGGAAGTCGAACAGGACTTTGGTAATGTAGTCGAAAACTCGAACCACCGAGTAGGTTTGCAAGCCGAGGTTATCTCCGTTGAAGAGGGTCTTGGCCGAAAAGGCCATCACCTTACCGTATTCGTTAACCATAGGTACCAACCCCATGGAATCGAGCTGGGAGATTTCGCTTTTTTTCAGAGGGAATGCGACTGCATCGACTTCGTTCAGACCGCCGTATTTCTTGCCCGCCGTTACCTGAGACATCAGCGTGTAATAAACCTTCCCTGCAAGTGCGGATGCCGGAGAAACGTGCAGATCGTCCGTCTCGCCGATTTCTTTGTAAGCTCCGCGCCCTACCAGCCAGTTGCAACACATAACCGTATTACACTTGAAGGTATCGCCTCCCGATAAATTCGAACTAAAGAACATATCCACGACATCGTCAGGCTTTTCGAGGTCTGCAAAATCGGTAAACAGCATGACCTTGTTGTTATTGGCTATCTTGGCCCATTTCTCCACTACTTTATTCGATCCGAGGTAGCCGGGTATGACAAGCAGAGAATAGTTGTTCCGTAGGTCCAAGCGGTCATAGTTCTGCTTCAACTCATTGGCAACAAAATCGATAAAGCGAGAATTGTCCAAATCGGTTAGCTGCTCCGGAGTAGCGTTGACAATGGTTATATTCGTGAGCTTATCCGATTCGGTATTCTTGTAAAATAGCTGTACGGCACGGTACGAACGCTCCAAATCCTTGACGGCTTCTACGGCTGTCAGCTGATTTTTCGAGAGCAATTCGGATACGGCAGAGGCTTTGCTTTGGCACTCTTCCACCATTTGGGCCACATCCTTATTACCTGAAAGGAGTTCGAGCCAGAGGTCTATTTTTTCTGCCAGATCTTTGCGTTCTCCTTCTTTCTGCTCTTCGAGCAGGAACATTTTCTTGCGCGCTTTACGCTCGGGATTCAGGTTTTGGATTCCATCGATAGCCGATTCCAGAAAACTGAACCCTCCGAAGCGTGACAGCCCGACCAATGCGGTATCCAAAGACTGCTTGGAGAACTTTTCTGCGGTTTTTTCCCGGAATTCAGGCTGTAAAGATGTAGCCTGTTCTGTCTGCTGCTTCAGTTCTTTATCTGCCATTGTTTATATATAAGAGATTATTGTGCGGATGATGTTTCTTGAAGTTCTTTCTTTAATTCTGACAAAGCATCGATGAGAGCTTGCCGGCTTTCCGGACTCTCCAATGCCCGCTGAAGTACCTTGTTCGAACGAAGCTGCTTCACCAATTTGCTGTAGAAGTCCTTCTTGATCGACAGGTTGTTCAAGAAGCGACTCTCCGCTGTCATGTTCTTGACTTGGAAATCTGCGGTATTACTGAAGCGGAAATTTTCTTTCACAGGCTCGCCCTCAGCATTTTCAAATTCGACATCGACATTCGGTTGGAAAGCTGCAAAAACTTCCTCGATGGTTGTTAGTCCTTCTACAGCTTCAGGGTTGACAGGATCGTCCGCTGTCAATTTTTCTATCAAAAGGGTTCGGTTCTCAGGAATATCGGCAATGGCTTCCGAAGCATCTATTTTCACTTCATTGCCGCCAATTTCATAGTTCAGTATGCCCATAGAATTGCCAGTATTATGGTTAGAATCAGGTTTCTTTTTTTTCCACAAACGGGTGCCGACCCGGATAAGGGAACGACACCCGCTTTGAATCCGTCTCAGGAGATCAATTGGTTGGCCAGTTTTCTTCGTACTGTGCTCCACCGATCTTGATAGTTTGTGCTGAAATCGTTATAGCCAAAGACATGGGGTTTTCACCTACGATATCAATGCCTTCTTCAAATTCGATGATGTAAGCATTCTCGAAAGACAGCTCCTTCATTTTAGCTTCCTCATCACCCTTCTTGAAAACAATGCTACCGCTGAATGGCTTAAACTGGTTCACCATATGCTCCAAAATCGTGGTGTCTGCGGTCGATTCTACACGAACACGGATACGACCGCCATAGATATTGGATGCAGGACGTCCTTTGGAGTCTACATCGCGGCGAAGTGAATACTTGCATTCGAGTACATCGTACTCTTTTCCGCCCAGGTTGAGAGTTGATCTAAATGCCATAGCTCTACAAAATTAATTAATTAGGTTAGAATGGTTTGTTAAAATAATTTCCCACGGCATAGAGCGTTAAGATTATACCTAAAACTCCTCATACACAGGAAATGATGCTGCAAGGTATGTATTTTTATTTAACAATCAAAATCGCATTCACCACTCCTTTTCACGGCTTTTCCATTCTAATCCATTCTAAGATACGCTAAGAAACCTATCGGTATCATTCCTGTTTGCCTCGCGTATATTTGCTGCGATAACCTTATAATCGCAGTAGTATATGGTAAATAATGCAGACAGCTACGTACTCGTTCTGGAGGATCGTAGCAGGGTTCAGTCCCCCACTGAAGCGGGACACCTGTCCGTCGTCTCCTCCATGGATGAAGCCGGCCGGGTCAAGACCGTCGAACCGACGGAAGCCAATCAAACGGCTTTCATGAAATTCAAGAAGAACGACAGCGTACTCAAAAACTTCCTGTCGAATTTAGTCAAGCAATTCAAAGACCCGACTCATTTCGGAGTATACCGTCTGGTTTCCGACCGTGCCGTCGAGTCGGTAGCCGAACTGAGAAACATGCTTGCCGGACGTGAGGAACCTCAGAACAAGGCTATGCTGGAAAGTATCCGGATGAATCTCGACGAGTTTGCTCCGGCACAGAAAGCACCCGCCATCGACGAGTCCAAAGTCGACTGGAAAGAGTTGGAACGTCTCGGATTGAGTCGTGACCGGCTCGAACAGTCCGGCGACCTGAACAAATTGCTCAATTGGCAGAAAACGGGTCTGATCGGTATCTCCGTTCCTTTCGGAGAAACCTCCATCTATACCGAAGCACGCATCGCCCTGCGTCAAAGCGAAGACGGCAGCCTGGGGTTGGCCATCCACAGCATCCGCAAAGAGCCACAGCTCGATTTTCCCTATATGGGCTATCGTTTCAGCGAGGACGAAAAAGCGACGCTGCTGCATTCGGGCAATTTGGGGAAACAGGTGGAGCTGATCCCAAAAAACGGCGAACCCTTCAAAGGCTACGTCTCAATCGACCCGTTGACCAATGAGCTGGTCGCCCTTCGTGCCGACCGCGTGATCATCCCGCAAGAGATTAAAAGCGTCTTGCTGACCGAACAGCAGCATCGAGACCTGACCGAAGGTAAGCCCGTGAAAGTAGAAGGTATGCTCTCGCGTGGCGGCAAACCGTTCGATGCCACGCTTCAGGTCAATGCCGAGAAAAGAGGCATCGAGTTTATCTTCAACGACAATCTTTCCTTCAAAGAACGCAGGCAACTCTCTCAGGCCTATTTATTCCCAATCATTTCTGTGATCCCGTCCATTCATCTTTACAGTCTGTGCAGATATTACAAGCTTTGTATATGGATTCTGATTAAAAGAAGTCGTCTGGGTGTAGTCTACGCAGTAAGCATTCTCGAATTCTACGACAAGAGGTGAGGATGCGCTGGGTAACCGGAATGAAAACACACCGCTTTTTCTGGCATAAGGACTAAACATCCAATGGGTAATAAAGGGGTCGGATACTCCGTCGATGACGAAAAATATGATTCCGCCGACAGTTTCACTTTGAGGTTGGCCTTTTTGGTCACAAACTTGTTCGAACTCGATCCCAAAATCAATGATCGAATATGTTTCGGAATGGCCGTTGATCCGGAGATCCAATGTCAAATCTGAATTGTTGCCCTGCATCGTTATGAGTTATGAAAGATCAATATTTAGTCCAAGCATTATCTAACGAAAAGTCTCCGACAATGATAGATTCTGCCTTTATTACAAGTCGTGTTTGTGCGTATGCCTCTCCATGCCGGGTGTATCTCACTTTAATACTTGTGCAAGCAGCATTCGAAAAGATGATCTTCTGAGCCGTTGTGCCCATCAACGATAATTCCATGACGAGGCTTCCGCTTTTATAGCGACGTGGATTCATGCCCCACTCGATAATTTCATCGGAGGGAAGACGATCCAATACAACCGTAATGATTCCACCATAGGGTTCGCTTTGGGCTTTTCCCTTGTTGTCGATACGTTGATGCGCTTCAATTTTACTGTGTATCAAATCGTAAGGCTCCCCGAAAACCGTTTCCGAGTTGTAATCCTTCTCGTTTGATAATAAGAGAATCGTTTTATTCGCAGCCATAGTGTATTGCTGTTTAAATCAGGTTAGAAAATATCGGGGAAAAGGTCTCCCATCGGAGGAGAAAAAGACCTTAAAAATCCCCGCAACATGTTTTCGAAAGCCACATATTTTTCGAAGAGGAAGTCTTCGAGATGATTTCCTATTTTTTTGCCGGTTTTCTCGTAAACCACATAATCAGCAACGGAATATACTCCGGATATGACCCAGCCGACCTCAGGGACGAAGGCAATAGTGCCGAAAATCAAATCGAGCGTATTTCCCCCGTTTGCTCCGTTTTTGCCTATATCTGCAAAGGCAAGAACCACGACTGCGGCATTTGCCGCCGTACCAAGACGCTTAAAAGGAAGGCTACGCTTGCGAGCAAGCTCATACCCAATCTCATGCCCAGATTTGCCCGGAAAAAAACGACCTGTCTCAGGATTTATTCCCAACACTTCATTTGTTCGTCTGATTCCTTTTGCTGTTACCCAAGTTTTTTCATTCCATATATTATATGCTTTGAGGTCAAGATAGATAGAGGTGAGAGTGAGCGGTAGGGGAGCTTCTTGTGAAACGCGATTGAACCAGTCCATCTCTTCCTGATCAGGAGCTGGTTTACACGAGCGACGCACAACAAAAAAGGTATCGGGCTTATGATTCACATTACCTATCCCGTACACGTATCCTGTGTAAGGGATACTATCTTCCACCATCAACAGGAATTGTTGCGGAGAAATAGCAAGAGGCGAATCGGGTTGCTTTTTTCTCTGTGGAGGATTCATTCTGCTTCTTTTTGTGTTATTGTTTTAAGTGAATCGGCGGCTCCTATTACATTTTCTTCTTCGGCCAATTTCAGATAATAGACTGCCTTTTCCATATTTCCTATGCGTTTGTAACATAAGCCCAAGAAATAATAACTAAAAGCCCGCATTGTATAATAATCCCCCATCATATGATTATAGAGTCCTTCCTTTCTGTACCGTTCTTCCATAGCTTGCTCCAAAGATTGAACTCGCTGGAAATATTTTATAGCACATTGCTCCTGTTGATTTTCAAAAAGAGTTAAGGCAAAATTGTAATAAGTATTTGCATACAAAGAGTCAGCAGCTATGGCTTTAAGATAATAATATGCAGCCTTTTCGGAATATGGCATTTGGCTGTATAGACATCCGATATTATTTAAGGCAATTACATTTGATGAATCAATCTTGATCGCTGTTAAATAATCATCAATCGCACCAATAGTATCTCCAAGTTTTTCTCTAACTCCGCCCCTGTTTGTAAAAGCATTGTCTTTAAGCGAATCTCTTTCTATAGCCAGAGAATAATAGTGCAGTGCATCTTTATACACTCCTATCTTATCGAAATTAAGTCCTTTTTCATACAATTCGGCCGCCTCTTCCTTCGCTGATTTTGTCGGCTTATTATCGCATTTCGATGCCGACAGGAGGACGAACAGCATCATGGAGAGGCCCAATAGTAAAGTTGGTGAGTATTTCATTCTACTACTAGTTTTTGTGTTATTGTCTTGAGTGAATCGACGACGTATTCAACGCCATTGTCTGCTGCTTGTTTTAAATAATATACAGCTTTGTCTGCATTGCCGATATTTTTGTGACAAAGACCAAGATAAAAAAGACTGTTAGCTAAGTTGGCATAATATATAGGCATCAGATCATCATAAAGATTTTGATTCCTCAAACGTTGTGCAATTGATTCCTCAGAAGCAGCAAATCGTTCGAACATCTGGATCGATTTTTCAAAAGATTTCGTTTCATACAGCAGAACTCCATAATTATAATAGGTTTCAGCATAAGACGAATCAACAGCGATTGCTCTTTCGAAAAATTCTTGTACTTTATCATATTGCTGTTGGCTCGCATATATCATCCCTAAATTATTTAACGGAGTCGGTTTTGTTTTATCGACAGAAGAAGCCTTTTCATAATCAGAGATAGCCCCAAGCGTATCTTCCAGAAAAAAACGAACGACGCCTCTGTTTGTAAATGCATCGCTTGATGTAGAGTCTTTTTCTATAGATTGGCTATAAAACATAAACGCTTGTCTATAGTTTCCGCTCATATCTAACTCCAAACCTTTATTATAAAGTTCGGCCGCCTCTTCCTTCGCCGATTTTGTCGGCTTATTATCGCATTTCGATGCCGACAGGAGGACGAACAGCATCATGGCGAGGCCTGATAATAGAGTTGATAAGTGTTTCATTCTGTTTCTTTAAGTATATAAACGCCTAACAAAAATACGATATTTTCTTATGCCTTGGCTGATTTTACAAAAAAAATATTTCAGAACAGATCGCCTCCTTCAACCCCTTCCTCGTCCGCATACTTCGAGGCAATAAACCACCCATGACGACCCTGACAGAAAGTCAGGTCGACCTAACAGAGCGATTAGGACGACCTAACAGAGCGATTAGGACGACCTAAAACGGACGGAGGGTCGTCCTCGCCGAAACGATACGTCGTCGTCGGTAAAAAAAGAGGGTCGTCGTCGGCAAAATGAGAGGGCCGACCCTCTTTTTGCAAAATATCGTTCTTTTGGTTGGGAAATGACGACATGTTTTTGTATTTTTGTCGGTGTATTCGGAGTATATACGCCGGTGGAGGTCAAAGTCCCCTCGCTTCCGCCGGCCGTCATCAGACAAGAAGGGGCTTCACTTAACAACAGGAAAGACATGGCGAACAAACCTTTGCTCTACACGCTCATCGAGCGTAAAGCCACGCTCGGCAAGTATGCCGGCAAGACCGTTCTTCAGGCCTGCCCGACGGGACGCAGGCGCATCGATCACCGCAATTTTTGCGAAGAAGTAGCTCGTGCTACGACCTTTAAGGGAGCCGAAGTGGAGGCCGTGCTGCGACTCGCTGCCGAGATTGCCAAGAAGCATGTCGAAAACGGCAACATCGTGGACTTCGGCGACATCGGCCTGCTCACGCCCGGCTTCCACAGCAAGCTCGTGGAGAAGGGCGTCGAGAAGTTCAACGCCAACGTGCACATCACCAAGCCCGTCGTACGGCTCAAACCGTCGAAGCGTTACTTTACGCTTCAGGGCGTAAGCTACGAACGCGTCGATCAGAAAGAGAAGCCGCAGCCCTCACCGTCCGAACCCTCGACGCCGGGTGGCGGAAGCGGCGGCGGAGGCGGCCTCTGATCCGCCTGCTCCGGAAAGAGAGAGGGGGACTTGTATTCTCTCTCTCTTTTTGTATACTTGCAGAAGAAAGAGATTCTTAAAAAACAGAATGAGTAAGTATATATGAGCCGAAATCAAATATATATCACACAGGAGCAATTCGATTTCTTTTGTCAAACCCAACGACCCTATGAAGGATTTGTGGAAGGTGTCGGATATGCATTTGTCCATCGTGGACTTGTCAATCCTCACGCCAATCGCCCGACAAATCCGTTCCGCCAAACCAAAGGCTATGTATTGCCTTTCAAGCAACAGTTGATAGAGGTCTCTCCCGACTTGATAGCTAATAGCCTAAAGTGTAATAAGACCGCTGATACACCTCAAGAGGCACCTGAGAGAGACAGTAGATTTTTAGGAGAGCGATTTTACACAAAAGACGGTCGATATGTCTATATCGGTACTATGTCCGGCGGATGGGTCTGTTATGACAGATCAGGGAACAGAATACTGGAGCAATTACCTGAAATTATTGTTTACTCTTCAAAAGAACCCGGTAGAAGTATAATAGGGACAGGAAAAGACTTCGTCAACGCCGGACTGGGTGTCGCATCCACCTATATGGTTTATAAAGGTGGATACTACAAATGGAATGAAGCCTGGCATATGACAAAAACACGAGGTTTGAGATACCGGTTTCAGAAACAATGGAAAAACCCGGGTGCTGCTCACTGGCGAAAAGTCCAAACAAATACGGTCAGAACAGCTCGAAGAACAGCAGGGAAATTGACTAAGGCAGGAGGAGCCTTACTCGTTGCAGATATTGCCTTGTCAGGAGAACTAAAGCCTTCTCATGCGATAAATGCTGTTATGTTAGGAGCCTCCACCACCGGAGTCGGCACTATCGTCGCGGGAGCTTGGTTTATCCTCGACTTTGGGACTATGGGTGTGAACTATCTGATCAATGGAGAGGCAAAAAGCTTGAGTGATATAATTGATGAAAATATCGGGACAATCGAAATGTACGATGGACTCTATTAACGGTAAAAGCATAGATTACAGACCTCCGGTAAAATATCTGCTGTTAGGCATTGGAGCCATCCCCTGCAGCATATTTATGTTTTTGGGGATGGGCGGAGGAAGGCTCATCGTATCGATCATCCTCGGGATTCTTTGTGTCGCTACGTTGGCAATGGCGATAATCTTCTTGCTGCTTTACTTCAGGCGAACCGGCATTCGGAGGATTATTATCGGACAAGACCAAATCCTCTTCGTATCATTGGATAATACCGTGCAAAAGTTTCCTCTCAACACACTGAAGTCGGTCGATTTGTACTCTACCTACGATGAGATGATCGAGCTTAAAGCCCATCGGCAGCCAAAAATTACGCTGTCGAAAAGCTGGATTAAGAGGAAGGACTATCGGTTTATTGTGAGCTATCTACAAGAACATTCAGCCCCAAACGGCTATAAATACACCGACTACCGGTAACCCTCAATCCTTCGGCAATTCCATCCGAAGTTCCTTCCCTTTTCCCCACCGGCGCCATTGAGACATGGAACCGGGAAGTGGAACGTTTCAATGAAGTGGAACGGGAACGGAAACCGACACCGGTCAAACCTCGTACCCAACGCCCATCAAGCCGGAAACAACAACCGACATCCGGTCAGCCCGATTTATTTTCAGGTCTGTGGGATACGCCCGCACTGACCGAACAGTTTCGTCAACCGCCCGCACCGCCTTCGTTCGATACCGCCCCTCGCCCTTACCTCTCGGTTATCGGCGAACACCTGCGCGACGGTTCCATTGTCCGCCAGGGCAAGCAGATCGGCTACCTCTCGCAGGTATCGGAGGGTAACCCTCTGTTTCATCCCGTGGATCTACCCTCGGCACAAATCGGCAGGCTGGCGCTCTATATCGACTTACGCGACACCTACCGGCCGACGAGTACACGGTCAAAGCTCCGACGAAGAATCCGAAAATATCTCATACTTATGCGGTCAAAGGCGAGTTCAAAACCTACGACGGAATCAATCTGATGAAACATGCGCTTCACAATACCATTCCCGATATCAGCAAGTCGAAAACGGTTCTTGACAAAGAAACCGGAAAAGAGAAGCAGATCAAAGTACGGGACGGAGATGCCATCCGGCAGGCCAATACAAAGATCGAAGAGATGCGGGAGCAGTTCAGCGCATGGCTTGTCCGGCAGCCCGACACCTTCAAGGAAAAGCTTGCCGACCGCTACAACCGGCTGTTCAACTGTTTCGTAAGACCGCAGTACGACGGCAGCCATCAGACCTTTCCGGGTCTGGACGTAAAGGCATTGGGATTCGACGATTTGTACAAGAGCCAGAAAGATGCCGTATGGATGCTCAAGATGAACGGTGGCGGCATTTGTGACCATGAAGTGGGAGCCGGCAAAACGATGATCATGTGTACAGCCGCTTACGAGATGAAACGGCTCGGTCTGGCGAACAAACCGATGATTATCGGCCTAAAAGCCAATGTGTACGATATTGCCGCCACATTCAGCAAAGCCTATCCCAATGCACGTATTCTCTATCCCGGCAAAAACGACTTCACCGTCCGAAACAGGGCAAGGATTTTCAGCGACATCAGGAACAACGACTGGGATTGCATCATCCTGACCCACGAACAGTTCGGAGCCATTCCCCAATCGCTCGAAATACAGGAGGGGATTTTTCAAAAAGAACTCGACTCGGTGGAAGAGAATCTGGAAGTGCTCCGTCAGCAGGGACGGGAAATTTCCGGACGAATGTTGAAAGGATTGGAAATCCGGAAAAAGAATCTGGAGGCCAAACTCACCCGGATTGCTGACGACATTGTCGAACGGAAGGACGATACGATCGATTTCAAACGGATGGGAATCGACCACCTTTTTGTGGACGAAAGCCACAAATTCAAGAACCTGACTTTTACGACCCGTCACGACCGGATAGCGGGGCTGGGCAACAGCGAAGGCAGTCAGCGTGCCCTGAACCTGCTCTTTGCCATCCGCACCATTCAGGAACGCACGGGCAAGGATTTAGGGGCGACCTTCCTCTCGGGAACGACCATTTCCAACAGTCTGACCGAGCTGTATCTGCTGTTCAAATACCTGAGACCGCAAGCGCTCGAAAAGCAGGGAATCGGAACGTTCGACGCATGGGCAGCCGTCTTTGCCAGGAAAAGCACCGACTATGAATTTTCGGTGACCAACGAGATTATCCAGAAGGAGCGATTCCGCACCTTTATCAAAGTCCCCGAATTGGGAGCGTTCTACGCCGAAATCTGCGATTTCCGCACGGCGAAGGATATCGGGATCGACCGTCCGGAGAAGCATGAAATTCTGCATCACATTCCGCCGATGCCCGAGCAGGAAGCCTTTATCCAAAAGCTGATGGAATTTGCCCGTACCGGTAATGCCGAGCTATTGGGTCGGGAGAAACTCTCCGAGCGGGAAGAAAAGGCGAAGATGCTTATCGCCACCGACTACGCCCGCAAGATGTCGCTCGACATGCGGATGATTTCTCCTTCTTACGAAGACCATATCGACAACAAGGCTTCGCACTGCGCCCGACTGATCCACGATTATTACCGAAAATATGAACGGGAGAAAGGTACCCAGTTTGTTTTCTCGGATTTGGGCACGTACAAGCCGGACGAGTGGAACGTTTACAGCGAAATCAAACGAAAACTGACCGATGATTACGGCATCCCTGCGTCGGAAATCCGTTTCATTCAGGAATGCAAAACGGAGGCTGCCAAGAAAGCGATGATCGCGGGCATGAATGCCGGCAGCATACGTGTCCTGTTCGGCTCCACCGAAATGCTCGGAACGGGTGTCAATGCCCAGCAGAGGGCTGTGGCGGTGCATCATCTTGATACGCCCTGGGTGCCCAGTGCCCTGGAGCAACGGGATGGCAGGGCAATCCGCAAAGGCAATGAAGTAGCCAAGTTCCATGCCGGAAACAAGGTCGATGTCATCATCTACGCCGTGGAAAAGTCGCTCGACAGCTACAAGTTCAACCTGTTGCACAACAAGCAGCTTTTCATCAATCAGCTGAAGACAAACTCCCTCGGAAGTCGAAGCATCGACGAAGGTGGCATTGACGAAGCAACAGGCATGAACTTTTCCGAATATGTAGCCGTGCTATCCGGTAATACCGACCTGTTGGAGAAAGCCCGGTTGGATAAGAAGGTGATGGCGATGGAGAGCGAGCGAAAGAATTTTCTTTACGAAAGAGATACGGCCCGTTCGCAACTGGCGAAACTTCAGGGCGCGGTCGAGTTTCATGAGAAGAAGATCGCCGAAGCCGGGAAAGACCGGACGGTTTTCGAGGAGCGGGTAAAGAAAAACGAAGACGGGACATACCAAAACCCGATACGGATCGATGCAGTGGAAGAGAGCAGGGATATCAAAACGATCGCCCGCAGGCTGAAAGAGTACGAAGAGAAAGCCCGGACAGGCGGTGAGCACATGCCGATCGGCGAATTATACGGCTTTCAATTATCCGTCAAGAGCGAAGCCTCCATGAAAGAGAGTTTCGACTTCGTGGATAACCGGTTCTTTGTGAAAGGTTGTGGCAGCATCTATTATACTTACAACAACGGACATTTGGCAGAAGACCCCAAACTGGCCTGCATGAACTTTCTGAATGCCTTGGAGAAGATTCCCAGAGTCGTCGAGAGTCACCGGAAAGAACTGGCTGCGACACAAGCCAAGATACCGGCGTTCGAAACGATGGTTTCTGCCGTATGGAAGAAAGAGGAGGAATTGCAGGAGCTGAAGAGACAAGCCGCGGAGCTGGATCGCAAGATCGCCCTTTCGCTCAAAAAAGAGGACAACAGCGAAGTGAAACCGGAAGAAACGGTAGCTCCCGATGCGACAATCGCAGTCGATGCGCCCTTGCGGGAGGAGCTAAAAAGGGAACGGTCTTCCGAGCGGAATCATACCGATTGGAAAGAAATACGGGAGGATGAAAAAATCAAACCCAGCATAAAGCCCGGAAGGTGGTGAGAAGAGCTTAGGTATTAAAAATCAGCCTGCTGTTTATATATATGTGAGTCAACTCTACATTGGATTATTCAACACGGACGATTTTTTTATGCTGTATTTTTTGCATCTCTTAAAATCTTTCTTACTTTTGCACCTGTAAACCGACCGCTCGGTCTTGTTTGCAGCAAAGGATAATGATATGAACGCAACAAAGAACTTTATTTTAGAAAAGTCGTTCGGCCTTTTTCTTCAAAAAGGCTATAATGGTGTTTCAATCAGAAATATCCAAGAAGAAACCTGCTTATCAAAAGGGGCCATCTATCATCATTTCCAAGGCAAGGAAGAAATCTTTGCCAAAGCAATGGATTTGTTCTTTTTCCCGGCTCTCAGAAGTTTTCATTATTCTGATGATGAAACAAACACTCCATTGAAAAATGCACTTAATGAAGCTATTGAACATAGAAAAGGACATATTGATAAATTGCGGGAAATGACCGATTTCAAAGTTGATGACTTTTATTTTTTCAAGCTGGCCTTTCAGGTAGAAGAATTTTATCCGGATTTTAAGAGCAAAGTTGAAAATACATTTTCAGAAGAAGAAAATGAATGGAGAGAAGTGCTGCAAATGGCTGTTCAAAAGGGAGAAATCCGTAAAAATACGGATATTGATTTAACACTGTCTCTTCTTATGCTTATCCCACGAGGATTGGGATTGAGTATGGCATTTTCTTCCGGTATTTCGACCGACTCACTGAAGGAGATATATGAAAAATTTTATCGGACATTGAAAGAATAATTTTTTTACTCCAATACAAACCGAGCGGTCGGTATCTTGCAAAGAATATGGAAAAAAGAAGGATACAAATAGTCTATTATTCGCAATCGGGTTCTTTGAAATACTTGATAGAAGAATCGATGCGTCCTTATCTGGGAGATTACGTCCTTATCTGGAATCCCATTCATTGTGTGAAACCATTTCCTTTTCCTTGGAACAGGAAACGTTTCTTTAGTGTCTTCTGCGACTCTGTTTTACAGAAAGGATGCCGGATTGTATGCGACGAAATAAAGATTGAGAAAGATGATATGATTTTACTTGGTTTTCAGCCGTGGTTCCTTCATCTTTCATTACCCATACAGTCTTTCTTAAACTCTACGCAGTTCGGTCGGATCGTGAAAGATAGAGAAGTTATTCTCTATTACCTGCTATCGCAATACCGGAGCCATGGCAAGAAGACAAATGGCGGCGCATGTAGAAAGTCGTGGCGGGCATATAGTTGCCGAGCTGGAAATCTCGGATCAATCCAAAGAGCGGTCAAGCGCTTTCCGATTTGTCAGATGGTTCTTTACAGGAAAGAATAACCCGTTTAGAAACATGGAAAAGCAGCAGGAAAAAGTTTGGAATGTTTTAGATGAAGTATTGCATAAGTCGAACCGAATCAGAATTCAATATCAAGAAAAACAACTTCTGAAAGAACAATATATACTTGGGAAATTTCAAAGATGGGCACATTTTATTCAGCCTGCAGACAAAATATATCGCTTTCGTTTATTGCTGTTTCAAATATGGATTTTAATGGCATTGATATTTGTTTCACCAATCATGAACCGTATAATCAAATCAAAAAAAACAAAGAACAGTTATGAATGAAGTCTTTATTACAAGAACATCTTCTTTCCTTCCTAACGAAGCCGTTGAGAATGACAACATGGAACAAATCCTGGGGATGGTCGGTGGTCATCCTTCCAGAGTCCGCAGTATCATTCTTCGTCAAAACGGGATTAAGAAACGCTATTATTCTCTTGACAGAGAGGGAAAGATTGTTTACACAAACGCAGAATTGACCGCTATTGCCGTAAACAAGTTATTCGATCAGGCTATTTCGTTTAAGGACATAGGTTTATTAGCCTGCGGAACGTCGCTTCCGGATCAACTTTTCCCATCACATGCCGTTATGACACATGGTCTTTTGGGGAATAAGCCGATAGATCTGCTTTCTCCTTCGGGTGTCTGTTGTGCGGGTATGCATGCTTTCAAACATGCTTATTTATCCGTTCTTTCCGGCATGTCTCAGAATGCCGTATCGACAGGCTCGGAACTGGTCTCACCTGTACTTCGTGCCGATAATTTTGAAGAAGAATATAAAATGCTGAGTCTGGTCGAAGAAAAGCCGATTATTGCTTTTGAGAAAGACTTTCTCCGTTGGATGTTATCGGACGGTGCCGGAGCATTCTTATTCGAAAACAGATGCAGAGGAGATTTGTCTTTGAGAATCGATTGGCTCGAATCCATCTCTTACGCAAATGAACTGGAGGTCTGCATGTATGCAGGAGCCATTTTCGAGAACGAACGTTTCAAAAGCTGGAAAGAAGCCGATCCCCTGGAATGGGGACGAGAATCTTACTTCGCTGTTAAACAGGATACGAGACTTCTCGGAGCCCATGTCATAGAAAAAGGAGTCGACTTCGTTTGCGAGAATCTTTGCAAACATGATATCGGCTTCAATGAAATAGACTACGTGCTTCCCCATATATCCTCAATGTACTTTTTCGATAAGCTGAAAAAAGGCTTTGAGATGAAAGGTTATCCGGTGGTGGATGGACAGTGGTTCCTCAATTTGCCTTATGTGGGAAATGTCGGGTCGGCTTCTATTTATTTAATGCTCGACGAATTATTCCATTCGGGTAAACTCAAGCAAGGGCACCGGGTTTTACTTATCGTACCCGAAAGTAGTCGATTCTCCTATTCAGTGGCTTTACTCACAGCTGTATAAGTAAATTTCAAATTATATCGTATATGAACCGTATTGCAGAATTTATCGTCAAAAAACGACTTGCCATCATTACGGCCGGCGTAGCAGTTACATTGATACTCGGCTATTTTTCGACCAAGCTGACCATCAACTCCAATTTTATGTCCTACTTACCCGATGATGATCGGAAAGTTATGCTGTTTGAGCGAACGGACAGCTTATATGCCACAGGAAATATTATTGTAATCGGGATAAGCAATACGGAAAATACCATTATAACGCCAGAAGGAATATCGGTTATACGGCAGGTTACCGACTCCGTCTCCGAAATAGAAGGAGTGGAGAAGGTAACCGGCCTGGCCAATGTAATCGATATCAGGCATCGTAACGACGGAGTGGAAATAGGCCGATTGATGGATGAAGAGATAATTTCCGACTCTTTACCCTCCTTACAGTCGTATATTTTGAATAAAGAGATGTATCGTGGCCGACTGTTGTCGGAAGACGGGCGAAGTACGGCAATCATTGTTTTTGTCGGAACAGCTGCCGACAAGGAAAAAGCTGCCCGGGAGGTAAATGACCTGCTTGATGAAGTCAGGCGATCGCATCCCGAATTAACTGTTTATTGCGACGGTTTGCCGATGCAGCAACAAAGCCTTACGGAATCAACGGAAAAGGATCTGATCCGGCTTGTTCCCCTTGTCTGCCTGCTGATTGCTCTTATTCTCGCATTGACACTGCATTCGTTGCGAGGCATATTCCTTCCGCTGCTTTCCGTGGCGATGGGCAGCATTTGGAGTATGGGGGCGATGGGACTGTTCCATGTTCAACTTTCTCCCATATCCGGCTCGATTCCGGTTGTCCTTTTTGCCGTAGGATCGGCTTACACAATACATGTTCTGAACTTTTTCAAATTGCTTGAAAACGGCGAAAATCATAAGGAAATCGTCGTAAGGGGAATAACGATTATAGGGGTTCCCGTAATGCTGGCCGGACTGACGACCATTGTCGGTTTCCTTTCATTTATTCCGGGAACATACCTGAGCATCATTCGTGATTTCGGCATTTTTATGGCATTGGGTACATTCTTTTGCCTGCTTTTGTCACTCACCGTTATTCCGGCTGTCGAGTCCTATCTTCCACCCTTGAAACATCAGGAGAAGAAACAGAAGAAACACGTTCTTTCCGATATTTTGCAATGGCTTGCCGGAGTTTCCATACACCGCAACAAAATGGTTCTTTACTGTGCCGGTGGCTTGATTCTTCTGATGGGAGCCGGCCTTTTCCGACTAAAAAGTAACATTGATGTACTCTATTATTTCCCAGAAAAGCATCCGTTAAGACAATCTGCGGCCTTTCTCAACCGGGAATTCGGAGGAACCCTCCCAATTCAGATCAAGGTGACTGCTGACCTGACACGTCCCGAAACGCTGGCAGCCATGCAAGATTTCGAAGATTTCCTTTCCGGACTTCCGCATGTGCATAATCCGCAATCGGTAACGGAGCTTATCAAAGAAATGAATCAAGCTATGGGGGAAGGCAAGCAAATACCCGACACACAAGAGAAAATACAAAACCTCTGGTTCCTGCTCGAAGGAGAACCCGTAATGGAGCAGCTCTGCAATACCGACAAAAGTGAAGGCATGATCCATGCTACCATGTGTAATGCACCGACCGGAGATTATCATGCGGTAAGCCGGAAAATCGACGAATATGCCGCCGCACATTCATCCGGTACGGTGCAATTCGAAACAACCGGATTGCCTTCCATCTATTCGAATTTTGACTATAATTTGATGCAGAATCTCTTCTGGAGTCTGCTGTTAGCCTGCGTATTGGTATTTATCTGTATGACATTTCTGGTCAAATCGCTTAAAAGCGCCCTTGTCGGATTTGTACCGCTTATGAGCGCCATCCTTTTCATCTTCGGACTGATGGGCTATCTCGGCATCGCCCTTAACCTCGCGACTGTGCTGATTGCCGGAGTTGCCGTAGGGATTGGGGTAGACTATTCCATCCACTTTATTTCCGGTTACCGGAATGCGCTCGTATCGGGGAAAGAATGCAACGAAGCTGTCATTCAAACGCTTCAGACTTCCGGAAAGGGCATCCTGTTCAATGTAACGGCTGTTGCATTCGGTTTTCTGGTTTTGGTGTTTGCAGACCTCGTACCATTGAAAGAGTTCGGTCTGATCATGTTTGCCACCATGTTCGTATCCGGCTTGGCGGCAACTCTCCTCCTGCCTTCGATGATTCTATGTTTTCATATCAATCTTAATAAAACTCAGAAACAATGAAAAAATTATCTTTCTTCTTCATGGCTGCCTTTCTGCTTTCGTATTCGGCAGCATCGGCTCAAAATGCCACAACCATTTTAGAAAAAGCAGACAGTGTGCTGAATGCACCTAAAGATGTGACAGCAACCAGTACGATGACAATCACTGCCAAAAACGGCAGTCGGAGTGTCCGCACCATGCAGGTCTTTCAGAAAGGAACCGACAAACGGTTGGTTCGGTTCCTCTCGCCTGCAGATCAGAAGGGCATCGCTTTTCTCTCGCTCCCCAACGACAATCAGATTCTTTATTTGCCGGCTTTCGGAAAAACGCGTCGGATAGCTTCGCACGTAAAGAACACCCGTTTTGCCGGAACGGATTACACCTATGAAGATCTGGAGGCCAAACGTTATGCCGATAAGTGGGATGCAGAACTGAAAAGTCGGTCAGCCGGCGAATACACATTGTCGCTTACACCGAAAAAGGGGGTCAAGACAGATTATGCCAAGATGGATATCCGGATAAAAGCGGATACCTATTTCCCCGTGGAAGTTGTTTTCTACAACAAGAAAGGAGTGGCTTCCAAACGGATGACCGTCTCGGAAATCTCCAATCACAAAGGTTTTCTTATTGCCAAAACATCTGAAATGAAAGACCTTTCAGGAGGCAGTTCGACACAAACGCATCTTCAGCATGTGGAACTGAATACAGGCTTAAAAGACGATGTTTTCACCGAACGGAATCTGATGAAATAAACCATTGAACCATGAGATTTCTTCTGTTTATCCTGATGGCATGTCTGACGATATTTGCCAAGGTGCACGCTCAAACCGTCGAAGATAAACCTTTCGAGCTGAATGGCAGTCTGCAACTCGATGACCGTATCCGCCTGAAAAGCGGAGGGCTTGACTGGCAGGAATACCGGATGAGCCTGCAACCCGTGTATAAGGTAAACGATAAGGCACGGCTGCATGCCGATATTTGGATTCGCAAACTTATCACAGCTTCACCTTTCGACCAGCCGGTCGAGAATGTACAGCTTCGAGAGGCATACGTCGATTTATACGGCTTTTTAAGTGAGCATATCGATGTCCGTATCGGCCGACAGCGCATTGCCTGGGGAACGGCCGACCGGCTCAACCCTTCGGATAATATCAACCCTTGGGAGCTGGAGGACTTTTGGGATTTCGGACGGCATACACCTACCAATAGTCTTCTTGCCAAATACTATTGGAATGGGTTCACACTTACGGCTGTGTTCACGCCCCGGTTTTCTCCATCCTTACTTCCCGACCAAAGTTGGAAAGCAGCGTTTATGCCTGAAGTTCCCGATCGCTGGCAAATTCCGTTACCAGACGGGACGATGACGGATATATGGCTTCAGCCTCTTTCTGTTTCCCGGATGGAAAATCTGCCCGAACGGAAACTGAAAGCATCGACTTATGCCGTCAAAATAGCCCGGGATATACGTAATTATACCGTTTCGTTCGGATGGTTGCGCCAATATGCACCGATTCCGGTATTGACCCGTTTATCCGTTCAGGGAAAAATAACGAGCCTGCCCACTTCCCCTGATATGCCTGTTCCGATGAATACGACGGTCGATGCAATGCTCTCATACTCGTTGCGCAACGTCGTGAGTGCCGATTTGTCCGGTTCCCTCGGAAGTGTGGGCGTATGGGGAGAGGCGGCTTTATTTATTCCTGAAAAAACGATACTCACGCGTTCGGTCTCTATAGAAAGTCCTATGGGAACATTTAATCCGGTTCTTCCCGACAGTACAATCTTTGACGGCAATCCGTATTTGAAATATACACTCGGATTCGATTACACTTTTCCGGCTAATATCTATCTGAATGTACAATATGTACATGGGTTCTTTCACGAGGAAGGGAGGAAGAACCTGACCGACTGGCTGGCGTGGACATGCGAATGGAAATCGGCCGATGAAAAACTGAAATTATCATTGTTGAACGGAGCTTTTCAGGTTGCCGATTTCAATAACCTCAAAGAAGGGTGTACATTGTTCTGGTTGCCGGAGCTTTCGTATAAGCCGGTCGACAATGTCGAACTCAAGGCCGGTGCACACTGCATCTTCACCGGAAAAGATGCTCCGTTTCACCCCATAAGAAAAAACGGAGATGCGTATCTGAAAGTGAAATACTCGTTTTAGGAACAATCAGAAAGGAGCACTTATATCGTATCGGTTCCTGATAAGATTTTGGTAACTGCCGGATTCAAAAGATTACAAGAGGAAAAAATTGAGAAAATTGCTGAGACGATATTTTACAAAGAACAAGGACGAGCCTGCCATTTTGCCGGAGACGACGTATCGTTCCGGTTAGGACGACCCTCCGTCTGTTTTAGGTCGTCCTAATCGCTCTGTTAGGTCGACCTAAATGCTCCGTTAGGTCGACCTAAATGGCCGGTTAGGTCGACCTGACTTTCTGTCAGGGTTGGCCGTAAGTGAAGCAGATAACGGCAGAGATATCTTCCGTAGGTGCTTTCGGTGCTTATTACGGCAACTGCGACGTGTATGGATCCTATGGAGATTCAGGAAGGGAAAAACCTGATCGCATATTGCCGGGAAAAACAACAGGAGGCTCTGGTATTCTTTATCAACCTGTATTTTAACGATAGTCGCGAGACTGCCACCAAGGCAGTGTCCCACTATATGTTTTGCGTAATATTTTCAGAATATGGTGCAGAAATCGAGGCGATAAAAAATGATTGGAGACGTAATCAGTACAATCAAAAGGGAGCTTATATCGCACCGGTTCCTGAAATGTTCGTGAAGAAATTCGCAAAAAGATTGTTTAATAAATTATTATAGGAGGAATTGTATGATGAAAAAAATGTATGTATTTATTTTATGTCTGATCGTTTTCGCCGGCTGCAGCCAAACGGACAATGAACCGGTTACCGAAGGGAAATCTTTGATAACGGCCGTCACAAGGAGCGGCAATGTGGAAGGGATCGTCTCGGAATATGAAACAGCATCCGATGATGAATCACAATATGGTTCGATTTCTGCAAGGCTCGCTTTCACGGGAGACGATATCGAATGGTTCAATCCGAGAACACGGGAAATTAGATTCAGAAAGATCAACTCTATTCCGGTCTACGCACGAATAGAAATGAAAGTAGGGGAAGAAACGGTCTTTACGATTGTTGCTCATATAAGTCATGTTGTCAACCGGGCGTACAACAATCTTGTGTTATTTTATGACATGGAGAAGAATGCCTATTTTCTGAACGATAATTGGCCGGATTATTGGGACCCGGAGGGTACTCGCCGGAATGCGGAGAAAAGAGCTCCCGGATGGGCTAAATTCCTAAAGCAATTGAAGAAGGAAGGCAAACTCAAATGATTTAATCATTTTCCTGTAGAGAGAGGATGCGGCTCCCTTGCATCCTCTCTCATTTTATTGAAGCATTAACACAAAGAACAAGATGCAGGATCAGGTTATCATTTGCGACTTGGACAACACGATATTCGATACTTCGAGCATCGATCCCGAATTGTTTGCGTCGTTGCTTCACAAAGCAACCGAGTATTTATCAGGACGCTTTACCGCGGAAATCATCCTCTCGATCATTCAAGACATCGTATCCAATCCGTTCGACAGGGTATGCGAGAAGTACGGATTGCCCAAATCAATGATATTACCTGTCTTGGATGAATTGAACGGTATCTCTCTGGAGCATTCTGCCATGGTGCCGTATGAGGACTACGCCGCTTTCAGAGCGATACCGGCATATAAGATTTTGGTGACTACCGGATTCAAAAGATTACAAGAGGAAAAATTGAGAAAACTGCAGATAAGTCAAGACTTCGACCGGATAATCATCAACGATCCCGTCTATGCGAATTCGAGCAAACTGGATATCTTCCGTGAATTAAGCAGGGAATTGGACCTAAAAGACCGAAAGACGTACGTAGTAGGCGATGATCCCACTTCCGAAATAAAAGCAGGACGGGAGTTGGGATTTACAACCGTCCTGATGGTCAGAAAGGAATACCTTTCCAACCCCTACACCGATTATATTGTCTCCTCTTTCGAGGGTTTGAGAGACCTTTTGAGAGATAATATGGAAAACGATTGCACCCTTATGAAGTAGAATATTTTGCAAAAATTTTCTACTTACTCGTTGTGCCGATACTTCGGAATCGCTGCTGTAATTCTTTAATGCGAAGCAAAAGTTGTCCGAAAGAAATTTTGTTTCCATAAATAAAAGATTCCTGTAAAGCAGCATAGTCGTTCTCCCAATCCTTTATACATTCTACAGGAGGATAGAACTCTATTTTGTCCGGATAATCTTTATCATAGTTAGCATAGGATACATGATAGAATTTTCTACGATGCTCTACAATTGCTCTATACAGAGCACTATCAGCTAACGCTTGTCGCCCAAATTCGGTATCCATTAATTTCTCCAGATCATACAAATGCCTGCTCATGCGTAGACTGCGAGGCTTTTCTTTCTGGAATTCTTCGCACAATAAAAAAGCTTTTTCCAGAAATGTTCTCGAAGGAAGAACTGTCGGAATAACTGCTGTAGAATCCCGATCTGCATCAGGGAAATGTTTGCCAATCATTGTGGTAATCACTTTTTCCTCAAAAGGCTCTTTCATGGAGAGACAACTGATCTCCACTTTGACCATGGGTCTAAGATAGCCGGATTGTTCTTCAACTATGGGAGAATATTCGATCATGATTTCAGTCGGATCGCTATCCGTTGATATTGCGATTCCATCTTGTTCTGTTACGGGATAAATCCTGTAATCGAACAATCCGATGGACTTCATTCGGCTGTCGATGTCTTCGACAAGAGTGTCTATGATATATTTGCGACATTGCTTACGCAAAGTTTTTAATTGATTGTTGTTTTCAATCGATTCCTTAAAATACTGATAGTTGATAGCCAGATCAATGTCTTCACTGAAGCGTTGTATCAACTGCCAACCCTTACTCAAACTGGTGCCACCCTTAAAAAGCAAGTATCCGGCACATTCCGATTGGAACAAAGCCTTGATCACCATTGTCACCCACCAATCTTTTTCAATGGCATATTCGGGCAAATTTTCAGCTTCCGCCGCCTGTTGAAGCATGGCTCGCCTGTTCTCGATGGAGTTTGATAACCAATTCATAATGTAAGTTCTTTTTGAATTTTGGAAAGAATCTTTTTAATCCATATCGGAGCCAAAGCCAAGTCATGCTCAAAGGTTTCGTTCTCAGGACATTTTCTTAATAATCCTTTGATATGATCAATTTGTTTCTCCGTTACATTCTTTTTTCCGATCGATTTCATTGCCTGAATCAGAACAGGCATTAATTTTCCTTTGAAAGCGAAATTTTTGGGAACACATCGTTTAAAGACAATCTTTCGATTGCCAATGATGATATTTCGAGCAGAGCCGGTTGTGAGATATACATAATTCATCGGAACTTGGGTAGAAAGTCCCAGACGGTTTTCTGCCGTCAAACCGGTTGGCATGACTTGTGCGTGATCCCTTCGGGCAATGGCCTTTACAATTTGATCAACAGATGGTTTAAGTAGCCCAAAGTCCGTCGATTGCGGTTTGTAGTAAATTCCAATCGCAAGACGATCCAGCTTTCCTTTATCTACCAGTTCGGATAATACACGACTGATAAATACATCATTTCCGGATTTGGCAAAGTCGGATACAAAAAAAACATCTCCTTGCTGAGCTCTTTCGATTTGGGCTGTTATAGCATCTGTTATTGACATAATCATCGCCGTTGGTTTCAGCCACAAAGGTAGAAACTTTTTGCAAAAGATTCTACCTTTCATTGAAAAACTTACCACATCGTTTTTTTATAAGCCAGAATGCCTTCTGCCGGAAAATAACGCCGGTTTCCTATTTTGAAAGACGGTAATTTCCCGTTTTTTCCCCATCTCAAAGCTGTTTTGAAATGTATTCGCAAAATCCTCGCTACATCAAAAGCATCGTAATAGATTTGTTCCTCCTTTTTCAAATTTTTCTCTGTCATCATAGTTTCAGGTTGTAAAGATTATTCGTTTGTTGTTCGATAATTCCATTGTTTCGCATATAACTGATATAACTCTTGGCCGTACGGTCTTTGACGTCGACCGTTTGCATGATTCTTTCGACCAGTTCGTTGTAAGATAAATGCTCTTGGGCGTGAAAGACTTCTTTTGCGATTTGTCCCAATTCCGTAAGTTTCCGTTTTTCTTTGTCTTCCGGAGATTTCTCTCCCCGGTAAACGTGCATTTCCTTTTCCCTGTCCCATCCGAACAGCATCAAAGGCACATCCAACGGGCTGCCATCCCTTACTTTAAGGGCTTTTACGACCGACAAAGCCGGATTCTCATCTTTCTCTATGGAGAGGATGGCCGCCGACTTGCGCTGAAGTTCCGAACCGATATGCCCACGCAGTTTAATCCCGTTCGGGACAAAATGGAGCACACAGATAATACAGGTATTATAGATACCGGCAAGCCGGTAGAGTTCGTCCACAATGGCAATACTCTCGCTTTCATCATTGGCCGAACGGATCAAGTCGGCTATTCCATCGATGACGACCAGATGAATTCCTCCATACCGGTGATGATACAAATCGATGCTGTCTTTTATCAACTGCAATCTCTCTTTACGTGAAAGAGCTGCAAGAAATATGGGATGATAGAAATCGGGAACAGACGTAAGAGAGGCTCTTCGGAGTGTTTTTCCGATGTTTTTATGAAGTTGGTATTCCGACTGTTCCGTATCGTAGTGCAGAACCGCTTTGCTCCGCATATTCGGACAAACATCCAGTCCGAGCAGATCTATCGGGAAATCCCTCTTTTCAGTATGCAACACTCCGGAAATAATCGCCGCGATATAGTTGCTCTTGCCCGTTCCCTCACCACCCGTAATGCAGAACAGATTGTCGTAAGTTCCCAAAGGAACGTCGTTCACGGAAATAACCGTTTTGGAACGATCGGGCGGATTGTTATAATTGATTTCACATGAACTTAAAAGCATAATGGTCTGTGTATATAATTGCTCCAAATGGTCGGATATCAGCTTCCTGAAATCTTCTGTGCTGTTCCCCAGCTTGAAGTAATCGGAGATATCTTTCTCTTGTTTGTTCCCGGATAAAGGCAATTCGATCCGCTGTAATTTATGGTGAGAAAAACGTTCGCACCAGCGTGTAGAGGCTTTTATGCCCGTTTCGTCCATATCGTACAAAAAGAAAATATGCCTGAACCTTCGAGCAAGCATTTCGATGACGGATTCTTCGATATTGCCTGTCTCACTGTTGAAACAGATGGCATTGAATCCATGAGAGGCAAGGGATAATACATCTTTCTCTCCTCCCGTGATGAAAAGTATATCTCCTCTTTGCGGAAGTTGTTCCATCCCGAACACGTAGGTTTCCGGCAATATTCCCCCGTAAACGAACCGGCATTGACTGAAAGGGCGATATACCTTTACATAGTCTTTGCGCAGAAAACCGAAAATCGGCTCTTTTGAGGTATTCGTAAAACAGTAGCTTTTTCCTTCGGCATTTTCGCTTTGGAAAGTTTGCAGAGATTTGACATGATATCGATCCAAAATATTTTGTCCGGTACCATATTGTTCCCAGAAAGAAAGCTCGCTCCGGGTGTAAGGTTTTTCTGTGATTTTATAAGGTCTCATGGATGCTTCTTTCGGTTCTGATAAAGTTTGTTCGAGATATGGGAGTTTTCTGTTTCGTGCCGGAAAAGGCTCTTTCGAGTATGCAGGTATAGCTATCGGAAGAGAAAGGTCACGGACAATTTTTTTCAGGATATGCACAAAATCTTTTTGTACGTCCATACCATACATGGCGGCGACAAACCAAAAACAATCTCCCGAATAATTGGGATCGCCAAAATCATTCATCCGGTAAACTCCCGTTTTTGCCACCTTATAGATATAACAGGAAGCTCGTTTGTCTTCGTAGAGCGGGTTTTGAAATTTCTTCTTCGGCTTGAAAGGAAAAGGCATATAGTAGTTGAATACAAGTAATCCTCCATCCGTTCTTTCCAGTATTTGTTCCTTGATATGCTTCATTCGTCTTTTTCCTTTGCTTCAAAACCACACCCTCTGATGATACCGTCCCGATAGACGGATAAAGTCCTTAATGCCTCTATCCGATTGAATCCGCGGGCTCTTAACCGGCCGCATTTGACAGCCACGTACACTTCGTCGAATCGATAGGCACATGCTCCGCTGCTCAGAATCGTGTAGGGCAACTCATTCCTTGCTCTCCATCGGTAAACAGTAGTAGGAGAGACATTCAAAAGCATGGCGAGCATACTCGAATCCAGACTGATGCTTTCATCCACCGGGCTGTAATCTTTTTTCAGGTCTCTCATAAAACCATGTATCTCCGATAACACCCCCTGAATATCTTTGAGGTTTTCTTGAATGCTTTTTATTTCATCGCTTTCCATCATATCTATTGTTTCATTTTACTGTCCGGAGGCCCGGGGCGGATATTGATATTCATAATCTTGGGCAGGATAATTGTTACCCCCAACTCCATTATCTCTATAAACCTTCGGCCGATCTCAAGAGCAATCCGGTCTCGTTCTTCCATTGCAGGATTCGAAAACACGTCTCTGGGATTCAGTCCCAAAAGTTCACAGTACCGGTCGAAAAGCTCCATACTTAAATATTTATTTCCGGTTTCGATCCGATAGACTGTAGTGGTACTAACACTCAGTGAAGCAGCAACATACTGTAAAGAATAGCCTTTTCTGTTCCGCTCCTGTTTGAGTCTTAATCCTACGTTCTGCATAACAATGTAAAGTTAGTTGCACCCCGGCAGCTTCCATTACTTTTATTACACATCTTTTTTCGCTTTCCGTAAAGAATTTTGCGTAGGATGCAATGGTTTTTATAATATACGTCTCTATATCTAAAATGAGACTAAAGTATAGGCCGTTGCGTTCAATGGAAAATATTTAACATCATTGCGGTTTGTTATGATTTTTCAACACATATGCAGGAGAACCTCATTATCTGCTATGATTATATTTTAGAGGCTTGAAGAATGATACAAAAAAACAGGAAGAAAAAAGGGAATTATGTTATCCGATAAAATTGGCTTACGTAGAGATTGAATGACTAATAAACAACTAAAATCAGGATAATACAGATACAGGTTCCGTTAGTGCAAGTGCAAGCTCCCCTTATATATAGGGGGCTTGCACTTGCACTAAAAATGTAACCCAAAATTTTTTCAATTATTTATTTCACATAAAGTTTGGTTTAGGTTCAAAAAAGTAATACCTTTGTACCTGAAATTTGAGTAATGAGGTTTCGTCTATACATAGCCTGAAAATAACTACTCTGTGGTTCCGTTTTGGTTGCAATAGACAAATGCCATTCATTAAACAGTTGGAAATAAGGTTGTTGATACGGGTTGGTTCATATCCCGTACGCACCGCTGGAACAATTCAGTTAGTCTGAAAGAAGTCTGAAGAGCAAAATGAATTTCCTTTGCTCCTTTATCTAAGGACATCAAAAAATGTCGTCTGAGCATCGTCTGAAGATAATCTGTCTTTGGTTTCATTTTGGTTACATAAGCAAAGACTTCCTTTTAAGGAGCTGAAAATAAAAAGGATACAATGGATGGTTCTTTTCCCGTCCATACCGCAGAAAGCCTAAGACAAAAGGCGACAAAAGAAAGACAAGCCCTTCAAATTCAGTGAATTTGAAGGGCTTTTTCTATGTATTTTGTCTTAGTCGAAAGTCAAGAAAAAGACAAAAAACGACAAAATAGAGGCCCTAAACTGTACCCCCTACCTCGAAAAATACAAGGGGTACAGTAAATTAAGACGAAGGGGGTACAGTTTGTCCGAAATTGGCAGGACAATGTACCGATTTGGCAGTACGCATAAGATTCATTTTGAGATAGTTCATTGTAGTTTTGTAACAGTAAAAAATGAGTTTATGAAAAGTACTTTTCGCATCCTTTTCTACGTAAAAAAGGACAAACAACGGGCAGACGGCACGTTTCCGATTATGTGTCGCATCACGATTGACGGGCAGGCCAGCCGTTTCTATACGAAGACAAATGTGAATCTAAATGTATGGAATGCCAAAACCGGTGCTGCCATAGGCAAATCGAAAGAAGCGGTCGAAATCAATGCCCTTCTGGATACTATTAAGACAAGCATCCATAACGTATATCATGATTTGCAGACCAAGGAGAATAACGTTAATGCCGAACGGGTAAAGAATCTCTTTCTGGGGATTGAGGTAAAACACCAGACAGTTTTAGAACTCTTTCAACGGCACAATAAGGATGTGGCAAAACTGGTTGGTATCAATAAATCTAAAGAGACGCTTCAAAAATATGAAGTAGCCTATAAGCGGATGGCTGGATTTATTAAAGAGTACTATAACGTCTCTGATATTTCTCTGAAAGAAGTAAATCACATGTTTCTGCACAATTTTGAGATTTACCTGATGACCACCTGCCGGTGTGCTCCGAACACTACAGCTAAATTTCTTCAGCGCTTCCGTACCATTATTATCATGGCTAAAAATAACGGCTGGATACACATCGACCCGTTTGCCAACTTCAAAATAAGATTCCAAAAAACGGATCGCGGATACCTTACGCAGCAAGAGATAGACACTATCATGCAAAAAGAGTTCACGACCGAACGCTTGGAGAAAGTCAGGGATATCTTCATTTTCAGTTGTTTTACAGGTTTGGCATACATTGACGTAAAAAACCTGCGTCAATCCAATATCCGCACTTCGTTTGATGACAGACTGTGGGTAATGGGTAAACGGGAGAAAACCGGAGTGAGTTTTAGTGTGCCTCTACTGGATATTCCTAAGAAGATTATTGAAAAATACTCAGGAAAACTGCCCAATGATAAAGTCCTTCCTGTAGCGAGTAACCAGAAAATGAACGAATACTTGAAAGAAATCGGAACAATTTGTGGCATAGGCAAAGACTTGACCTTCCATCTTGCCCGCCACACTTTTGCAACTTTAACGCTTACAAAAGGAGTTTCCATAGAGAGCGTATCGAAAATGTTGGGACACACCAATATCAAAACGACACAGATTTATGCTCGGATTACCGATGCAAAGGTAAGCAGCGATATGGCGTCATTCGCAAAACGATTGGAGGAAAAGAGAATAAGGTCGAATTCATGTTTAGACAGATTATTCGAGTGCCTTTCTTTGGGAGAGAAGATGGCATTGTTTAATCTTCCGGATACATTGTCGCATGATCCGGAAAGGGTTAAACGTATATCTACAATGTGGCACAGTCTTTCCGAAGAAGAGAAGTCTTCCCTTTGGGCACATACATTTGAGAAGAAAATGGGTCTTCACTCAAAAGTAAAGACAGAAATCTCCATAGCAAACATCAACTAATTGGTTTCAATATATGGAATTACAACTTATTCAAAACAAGATTTTCGAGATTCGGGGACAACGAGTAATGCTCGATTATAATCTTGCCGAGCTCTATGAGGTTGAAACACGTGCGTTGAAACAAGCTGTGAAACGTAATATAAAGCGTTTTCCACCGGATTTTATGTTTGAACTCACGAAAAGTGAATGGCAAGAGCTTATCACAATGTGTGACAACCTGCCTCAGAACCTGAAATTCAGTCCAGCCCTTCCATTTGCATTTACCGAACAAGGGGTGGCAATGCTCTCTTCCGTATTGAGAAGTCCCCAAGCTATCGAGGTGAATATCTCTATCATGCGAGCATTCGTGATACTGCGTCAATACGCCTTAGGCTACGCCGAACTGAATCGCAAACTGGAGGAATTTATGATTGAAACGAATATGCAGTTTAGTGACATCTACCAAGCACTCACCGAACTCGCATCACAAAAAGAGCAGGAAAACAAACCTCGCCGGCAAATCGGTTTCACAGCAAAGCAAGAGGAGGAATAACCGATTAAATATGTTGTGTTATGAATCGAGGTTATATCAAAATCCGAGAAAACGGCGAAAATCAATTTGTTGTTGAAGCAAAACTTGTAAATTGCACTTTATGGATGACTAAGCATGAGATTGCGAGTCTGTTCAATGTGTATGTAAGTAGCATCGGCAATCAGCTTCGGAGTATATTCAAATTCGGGTTATTGTGTGAAGACGAAGTGAGCTGTATACATAAATATAAGTATAATGGTCGCGAATCTGAAATGAAGCTCTATAATTTGGATGCTCTCATATTCGTAAGCTACCGGACGGCCTCCTTTGAAGCAAGAGCTTTTAGGGAATGGGTCATGAAGGCTTTGACCGAATATATCCGTACAAAACCAGAAAGAGGAAAAGAGGTTTGGGTGGTATATAACTTATCGTCAAGATTTGCTGATATAAAACTAAATTAAGTAGAATATTCACAAACAATTCAGTTATGAAAAAGACAATTTATTTTTTGATTGCGGTTCTCTTCGTTGCTTGCAGTGGTTCAAATATGAATAGCAAGTACGAGAAAACCATTCGTGATTATGTATTGAAAGGTCAATCCGGCATTGACTTTAAGGTATTGGAAATGTCGGAACAAGGCACAGTCACGGTTGCCGACAGTATTGCTTATCTGACAAACGATTTTAGAAAGGATAAGGAAGTTGTCATCAAACGTATCGAACTTGCCAAAGCTATGACCAAGGAGTTACAAACCAAGACAAAACTTAAAAGTGAATATGATAGATATGCGGTAGATATTCAAAGAATGGATGCTCGTATCGACTCGCTTAAAAGTTTACTTCCTGACAACTTACAGGGATATGGCAGTAGAAATACAAATGATGTGCTGGCTGTGATTATCCGTTGTAAGTATTTGCTCAATATCTCAGGTACGACCGTTGAGGAAACATTTGATTTTTATTTATCCCCTAATGGGAATCAATGTTATAGGAAGAATGGAATTTGATATGTTGGGGATTTGTTGGTATATATTGTAATTTTGCAAGAAAAACTCTTTCAAGTGAAAATCTATAAAATTAGCGACATATTAGATAGTACCGAACCGGTACAGCATTATATCGGCATTTTTGAAGAGACGCCGGACGCAGATATTGAATGGCCTCACAGACACAATTTTTATTCAATCGTCTGGTTTACTCAAGGAAAAGGGCTTAATGTTATTGACTTTGAAGAATACGAAATTTGCCCTCAGCGAATTTTTACCACAAATCCTCGACAAATCCATAACTGGGAATATTCTGCTGAGACACAGGGTTATTTCATCTTGATGGAAACGTCTTTTGCTCAACAGTATAATATTGATTTTTCTACTCCCTACCGGGATATTGACAAAGAGGAAATCTCTTTTATGGAGACTGTTTTGAAGAAAATGCTTGCGGAAGAGGATAAGCAAAAGCAGGAGATAGCCATTTCCTATTTTATTTCTTTGCTTAAGAATGGGACGACTATTTATAGGAGTCAGGATAGCTTGATTTTTAAGTACAAAAAACTACTTATGGAAAATATCCATACGAATCTACCCATAACAGCTTATGCCGAACGACTGAAAACAACTCCTGATACACTAAGTGAACTATGCAAAGTGCAAACGGGGCTTTCAGCTAAGCAGTTGCAGTTGGATATGAAAATAACCGAAGCCAAAAGATTATTGTTATACACCTCTCTGAACATCAATGAAATCGCTTTTAAATTAGGATTTGAAGACAACTCTTATTTTGCAAAAATATTTCGCCGGAAAACATCTTTCTCACCGACTGCTTTCCAAAAGAAATATCTAAAAAGGTCGTAAAAGCACCCAAATAAAGGAGAAAAATCCTATCCGAACGCATTCTTGCCGAATTATCTTTGTAACCCAAAAAAAGATGAAACCGATAATTGGTATTTTGTTTTTATTTATTTCAGCGTTTGCCACAAGCACAAATAAAAGAAAGAGATATGGATTCAGAACGTTTTAATAGAGGCTGGCAAAAGCTTAAAGAAATTGATGGTGAGGCCGGCAAGAAAGTAATTGAAAGTCTCAAAGAGATTTCTCCCGACTTGGGAAGATTCATTATAGAGTATTCGTTTGGAGATATTTATTCTCGTGACGGCTTGGATTTGAAATCGAAAGAAATTGCGGTAGTTGCTGCACTTACGGCATTGGGCAATGCCCGACCGCAACTGAAGGTTCATCTCAACGGAGCGCTCAATACGGGAAGCTCTGTCGATGAGCTGAAAGAGGTTGTTTTACAAATGTCTGTTTATGCCGGATTCCCTTCTGCCATTAACGGGATGAATGCATTAAAAGAAGTCTTGCAGGAACGAAAACAGCATGGTGTTTCTGACAATGAGGGTTTTGAAGAAAGAAAAAACGCCCAAGACCGATTGCAGTTAGGAAAACAGCAATTGTCGGCGATAGCTCCGGGAATGGTGGAAAAGCTGCAAAGCACTTACGATGGTTTTGCTCCTGAATTGACACAATTTATACTCGAATACGGATATGGAGATATTTTCTCAAGAGAAAATTTGGACAGAAAATATCGTCAAATAGCCACCATTGCAGCGTTAACAGCCTTGGGCAATGCCCGCCCCCAGTTGAAGTTTCATATCGAAGCAGGCTTGAATGTCGGACTTTCCGAAGAAAGCATCAAGGAAATTATGCTTTTGATGACTGTTTATTCGGGTTTCCCATCCGCCATTAACGGGATGAATGCATTAAGAGAAGTACTTGACGAAGGTAAATGACCTGTTTCCGCATGGCGTGCATATAGCAGAGAGTGCCATTAGAATATGATTCACAGATTTTCCATTCCGAATCGGGCAATTTCATCGATAATCGGCAGCACTTTCTCGCCCAATGGTGTAAGCGAATACTCTACACGTGGAGGCACTTCCGGGTATTGTTTTTTGGCAATCAATCCCTTGTCGCAGAGGAATTTCAGTTCGTTTATAAGCATCTTCTCGCTTATACCCGGAATGGCACGCTTGAGCTCTCCGTAGCGGACTATTCTGCTGTTGATTTGATAAATAATGAGTAAAGTCCATTTACCTGCAAAAATCTGCATCGACTTTCGTACTGGGCATTCATTGTCTGAATTTTTTCTCTCCATAGCAATTTTTTATTATTGATTATCAATAAATCTAACAATATGGTAAGTATCATACAATATTGTAGGTACTTGACAAATAGAGAGCAAAGATATAATTTTGCCATCAAAAACTCAACTTTTCATCACAAAAATCAATCGGTAATGAGAAAGATAGTTTTATTAGCAGTTGTTTTGATGGGATTTGCATCTTGTCAATTCGGTGAAAACAAGAATTCATCTAAAAATAAAGATTTAAAAATGACAAATTTAGAAATTGTACAGCAGTATTTTTCTGCGTTGGAAAATGGCGATATGGCAAAAGTGGCGTCGCTTTTTGCCGATGATTTGGTTTGGCATCAGCCGGGCAAGGGCGTTCAGTCGGGTACTTTCACCGGGAAACAAGCCGTCTTTGCCCACTTAGGGAAATTGGCTGAATGGAGCGGTGGCGATTTGGGTATTAAAGTAGATTACCTTGCCGACAATGGGGCTATGGTGGTGGCTTCTATCCGTTTTGCTTTGGATAAAAATGGAGTTTCTATGGCGATGAGAGGCGTGGATTTGCTTCGTTTGGAGGACGGACTTATCAAAGAGGTCTGGCTTTTTTCCGAAAGAATTGAAGAGGAAGATGCTTTCTGGACAAGTCTGTCAAATAAAAAGTAAGTTATTACAGCATCATCAAAAGACGATATTATCCCCACTTTCTGAATCAGCTAGAAAGTGGGATACACTATCGTCTTCAGTAATGGGCAATAAAGTCATTATGGTGAAAAACATTCCTCAAAGCGAGCAGGTAAGTATTACTTATAACAATTGATGAAAGAATACCTATCCCAGAAACTAAAAGAAGTTCACCAAGAATTGGAGGCCATCGACATGGAAAGCTGTGATATCTCCGTAAAAGCTTTGGTTTCGATTATTGAATACTTGGAAGGATGCTTGCAAGAGATAAGAACCCGCTTTGTTTCCTTTGAATCTATTAGAGAGGAAGATGAAATTGTCTTTTTCAAAGAAATCAAGCCGGAGATTCTCGGATTTCTTCTTTACTTCAACAAAATACATACGATCGAGTTGAAATGCCCTAATGGGAGCAACGACACATTGGCAGCGTATTACCAGAGAGAATTGGATGGACTGACCTATTTCTTTCAGCAAAACCTCGACTTCTATCAGTATTACCGCTCTAAGTCCAGCCATTTGGATAAGCATTACTTCATCAGACACAAGCGTTGCCATCAGCTGGGACTCGAAAGTGTGCACTATATCATGGACAATGAATTTGCAACAGGTTACGATTATAAGGTTGCAAAAATCATCTGCAATGAGATGTTACGTATTTTCCTTAACAGGAAAATGCATGCACTGAAAAAACAGACGGTTATTAATAAAAGCAGGGCAACCTATCCTGTCAATGATTTGAAGTGGACAGGGCCCAAGGTCGCTCTGGTCGAGTTGGGATATGCTTTGGATGCGAGCAAATACCTTAACCGAGGTAATGCTGATATCAAAGAGATTATGATGGCTTTGGAAACGGTCTTTAATATTGATCTGGGCGAATATTACAGAACCTATGTATCCATCCGGGAACGAAAAATTGACCGGACAAAATACTTGAATCTCATCACTGAAAATCTTGTCAGACGAATGGATGAAGATGATGAAAGATAGTTGAAGATCAACTTATTATTTTTCCTGAGAACTACCAAGTTGGTAGTTCTTTTTTGTTCGTTTCAGACCTGACAGAAGCCCTCTGAAATCGTTGTTTTTTGACTCAAAAAAACTTTTACCAACTTGGCAGAGTATCGTTTTCAGGCTTCCGAACTTTGCACCGAATCAAGAAAATTACAGCAATGGAAGTCATCACTATAGACAGTCAAGCTTACAAAGAACTGGTTGCTAAAATAAACGCCATAGCCAAGTTTGTCATCGACCATCAGGACGGTGACAAGATGAACCCCGACGAAATGTGGGTGGACAGTTATGATGTTTGCACTTTTCTTAAAATCAGCGAACGCACTTTGCAACGTTTACGCAGTAAACGGCAGATTTCTTATTCCATTATCTCCGGTAAATCGTATTATACCATTGCCGAGATCAAACGGATGCTTGCCGAAAAGAGAATCCGCAGTACCGATGAATGTATGAACGACCTTGTCAATAATCATAAGCTCCATGCTCAGCAAAGACGAAATATTAAGGCGGACAAATAACGGACTGGACGTGTTCAGGCACTACATTCCGGTACAATGGAGAGTGGGACGAAATTTTCTGAATCCGCTGTATGAAGACCGCAAAGCATCTTGCAATGTTTACTTCGACCGGCATAATAACATCTATCGGATCAAAGACTTCGGTAATGATACGTATAGTGGAGACTGTTTCTTTTTTGTCGGAAAACTCAAAGGTCTGGACTGTAACAACGGAACGGATTTCGTGGAAATTCTAAAAACCATTAACCGGGACATGTCTTTGCATCTGGAGGATGCCGGTTGCATGTCTTATAGACCATCAGCCATTCCTTTACCACAAAAGAATACGCCATTGCATAGCGAGCCTCCTAAGAGCAAACCTTATCATATCATCCAACAAAAGTTCTCACAGAAAGAACTGGATTTTTGGTTTCAGTCGGGCATCACTCCCGAAATACTGAAACAGTATAAAGTCATTTCTCTAAAAGAGTTCCGAAGCGAAAACCGGGAAAGCAGACCGTTTGGTTACATTTCGTCAGATAGTGAGCCGATATTTGGCTATATGGGCAAGCGATATATCAAAATCTATCGTCCTTTTTCGGAAGTCCGTTTCCTGTACGGCGGAATGATCGGCGAGGGCTATTGTTTCGGATTGGAGCAACTTCCATCGAAAGGAGATACGCTGTTCATCACAGGAGGAGAAAAAGATGTGATGACACTCGCAGCACATGGTTTTCACGCCATCTGTTTCAATAGTGAAACTTCTACTATCTCGCCGGAAATCATCTATAAGCTTACGTTTCGCTTCAAACATATCGTATTGCTCTATGATGTAGATAAAACCGGTAGAGAGGCAGCCTTGAGACATGAAAAGGCATTGGCGGAGTATGACGTCAAACGATTGATATTACCGCTCTCCGGAGATAAAAAAGACAAAGATGTTACGGACTATTTTCACAAGGGGAACGGTCACAAAGAATTCCAAAAACTATTCATTGATCTTCTTGACAACCTGTATAATGAAACCATGACCATGCTCAAGTCATGTGAAATCGATTTCAATAATCCTCCCGCTAAAGCTGAGGAGGTAATTTCTGCAGGGGATGTACCACTCGGTACACAAGGCAACATTCTTTGTATCACGGGAGGTGAAGGTACCGGGAAAAGCAACTATGTTGCATCCTTAATTGCCGGTGCAGTCATCAAAGATCATCGAAATATAGACACGCTGGGCATCCAAGTGTGTAACAATCCGGAGGGTAGAGCCATTCTGCTGTATGATACGGAGCAATCGGAAGTACAGCTTTTCAAGAATGTATCTAATCTGCTCAAACGGGCTAAGTTGACAGAGAAACCTGAGGAGCTCCGGGCATTCTCTCTAACAGGGATGTCGCGTAAAGAACGTTTGCAAGCCATTGTTCAGAGTATGGATAAATACTATTACGAATACGAGGGCATCCGCTTGGTGGTTATCGACGGGATTGCCGACTTGGTGCTGTCTGCCAACGATGAAGCGGAAAGCATTCGTATAGTAGACGAGTTATATCGATTGGCCGGGATTTACCGTACGTGTATCGTCTGTGTTCTGCATTATGTACCTAATGGTCTGAAACTTCGGGGACATCTCGGTTCGGAGTTACAACGTAAAGCAGCAGCAATTTTGAGTATTGAACTTGATACCGAGCCGTCGGTATCGGTTGTCAAGGCATTGAAAGTAAGGGACGGAAGCCCGCTCGATGTTCCCTTGATGCAGTTTGCATGGAATAAGGAAATAGGCATGCACACCTATCTGGGAGAAAAACCGAGAGAGGAGAAAGAGAAACGGAAAGAAAAGGAACTGGCGAATGTTGCCCGTGAGATATTCGGTATGCAGAAGCATCTGACTTATATTGATCTTTGCGACCGCATCCAGCAGACGATGGATGTCAAGGAGCGTACCGCTAAAAGTTACATCAAATATATGAGAGAAAAAGAAATTATTATCAAAGATCCCTCGAACCAAAACTACTTTATCATAGGTCACATCATCTAAAAAAAACATAAGGTTATGTATATCGACAAGGAAAATTTTGAAGCATGGATGGAACGCATTATGGATCGCTTCAGCAGATTGGATAAGACCCTCGATAAAATGGGGCAACATCGGAATATGTTGGACGGAGAGTTGTTATTTGACAATCAGGACTTGTGCCAATTGCTTCACGTGAGCAAACGTACCTTGCAGCGTTATCGAAGTTCGGGGGAGTTGCCTTTTCATACACTTTATCAAAAGACTTTCTATAAGGAGAGCGACGTACATACATTTATCAGAGAGAATTTTAATAAGAAACGGAATGGGAGAAGTTCCGAAACGTTGTGATGAACCCAAGGAATTTGCATTCAGAATATTGTCAGAAGATTGTGTCTACTGATGATATTTGGGTTTTTCCGATAAAAACCTTTGGAGAATGAAACAGTTTTATGAAACGTACAGGGATTATCCAAAACTCTCACCACTGGTGAGAGAAATTAACTGGACGAATAACCTGCTTATATTCTCACGTAGCAAAAGTATTGAAGAGATGGAGTTTTATCTCAATCAAAGCATAAATGAACGGTACTCAAAAAGGGAATTGGATAGACAAATCTCTTCAGGACTATTTGAACGGACTATGATTGGAAACACAAAACTCTCAACAGTGTTGAGAGAAACTCACCCTTTCATAAAAAACAGTTTCAAGGATAGTTATGTGCTTGAATTTTTGACATTGCCGAAAGACCATGATGAGAAAGAACTTCAAAAAGGGCTGATCGGACAGATGAAAAATTTTATCCTTGAGTTGGGAAAGGATTTTCTGTTTGTTGGCGAGGAATACCGGATACAGGTTGGCAACAGTGATTTTTTCATTGATTTGCTTTTCTATCACAGGGGATTGCAGTGTTTGGTGGCGTTTGAATTGAAGGCTGATAAGTTTAAGCCCGAACAGTTGGGACAGCTGAATTTTTATCTGGAAGTATTGGATAGGGATGTAAAGAAGCCCAATGAGAATCCGAGCATTGGCGTTCTGTTATGTAAAGACAAAGACTGTGAAGTCGTAGAATATGCGCTAAGCAGGTATTTATCACCCACGATGGTATCGGAGTACCAGACCCAGTTACCCGACAAGAAAATCCTCCAACGAAAATTACAGGAATTATTTGATGAATGATAACAAATAAAAGCGGCTAACTTGTGAGATTAGCCGCTTTTGGTTTATAATCTTACACCTTTAACAACCTCTCTTTTCTCTACTTTCGGCATACTGCCTCCCACCGATGAGATAACAAGCCTGTCTCCCATGATTTCTTTCACACCTGCCAAAGTACTAGGTAATGAAACATCGGGTGCTATGGATGTTTCGCGTTTTACTTGTAATTGATTAAGAGGCTTTAAAGAGACAGCCTTGTCGGCAGTTACCTCTTCTCCTTCCTGTTCTTCTATCGGTTTCAGGGAGAGTTGTATTTTGCGGTCTAACCGTATCAACTCTTCTTTCAAGGCTTTCAACTCAGGCTCTTTCCGCCATGAACCTTCCACCACCTCTTTGAGTACCGGAATATCTTTCTGCAACTTTTCGTTTTCCGCCTGATACCTGTCCCTCAGTTTGGGCATAGAGTCAAGGGCATTCAGGAAGTTCAACGATGCCGTCTTTGGATCGGAGGCTATAATCCCATGATTGTAGTTGTAGAGAATATCGCCTGCGCCTTTGATAAAGAAGCGGTTTTGAATCAGGTCGAAACCGTCTTTGACCGTTGTCTCGGATTTGACCAGCAGATCGAAACCGTAAAGCGAGCCTATTTTCTCATGTGCTCCGTGTGTACGGGCGTTATCGGCAATTTCATTCAATTTTAAGCCGACTTCCTTCGGATTGCTCCCTTGCAGACCGTCCAGCAGTACCGGATTCAAACGGGTAATACCGTCCGGTTGATACTGTACACGAGCGCTAAAGGCTTTCATATCTTGGGATATGCGGCTGATAAAACGGTTGTTCTTCTCCACATTCGTAAGAGCATCCTCCAATTTATAGCGTGAAGAGGATTTACCCCGCATAAACGCTTGCCTCTCCGATTCGAGGGAGGCAATCTTCTTTTCCAAGCGGGCTTTCTCTAACAGTTCCGTATTCCCCGAAAGTATGGCCACATATTCACTGAAATTCATCCCGTTTTTTTCATCCATGCTTCCTTCGTCGATTGTACGGCTACCCAATGAATTGTTCTTCAGCTGACGGATAAAAAGCTGTTTGTTATGCAATAACCCAAATTTGTACGCATCCAATGATTTCTCCACAGCATAAATGATCACATCAACCTTATTGCCGGCATATTGCTTGGCGATTTCATTGCCTTTGCGGATACCCCGGCCATCCCTTTGCTCCAAATCCGACGGTCGCCACGGAGCATCCAAATGGTGAATGGCAACGCAGCGTTTCTGGGCATTCACACCCGTACCGAGCATTTCAGTAGAACCAAACAACACACGAATTTTCCCCTCGTTCATTTCCTTAATCATGGTCTTACGGGCTTTGTCCGTTTTGGCTTCCTGAATAAAACGTATTTCGTGCGACGGAATGCCATAATCTTCCATCAGTTTCCGTTTAATCTCCGAGCAGGGATTCCATTCGCCGGGCTTGTATGTTCCCAAGTCCGAAAAGATAAACTGTGTTCCTTTATGAGCCTCGAACTTTTTGTAGTATTCCGATACCATTTTAGCCACATGAGAAGCCTTATTGTCTATATGGTCACCGTAACTGTCAGGATCAATCATTCGCATATCGAGACTCATCTTTCGGGCGTAGTCGGTTGCGATCAACATTTTGGCTTTCTCTTCTTTTTCCGACAAAGGCTCACGCCCCAGTATCTCCCCATTTCCCGTCTTGGCAAATTCCACCAACTTTCCGATAAACTCCTGTTGGTCGGGAGTGGGCGGTATATGATGCAGGATTTCATTCTTTGCCGGGCGATCGATACCGATATCCTCGGCAGAACGATAATCCGTTATCTCGGCATAGAACGCGGCCAGTTCAGGGACTTTAATGAAATAGCGGAAACGTTCCTTCTGTACGATTTCATTCGTTACCGAAAATTCGTAATCAATCGATTTCTTGGCGAAAATAGCCGCCCACGCATCGAATGTATTGATGCCTTGCCTCTCCAATTCGTTCGGACGAAGGTATTTGAATAAAAGATACAGTTCCGTAAGACTGTTGGAAATGGTGGTTCCCGAAAGGAATGTCGCACCCAAATCTTTACCTGTCCTGTCCTGAATCGTCCGCAGAGCAAAGAGCATATTGAGGGCACGCTGTGAACCTTCGGCATTTCCCAATCCCGCGACACGGTCATGTCTGGTCGTAAAAGTCAGGTTTTTGAAACGATGCGATTCATCCACGTAAAGATGGTCGATACCCATCAGGCGAAAATCGACCGTGTCGTCTTTCCGGTTCTCAATCTGAAAAGCAATACGTTCCAGCTTGGATTCGAGATTCTGTTGTCTTTTGATAAGTCCCTTTTCCATCGCACGAGATATTTCCTTACCTTCCCTCCGAAGGAGTTCCAGATTCTCTTCCACACTATCGAGTTCCGCTTGCAGTATCTGCCGCTGTATCTCGGGCGATTGAGGGATCATACCGAACTGTTCGTGTGTCAGGATAATGGCATCCCAGTTATTATTTTTCATCTCATGGAAGATTTTTATCCGCTTGGCCGGAGTAAAATCTTCTTTGCCGGGATACAGCACCTTGGCATTGGGATAAGCCGTACAGTAGGTTTGCGCAATCTCGTGAACATTGGCTTTCAAGGCAATAATAACAGGTTTATTGACTAGTCCTAACCGTTTTTTCTCATAAGAGCTTACGCATATGATCAGCGTTTTTCCTCCGCCAACTTCGTGATCGATAATCCCTCCGCCGTTCAATATATCCATCCAGATGGCATCTTTTTGACTCTTATATAGATTGGGAATACCCAATCCCTTCAAATCCAGACCGGGAAAAGTTTGATGCGAACCATCGTAATCGGGGCGAACAAAGCAATTAAATGTGCGGTTATATTTGTCTGCCAGCCGTTCTTTAAACTCCTCGGATTGTTCTTTCAACCAGTCGGTAAAGCCGTTTCGTATTGCATCGATCTTTGAGTTGGCAAGTTGAATAGATTCAGCGTCTCGTATCTTCACCTCTCTCAATTCTCCGTCAATGTATTTATTGACCTTCTTTGTAATGTCCGGCGATGTGTTGTGCAAGGCATGTTTCATCAGGGCAATGCCGTCGAACGTTCGACTTTGGGTCTTTACCGCAAATTGATCCCATATCTTTACGTTTTTACTGTTTGTAGTAAGGGTATATTCGTCCCGGCTTGGGGCATAGTGTATCGAAACGTCCGTGTCGAACAGGTATGAAGCATATTTACTGTAAATTCCTGTCGGAATCCATCGTTCGCCGAAATTAAAATCCAGCTCATCGAAAAGAATTGGCCGGGGAATCGCTTCGTGTAAAGCCGAAAGAGACTCTTTGGCCGCTTTATGGTCAGCATGGCTCTCCAGAAAACGTTCCACCTGTTCGGCTTTGGAAATGACATTGCCACTGATGAACTTATCCTTGATTTCATAAGCCGCGATCATGGGATTGAAGTAAACCGTGCCTTTTAGTTCATCTAATAGTTCTTCGGATGTTCCTCCCGTGAGTTCCGCCATATACTCAAGGTTCACGGTTGCATATTTGTTGAGAGAAGCAGTCAGGGCTTCTCTGGCACTCCGGGCATGAGTTATCTCGTTCGGATTGAATGCGACGGGCTGCCGGAATATATCGGCTTTGACGGCTTTGCCATCGATGTAGCGTTCGAGTGAGAGGATTTCCGTTCCTCCCGCGTCCATCTTGATCAGGCTGAGATTTTTGGGGTCGTTGATGTTCCCGAAACGACGGATAAAATCGTCGTAAAGCCTGTTCAGCATTTCACGAAGGGCAGGATTCGCTTCCAATCGTGTCGCTTCGTTACTGTACAGGTGGTGATAAGTGTCCCGTATCTCAATATAAAGGGACGCTTTCGCCTGCTGTGTAGTCGTCAGTTGAAGCGGATGGAACATCGGCTGAAATCCGTTCATGTCCCGCAAATAGCCGATACGGTTGTTTTCATCGGTTATCAGTGAGCCTTCACGATAATGGGCCGGCATCTTTTCGGAAAGGTAATAAGGGATGGGTATTACCTGTTTCTCTTGCTCCCGTTTTTGAGCGGCTTCGTAAGCCATCTCCTCTCTCCAGTCCATGAAAAGGAGAGCTTGCTCCGATTCTACGTTGGGTTTTGCTCGCTTAACCTTCTTCTTGGGCTTTTTGACTTGGCTGCGTTCCTCCTGCGAGAAACCGAAGAGGTCGTAAAGCGTAATGACCGGTGCTTGTGAAACCGTATCTACTTTCACCTCCGAAGTCGGCTCTTTGAACTCATCTAATTTAAAGAGAGTATCCTGCTGTACTCCATCCCCATTCTTATAATGATTTTCCTCTTGAAGAATTACTCGTGATTGACCTTTTTCTTCCTGATTCCAAAACTTTTTTTCTTCAGGGAACCACTCGTCCTCAATAGCCTGCCAAAAAGGATCTAGATCATCAGGGGGACGAGAGGTCTCTTGATTAAAAGTAGGTCGAGTTTCTTCTAAGGTTAATTGCTGTTCGTTTGATAGCCGGATATCTTCCAACTCCTCGTCGGAAAAAACGTCTTCAAGTCCCAAAGGATTTTCTTCCCAATCCAACTGTGCGGCACTTTTTATTTCTTCTTGATGAGTATAGATATGATAATGCCGCAAATCCAGATGCCGGGCAAAGTCTTCTTTCAGCATTTGTCCCAAATCCCGGGCAATACCGTCTATCCCTCCTTCGTGCGTAAAGACAATGGCCGGTTTACCGTAAGGATCGGTATCTACTTTTGAATGGGTTTGCACCACCCGTGAAAAGTCGCGAAACAGATTGTTGATCGAAATACCGTTCGACAGTTTCCGGCTTTCGATAAAATCCTGTTCTCTTGGGCTTAGAGATGTATTTTCACTTTTTCGTTGCAGGATAATCAGGTCGCTCCCGACATCCGTCCCGGCATAGTCTGAAAAAAGATTGTTCGGCAGACGGATAGCGGAAACGAGGTTGCAACCGGTCATCAGGTATTCCCGTACCGGCTTGTTCTGTTCCGAATTAAGAACGCCTTGGCTTGTAATAAAAGCGATGATTCCGCCCTCCCTCGCCGTTTGAACGCTCTTGGTAAAAAAGTAATTGTGAATAGCCTGTGTCGATTGCTTGACCGCAGGATGCTTGTGATTCGAGAATTGCGGGTCGAAGACGGCTACATCCCCGAAAGGAATATTGGAAGCGATGACGTCAAAATATCCGGAGTAACGGTTCTCGATTTTTTGATAGCCTTCTATTCTGATATACTCATCGGGATAGAGATGCGATAAGATTTTACCGGTCAGCAAATCCTTTTCAAATGCCATATACCGGGATTCGAGAGTCTCTTCCTTAAAAGCCTCTATAAACGCTCCTGTCCCTGCACTCGGCTCCAAGAAACGCATCGGCTCAATCCCGCTTTCTTTCAGTGTTTTTGCCAAGATGTCAACAACAGGCTTAGGCGTATAGAAGGCGGTGAGTACAGAGTTTTTTAATGAACCGATATATTGTTTATACGCTTCCGGTGTGGAGGAGTATTCACGAAGTACCTGATGAAGTTCTGCGACTAAAGGGAAAAGCTCAGCTTCGGATTTAGACCAATGTCGGATATCTTCGGGTTTATCAACAGGATTTAGGATAGCCTTGAGCCCTCCAAAACCCGAATAGAGAGATAGCACGCTACGCTCTTCGGGCGTAGCTTCCCGTCGTTCTTTGTCGAGCATCAACACCAGCCGGATGGCGTCGATATTCTGTCGCAGATGAATACGCTTATTGTAGCCCATCTTCTAACAGCAATTGAATGATGCCGACAAGCTCTGTATAGAGGATTGAATACTCAGGGGTATCGGCGTAATGGTCGTTCAGGTGGTATTTGGCAAATACTGCCTGACATTCGGGTAACAATACTCTCGCTTTCTCTTCCGCTTCACCGGGAGAAACTTCGTCGTAAAACTCATTCCAAAGGATTTCGACAAGCATATTGTATGGGGAGAAGTGCAGCCCTTTGAAAAGGATTTCGTTTGCTATTTCAGCAGCCTGAATGTGGTCTAAGCCCGCTTTTATGGCTTGGCTGTACGCTTCGGCGGCCATGTCTCCCCGTACGGCAATGAAAGATAGGTCATTGGCCTTGTCGGGGTGGGCATCTCGCAAATAAGAAAGGAGGTTCAAACGGAAGTAAGACATTTCCGCCGGATCTAAATGGGGATTGTATTTCATACGGATGATTTTTTAGTGGTAAAATATTCAAATTGAAATAAGTAAAAGGCACCGGGGTATCCCTCCCCAGTGCCGCCACTAAAAAATTCAACAGTACCCCGACTTAACAATCGCTCATTAAACCTGTGGTGCGTATGAACTTCTTAGTGGCAAAGGTAGCGCTTTTATTTGCGTTTCCTGTTGAAACCTGTTTTTGGCGGAAATTCAAAAATGGTTTTATAGTCCGCGTCAAAGGCTATTATCGCATCAAAAGGCTTATTCTCTTTGCTCTTAAACCCTTTGATAAGTGGGGTCTTCCCTTTGAGCAGCAATTCTTTCAGTTGTCCGTCGGTCAGGTCTTTGCCCGATTTGTTCCGGAATACGGTAAGCCCGCATGCTTCGTTATTGCATTTGGCCACTTTCGGGAACAAAACGACCCGGCCGTTTTTACACTTCGGACAGGGATATGCTTCCCGTGCATGGCCGCTTTCAATCCGACTTTCCAACAGTTCGGAGGTAATTTGTGAGGCATATACCTCAATCCCCTTGTGAAATGTATCGGCATCCATTTCGCCTGCCGCTATTTTATTCAAGGCTCTTTCCCACTCTCCGGTCATGCTGACGTCGGCAATCTTTTTATCCCGTACGGCAAGATAAACCGTTAATCCTTTGTTTGTCGGAACAAGGGACTTTTTTTCCCGACGAATGTATTCGCGAGATAAGAGTGTTTCAATGATTCCCGCACGGGTGGCAGGCGTTCCGATGCCCAACTCTTTGAGGGCTTTCCGTTCGGATTCGTCCGTTAATTCTTTTCCGCAGGTCTCCATTGCCGAAAGAAGGCTGCTTTCCGTGTGTACAGGGCGAGGTTTGGTTTGCTTCTCCAAGAGTTCCCCATCGTTCACAGGAAGTGTATCACCGGTAGATAAATCCGGAAGTGTTGAAATAGCGTCATCCTCTCTTTCTTCATCCTGTGTATTCAGCACGCCTCGCCAACCGGGGGTTAGAACAACACTCCCTTTTACCGAAAAAGACACACCTGCAATTTCCAACGAAACGGCAGTAGTTTCTTGGGTACATTTCCCGGAAAAGGCTTCCAGCACACGGGCGACAATCATATCGTACAACGTTTTTTGCTCGGAGGATAAATCTTGGGGCATATTCTCTGTAATAATCAGAGCGTGATGATCGGTTACCTTCTTATCATTTACCGAGCGCCTGTTGAGTTCCGTACCCGATGATAGCGCTTGGGCATAACTTCCGAATGACGGATCAGCCGATAATTGAGCGATAAGGGCGGGTATATCCGCAAACACATCATCGGAGATATACCGGCTCCCTGTTCTCGGATAGGAAATGAATTTGGCTTCGTAGAGCGATTGGGAGATTGATAGGGTTTTGTCGGCCGAGAAACCGTGCCGGCTGTTCGCTTCCTTTTGCAAGGTAGTCAGGTCGTAAAGCAATGGCGGTTCCTGACTTACTTGCTTCTTTTCAACGTGGGATACGCTGACATATTCTGCGGAGCGGATACGCGCTAAGATTTTGTCGGCGTCTTGCCGGGTGTCGTACCGGTCGGTAGAGATTGCCGGGAACGATATCGATTCTTTTGCCGTGTGGAGCCTTATCTGAAAATAGGTTTGTGGTTTAAACTCCTTGTTTTCGAGATAGCGGCTGCATATCATCGCCAAGGTCGGCGTTTGCACCCGTCCCAATGACCAGACGCTGCTTCCGGCACTGATGGAAAGGGCTTGCGAAGCATTGATGCCGACAAGCCAGTCGGCTTGGCTGCGTGCTTTGGCGGAGAGATAGAGGTTATCGTACTGCGTTCCCGGGCGCAGGTTGTTCAATCCGTTTCGGATTGCCTGATCCGTAAGGCTGCTTATCCAAAGACGGTCAAAAGGTTTATCGCCGTTAAGATACGCGTACAGATATCTAAAGATCAATTCACCTTCCCGGCCGGCATCGGTCGCTACCACGATACGTTCGCACTTGTCGAACAGTTCTCCGATGATTTTAAGTTGTTTCAATACGCCCGGATCGGGCTTGTACTCCTTGCCGTCTTTGATTTGGCGGGGGATCAACTTAAATGTAGCCGGAAGTATCGGCAGGTTCTCTGCCTGAAACCCCGTGATGCCGTAGTCGGCAGGCATGGCCAACCCGACAAGATGTCCGAAAGCCCATGTAACGGCATAGCCGCCACCCTCCAGATAACCCTCTTTGCGGTTATCTGCACCGACGATAGCCGCTATATCGCGGGCTACGCTCGGTTTTTCTGCTATAATCAATTTCATACTACTGTTGGATCTTTTTTAGTGGTTGAATTAAATTCTTTGTCCGGAGGATTTTCTCACAGGCTTTTTCAAGCCTTGTTGCTGTTTCTGACGGGTATCTTGCGCTTCCGTTGGCCGTTGTTGACCTTGCTTCAGAGGTTCTTTGGCATATTTCGTCGCTTCGTTGGTTTTTCCGTGACTATTGACGGCAACCTGCGTTTTGCTTTCTTCGGCAGGCTTCACGTGGGCACTTTGTTTTCTCGCCCTGTCGGGATCCCATTTGAAGAAATCGAGTTTCCCTTTCTCATGATTAACTTTTACATAGGCATTAAAAGGTTCGCCTTTCCCGTCTTTAACCATACCTTGCACATAGGTTGTCTTCCCCTCCCGAAGCGCATTCTGTTGCTTCTCGTTCAAATCGACGCCTAAAAGGTTTGGGGGGATGCGAACTTTGTTGGGTTCCGCGGGCGATGGGCGTTTTTCCTTGTTGCTTTGTTGATGCCTGTTCCGGTTCAACCCGTCGTAAGTAAAATCATACCCGCCTTTGGCCGCGTTGAACTGTACATAAGCATCGAACTTTTTGGGATGATCCGTCCCGATTGTATTTCTGGACGTCATTCCTTCAACCAACACTTTTTTACCTTCTTGGAGTGCCTGTTGCTGTTCGGGAGTGAGTTCAGTGCCTTTCAGGTTTTGGGAAACGGTTAGTCTGTCTGCCGGAACGGCTTCCAGACGGTTCGTCAGTTTATCGATGGATATCAATGAAGGAACTTTTTCGCCGGGGATGTTCGGCTCTAATTCTACCACTCTACCGCCGTTACCTGTTGCCAACAGGTTTTCTTTGACGTCATCCGGAAGGATAATGCCTTGAAACGGTTTATCCAAATCGACTTGGTGCTGGTAGGGATGCGGCACGAATTTCAAGCTTCCGTCCGGCTGCTCTTCCAACGACAAACGGGCTTTCATCGGATACTCCACGCCGTCGATGTTTGGAGTAATATTCAGCAAATGCGGCGATTTATACCCGTAGCTCATCGCATTAAGATCGTCTTTAATGGTTTCCGGCTTGATGCCGTATTTCTGATACTCGCTTTCAGGAATACGATTGGTGTCGAATTGCCGGAAATCGGTTTTCGGTTCGTCTGTTTGGGGTGCGTTGGCTTTCATTTCTTCTGTTTGAGGGTTAATAATTTCGTTTTGCTTGGGTGCCGATTGAGACTCTCCCTGTGTTTGATTCAGGAAGTTCTTCGGATTGATGCGGAATTTCTCCAATTCCTTTTCGGTTAGCGTCAGTACCTTGTCCAACATCTCGACCGTAACGGCATAAAAACCGATATGCGACGGATTTTTGAACTGGTTGAAGAAGTTTCTGAAAAAGTTCTCAATCGGATCGGCGTGCCGGTCAATGATGAGAAAGTCATTGGGCTTTGCCTTCAGGGGGTCAATGGCATCGATTTTTCCTTTTTTGTCGATACCCTTTACTACTTGGAGTTTGTTGCCTTCTCCCTCTTCTCGCATCAGGAGAACACGGTCTTTCGGATTTAATTTTTCGTCCATAATTATACTGTTTTTGTTACGCATCACTATTAATGCGTAACGAAAGTAGTCGGTAACAGAACGATTCTAAGCTGTTTGAAAGGCTCTGGAAGAGTGTGGCGTCAGGATGGCGGTGTGTGGCGTTGAGGGGGACTTAGCAGGACTTTGGTAAAGATGTTTTCATTAGTAATAAGGATACTGGTAATTAAGAGGAGACTTGTCTTGCCTAAATCAAATATTATCAATACCTTTGCAAGGTATATCAATAATTTGACAAATGAAACAGTTGAACAGGCTAAAAGTCGTTCTTGTAGAACAGAATAGAACCGGTAAATGGTTGGCAGAAGAGTTAGGTAGAAATGAAGCAACGGTTTCACGTTGGTGTACTAACGAATACCAGCCATCATTGGAAACACTTGCTGAAATAGCCGAACGACTGAATGTAGATATAAAAGATTTACTTGTTTCAACAAAATAACACAAATGAATATACCTATTTTATCATATTTCTCAGGAGGTGGATTTTTAGATCTTGGATTTGAACAGGAAGGGTTTGAGATTATTTGGTCGAATGAAATCTCAGTTGAAATTTCAAAAATATATAATTCAGGAATGAGCTCTACATTAGAGAAAGAAATGAATATTAGCTCTAATGAATCTATCGAAGATATTAATATTTCATCTTTGAAAAAAAAGATTGTAAAAAAGATTGATACCCCAATATGGGGAATTATTGGAGGGCCTCCTTGTCCAGATTTTTCTATTGGAGGGAAAAATAAAGGAAAAAATGGAGAAAGAGGTAAATTGTCAAAAACTTATGTAGATCATATTTGTACACTTAAACCTTCTTTCTTTATATTTGAGAATGTAAAAGGATTGATTAAAACAAAAAAGCATCAAGAGTTTTTCATAGAATTAATCCAACAATTACAAGAAAATGGTTATGCGGTAGATAGCAAATTGCTTAATGCCTTGGATTTTGGCATCCCACAAGACAGAGAACGAATTATCCTACTTGGAATTAGAAAAGGTTTATTCCGGAAAATTTTTCGGAAAAATTATTCAAGCCAAAGTGATTGGTTTCCATGGCCTACTGAAAAATACCCTAAAGCAAAAAATGCTTTTGAGTGGGATAAAATTGATGACTTTGAGGCATTAAAAAAAATACCCGATGAATTAAAAGTTGGAAGTTACATCATAAATCAGGAAGAATTGGGTAAATTGCCAAATTCTGATGAATACTTCAAGCCAAAATCGTCAAAATTTAGCGAAATAGAAGAGGGAGATACTTCTAGAAAAAGTTTCAAAAAATTGCATAGAAATAAATTCAGTCCAACAGCAGCATATGGCAATAACGAGGTACATTTGCATCCGGAACAAAAAAGAAGGCTATCCGTCAGAGAGGCCTTAAGAATACAAACAGTTCCTGACTCATATGTGATTTCAGGAGATATCTCATTATCAACTAAATTTAAAGTGATAGGCAATGGGGTCCCTGTAAAGTTAAGCAACGAGATTGCCAAATCGATGAAAAAACTTCTAGATAGAATAATCGAGTAATTTATTGTATATGGATTTTTCAGTAGAATCTATAAGGAAAGATGTGGGAACACTTTCAGAGAAAGAGTTTCTCATTAAATACTTGCTACGGTCAGATAATTGGTATTTTAGCGAATATCAACATAAATCTGAGGCCGATTCTATAGCCCAAATGGATGCACTCAAAGAGATAATTAATAAAAATATAGGAGTGGCATTTCATAATGTTTTAATGGTTGGGAGTGGGAAAATTGGATGCAGTTTATCTCCAAGTAAAGACTTTAAAAAATTTGATGAAGGGGATGAAGATTCTGACATTGACATTGCAATCATTTCATCTAAACTATTTGACCATTTATGGAATAAAATAAGGGCGGAATACAGCATTAAATACTTATGTCATTATAACCAAATAACGTCGTCTATTTTTAGAGGGTTTATAAACGAACACAATTTCAAAAACATAGATGAAATTCGTCCGGATTGGAACAATCAGATTGACGAAGTAAACAAATCCTTACAAAAACATTTATCTATCTACCATTCTATTAATTATAGAATTTATAGAAGCTGGGAAGATTTAGAGGCATACCATATTTTAGGAATTAGAAAATTAAAAGAAAAAATTTAAATATAACACTTATGGGATTGACATATAATAGACATGAACTGAAAGTAGAACATATTTTTCGTGACTTTAAGGACAGTTCTTTGATTGTTGATACAAGTTATCAAAGAAGAAGTGTTTGGCTCGAAAGAGATAAAATAAGATTAATAGAAACCATATTAATGGGATTGATAATTCCAGAAGTTTACTTCTGGGATGCAGAGACCGACCCTGATACCGGAAAAACCATAACCCACATTGTAGATGGGCAGCAAAGAATAAATGCAATTGTCCAGTTCATAGGTAATGAATTCCGGTTATCAAAAGAGCATTTGACAAGTGAAGATATTAAAGAAAAATATGGAGATAAACGCTTTGAGAATTTATCTAATGATGATAAGGTAATCATATGGTCTTTTAACTTGTCTATTGTATCAATAAAGAACAAAGAGCGAGATGAAATAAGGAATATTTTTTATCGCCTTAACTTGACAAATTACTCCTTAAATGACCAAGAAAAAAGGCATAGTAATACTTGGGGACTCTTTGCTGATTTAACACAAGAAATTGTCGAATTGCCATTTTGGATTGACTATAAACTATTTAACTATGGAGATATCAAGAGAATGAAAAATGACGAATTTTGTTCATCTCTTATTTTATTGGCGAGAAAGGGTATAATAAATCAAACTAATCAAAGTCCTCTGAATGAAGCATATACAGACTATGCATCCAACTATCCTGAATATGAGGAAGATAAAAACAGAATATTAGAATGGATTGAAAAATTCAAACAATTCTATTCGCAAGAAAATTATTCATTTATGAGGAAACGAACACAACTGTACACCGTGTTTTCTTTAATGGATTATTTAACCCAAGAGAAGATAAATATTAACACCACAATGATAGAACGATTTAGTGAATTTATCAAAAAATATAATGAATTCGAGAATTCATCTGATACAGAAGTGGAAACTACCCCTGATAACGAAGCGATAAAAAAATACAAATTAGCGTCTTCGGAAGGAGTAAATAAGATTAAAAACAGAAAGTTGCGATTTGAAATATTAAAAAACTATATATTAAATATCTCCGAGTAAACTATTCAGAAATTTTGTCTTGATAAGAAATCGTTTTTGGGGCAACCATTGTGAGGTTGCCCTCTACTTCTTCGTAAAATTTGATTCGCATACTTTTCCGAGAAGCAACTGATTCTAATATCGTATTTGCAATTTTTTCGATCAGTAGTTTTAAGTTATCTCGTTGCTGAATTTCGCAATCCCATACGGTTAAAATTTTCCATCCCATTGATAAAATTTGAATAGCATTGTTTTTATCTCGCTCTTTGTTTTTTGCAATTTTTTTTACCCAATAATCGGTATTTGTCTTAGGAATATGCGAGTCTATACAACCAATATCGTGCCCATGCCAAAAACAACCATGAACAAATATTACTATTTTATATTTAGGAAAAACAATGTCTGGTTTACCGGGTAGCTTTTTATAATTAATCCGGTAACGGAAGCCTTTAGCAAAAAGGGCTTTCCGCAAGATTATTTCCGGCTTAGTGTTCTTCGATGGAATTTTCGACATTACTTCCGAACGTTTCTTTTTATCCCAAATATCCATTTGTTACTGACTTAACAACACATTACAAAGATAGAAAAACTATTGTTTTGTGTCAACAATCAATGAGAAACATTTTTGATGACTGCCGCCACATCTCGGCAAGAGTGATATACTTCTACGAAGCCTCTTGTTGCAGCAAGTGTTGTAAATCCGGATCATTCTTTATCCGTTCTAACTCGTCGGTAACGATTTGTTTCGTTTCCTCCTTGATGCGATTGTAGTTAAGTTGTATCTGCTCTTTCATGCGGTCTGTCCCGTTCTCATCCGTAAAATCAGTGATAACAGGAATAGGTTGATAAGCCTTTGTTTCGGCTGCAATCTTTGCATTATCCACTACAATCTCGCAGTGGAAAATTTTTTGCTCAATGCGTTCATAAGGAGTTGATAGAGAGATTTGAGGCGATTCTTGCTCAACGACGTCATAGCCGGCAAAAGATTTATTCTATTCACGAACCTGAGGTACAATGCATNAGGTCTCCATCATCCGCTCGGCTACGGGGCTTATTCTTGGTGCTCAATCATTTCGTAATGAGTATGATGGACACACGATAGAAGCCTCGTTGGCACAAGTGGAACGCCTCACACAGAGAAAGATCAAGATACTGGCAGGCGACAGGGGCTATCGGGGTAAGAAAGAGGTTAATGGCACTCAGATTTTAATACCGGATGTTCCCAA